>CAZUUK010000088.1:0-11735 GCA_964622675.1 uncultured Planctomycetota bacterium | reverse complement strand
GGGGCCGCGGATCTTCCAAGATGTGGGACACCTGGCGTGGGTCATGGGCGGAAGCGATGAGGATCTGGCACGCGCATTGGCAGCATACCATAACGCGGCGCCACTATCCTCCGACGAAACCGCTCTCTTGCCGATCCTAAACGATCCGATACACAACTGGGGATTCCTGGTTGAAGGTTATCTCGGCGGTGACTGGACAGATGAGATGATCACCTCGTACTACGATGGTGCCGTAGCAACGCAGTCCCGGATATCACGACGGTTGCAGGTGGCCGCTGACGTCCTGGCGCGCCCTGTGACCTGACGGAGCAAACCTCTGCTCCCGGGGACCCTGTGCCTGCGCGCCCTGTCCTCTGGGAAACCTGGCAGAAGCCCGGCGTCGGCATGCAGGAGTACTACGAGGCGCCGACTCCCAAGGAGTTCGCCGCCCGCGCCTTCCCCTCCCCTACCTCCCTCCTTGTTGCTCTGCCTAAAGTTTTGGCGGTGGCTGTCTGCCATCTGTGGCGATGGCCGGGATGGGGGCCTGTCACGTACAGGCACTCGGACGGAGTCCTCGGGAGACGCCGGCCGCCGGGATTTTCCCGGGGGCTCGGTACCCGCTGCTCAGTCAGTGATGTCAAGCCGGGCTTCGATAATCGTGCCCAGCCCGCCTCTGCCGATATCCAGCGGCTGAAGTGGCGCCTCGACGTCCACCTGGTTCCATGTGTCTTTCTCCATCACGAGGAATCGCCAGGTACCGGGGTCGCGCAGCTCAAACCACGCTGTCCCCGCGACATCGGTGCGCATGCCAAACGTATCCGAGGTGGTGCCCTTTACCGGAACGGCGTAGACGTATGCATCGGGAACGGCCTCGTTTCCACGCACGACCCTGACAAGGACAGTTGGACGCTGGGTTGTCGCCACTGGCACTTGGTAGCCGAGGAAGCGCTTCGAAGCGCGTTTCTGAGCATGGAAGGTCGCGCTGGCCTGCCACGGCGGTTTCGATGGATTCCAGTAGTTTACGTAGTCGGGTCCCGCCCACTCGAACCCTCCGGTCGTGCCGGTCTCCGAGTGCCGCCCGAGCCCGGACCGGCTTGGCCAAAAAGCCCGGCGGACCCCGCCTCTGTCCGAGAAGGGACGAAATGCCTGCTGGCCGTAGAGGTTGAGGCCCGCAATCGGCTTCTTTCCGAGCCAATCCATGGCCTCCTCGGTGGCCTTGGCGACCTGCTCTTCCGGCGCGGGCTCCCATCGCCCCGTCTCCTCGTTTTTCCGACCGGCATCATACCAGCACTCTGAGTTGACGAGGGGAACGACTGTGCCGTCCGCCCGCCTTCGCCGGTTGCTGCCCCAGCGTTCATACGACGTTCTGATGTCGCCCCAGTGCTCCGGTTCGAACATGGTGAAGTGCGAGGTGTATGCCGCGAGGTCAAGCGGCGCATCTGCCATCGCGCCGTTGGCCTGCAGGGGCCTGGTCGGGTCGTACGTCCGGTACGCCTTCGCCATCGCAATGTTGGAGTCCTGGTGGATTAGACAGCCGACCATGACCATGACGACGCTCGGGTGATTACCCACGACCTTCGCCCAGAGCGGCCACTGTCTGACGAGTTCGGCCTGGACGTCCGGAAAGACGCGATCCGTCACCATGTTCCTCGTGGTGCCGAGCGGTCCGCCGCAGAAATTGGCGTCCCACACAAGGATTCCCATCTCATCCGCCACATCGTAGTACGATGGCTCTCGCTGTTCGGCGTGGTTGTGAATAGCGTTGCAGCCCGATGCCTGGACCGCCGACATGCGCAGCGTCCAGAGACTCCGTCCGGACCCCTCAGGTTGCCAGTAAGCGAGAAGCCGCAGCGGCCTGCCGTTCATCATAATCTTGTCCCGGTCGGTCCACACTTCCCGGAACCCGAAGCGACTAACCAGCCGGTCAACCGTTCCCGCCTCGTCGTCCTCGAGGGTGGTTTCGAGGTGATACAGAACGGGGTCTCCGTAATCTCCGAAGCCCCAGAGCTTTGGATCCCGCCACGGTGCCGACACGAGGAGCGTTTTCTCTTCTCCTGCATCCAGTGTAAGGCTTCTGTCCGGAAGCGAAAGCACTACCGAGCCCTCCAGGTATGCGGCGTTGCGCAGCTTCACCGACCGGCTCTTCTTCGCATCATTGCGCACCGTGCACCTGACGTCGAGTTTCCGCTCGCGAACGGACGGGATGACGAGTACGTCAGAGACGTGCAGTGCCGGGCGCGAGAGGAGGAACACGTCCTCGGCTATTGTTGCCACTTTCTGGTAAAGCTCGGTCGTAGAGAGGCGTTTCAGGACCTCGATGTCCGCGTCGGTGAAGGACTTGCCCTTCATGGCGTAGGCACCACTTGAGTTGTGGACCCATACGTCGAGGCGGTTGGACTGCCCCGCTTTCGCGGCGTCGGTGACATCGATCTCGAACGGCGCACGCGCACCGAAGTTCTCGCCGCAGACGCGTCCGTTCAGAAAAACCCGCGCGTAGTGCCTGACTCGCACAAACCGGATGAGTATCCGTTTGTCCGCGGCGGCGAACTCCTTCGGTATCTCGAAGTCCAGCCTGAACCACGCCGACCCTTCGGCGACGTCATCGGGTGCTTCCGGAACGCGAACCGTCTTCCATCCGTCGGCCGGAACGGTGGCAGCGTCTCCACCGTCGTGCCGCTGCCAGTCGCCGTTCAGGCAGACCGAGACGCGGGTCGTGAAAACCTCATAACCGGAGGCAGGCGTCACGATGGCGAACGTCGCCGCGAGCATAAGAGCCAAAAAGGTCATGCTGCACATTGTGTTCTCTACGGTACTCCCGGCGCTAACTCCTGCCGAGCTGCCCGCAACCGTCTGCCGAGAAAAAGACTGGCACAGGTTATTCACGAGGCGTCTCGTCGACCGGCTCATGGGTGAGCTGCTTCAGATAGATGTTGCCATCTGCAGGCTTCAGCGAGTGTTCCTTTGACCGTTTACCTGTGGCCGCGCTCCTCCGCGGTTCTTCAAAGAAGACGGAAACCGGGACGTTCCCCATCGGGTTGTATAAGGCGGCTCCGTTGGTGAACTCGCGGAGGATGCTTCCGTCAGCTCGTTCCTTCCCCTCCCCTAGCGGCTTGCCCAGGTCTGCCTCCCAGAAGTCGTACCAATTGTGGAGATGATCCGGAACGGGCAATGGATTGGGATCGGAGAAGAGGCAGTAGCCGTTTGACAGGGTGAGGGAGAGCGTGGTTGTCGCGCGCATAAGATTGAGATCTTCTCTGGACTTGTGGAACCAGGTCTCCAAGCAGTTAATGCGCGGTTCGCGGAGGTTCTTCGCCGCCCAGGACAGGGTGTCGGCAATGCGTGCCCAGTCCTCCGGCGTCTTCGAGCGGTAGCACTCCATGAAGTAGCCATTGACGAATGGCCCTGTCTTAGGGGTCTTGCGGTCATTGGTGTTAACCAGAATCAGGGCATCCTCACCGATGCGGCCCCGAATGGCTTTGACTAACGCAAGTCTGTCGTCGTCGTCTTGCCACCAGTCCAGCATGATGCCGTCCACTACGCCGCTTTTCATGGCGGCTTCGGCCTTATGGGCGACAATCTCGCGGTACTCGGGGTTTGAGAAGTCGAGTTGGAGATGGTCGCCCTCTTCCCATCCGGTCACAAGGTTTCCCTGGCTGTCACGCTTCCACCACTTGTACCCTTCCGGGAGGAAGGTCTTGGCGGCATCGCGGTAGCGGATCTCCATTATGAGAATCATGTTCGGGTTGAGCTCGAGGAGCTTCCGCCGTTTCTCCAGTCCTCGAGCTATGCTTTCCGGGGTGAACCTCCAGGCCAGACCTTCGTACTTATGGTGCCATTTGAGTCCAAAGAAGTTTGCGACGTGAAAAATCAGGTCATGCCGCGCCGCGGTTGTCATATCGTCCTCGTCCGGCAAATTGTCGGCACGATTCCATGCCTGGAAGACGGAAGGGAATGTTCTCTGAGCGATGCGCGCTCTCACAGGGGCCTCAGCTTTCTGGGACGCGTTTTCCGCCCCATGACATAGAATTCCGGTTGAGCAACCGATAACCAGAGCAGTGCCAAGTAGAAGCTGCTTCATATTCTATTCTCCTCAAAGCGTGACTGTGGATTATACGGTCTTCGGACAAGTAATGAAAAGGCTCTGCCTCCCGCAAAGCCCCTCCTTGTTGCCGTGCCTGGCAAGAGCGGCCGCGATTGTATCATGGTTGGCAGCTAGATGGAAATGAGCAACACGCTGGGGCGGAAGCACCGGGAAAGGGGACAGTTGACGTCGGGACGAAGATCGCCATAGGATTAGGATCCGCACGAGCGGGGGCGTGGGAGCGGGCTCGCCCAAGCAATCCCCACAGAGGGAGCGTTGGATGAGAGTGCATTTGAACGCGACGGAGTGGGTGCTCGCGGCCGCGGCGGCGATCGGCTGGGCGAGCTGCGCGTGGGCCAACGGGGACTCCGCCCCGGCCCGGCCGCAGACGAGAGGGGCCGACCGCGCGAGCAAGCAGACTGTGGTCACCTACCCCGCCCCGGAGGGGGCGGTTCTCTCGGACCAGTACTCCGTTTCGGTCGAAGGTAAGCCCGTGGACGTGTACCTCGCGCCGGTGTATGAGCCGGACTTCATCTATTCCGGCCGGTCGTTCGGGGGGCCGTACTCGTTCGCCTACTTTGACATGCGGGCGCCGGTTAACGTGACGGTCGAGGCCCGGAAACCGCTTGACCGGGTCCGGATCCTTCCGGAGTCGCGGGGCATCCGGGCGCGGGTCGAGGGCAGCGCCCTGTCCTTCAATCTGGCCGAGCCCTGCCAGCTTTCCATCGAGCCGGACGCCAAGAACGGTCCGCTGCTTCTTTTCGCCAACCCGATCGAGGTGGATCCTCCCAAACCGGGCGACCCGGGCGTGAAGTACTTCGGGCCGGGCGTTCACAAGCCGGGCGAGATCCTTCTGGGCAGCGGCGAGACCCTCTACATCGCCGGCGGCGCCATCGTGAGGGGCGGGGTTCTCGCCCGGGGCTCCTACATCCGGATCGCCGGCCGCGGAATCATCGAAGGGTTGGATTGGGAGCACCTCAAAGGGCCAAGTTCAAACCCCATTTGCCTGCGCAACTGCAAGAACGTCCGGGTGAGCGGCGTCATCCTGAAGGATTCGTGGGGATGGAACCTAGTGATCGAGGGCTCCACGAACGTCCACATCAAGAACGTCAAGATCTGCAGCGCCCGATGTGAGAACAACGACGGAATCGGCACCGTGAACTCCCAGCACGTGCTGATCGAGGACTGCTTCATCCGATCCGATGACGACTCCATCACTGCCAAAGGCAACGGCTGGCCCGAGCTCGATCCGCAGCTCGACGGCATGGCCGTGGACGATCTGCAGGTAACCCGGTGCGTTCTCTGGACCGACCGGGCGCACATCTGGCGGCTCGGCTGCGAGTCCTGGGCGGAGGCCATGCGGAACCTCTCCTTCACGGACATAGACGTGCTGCATTGGGACGGCCCTTGGCTGGCGACGGTTCAGCCGGCGGAGGAGATGCTGATGGAAAATGTCCGCTTTGAGAACATCCGCGTCAACGGCGAGGGCCAGCGCCAGCTCATCGAGATCTACCCCGCGCCCACCCGGTGGGTCAGGCGGAAGAAGACTCCCGGCATGGTGCGAAACGTCGTCTTCAAGGACCTCGTTGTCACCGGACATCGCCAGGGGCCTCTCGGGCTCATCCGGGTCTGGGGCTGCGACGCCGAGCACGCAGTTGAAGGCGTGACCTTCGACCACTTGCTACGCTACGGGCAGCGCCTTTCCGAGGACTCCCCCGAGGTCCAGGTGAACGAGCACACCAAGGACATCGTGTTCAAATAGGCGGAGCAGCGGAGTCAGGCGTGCTTTGAAGCGCCGTGTTCGCCAGATTCTATCGGGCCGCCTTCGACGGCGTCGAGACACCGCTGGCAGCGCTTTCGGCAAATCGTGAGCTGCGGCTTTCGTCTTATGAGCTCTGCTGCCCGATCAGCTAGTTCTCTGACATGATAGGCCCTTGCTCTGCAGCTACCTATGAAAACGGATCTCGCCAAATGCCCAAGTTGCTCCTCGAGGTTCACGAAGCCGTTGCTGCATCCGTATTCCCTCACACGGCGGATAGCTCCGCCAGGGTAGAGCGCCCAGCGTATAAACGGACGGCGGCCGGCCAGCTCCTCGGCGAGATGCAGCGCGCTACACGAAGACAATGCGACACCCAGCAGCAGAACATAGCCGCGCCGTTCGGCCAACCGTTTGAGCGGCGAGTTCGGGTCATTCGGCGGATGCGGGACGGTGTAGAACTCCGGCTGATCTCCATTTGCGCCCCAGGATACCGAAGGGTGTTTGCTTCGCAATGTGCCCGGGACGGTGAGGAACACCCTTGGCAGTATCCCCAAGCTCTGGTTGATTTGCGAGTCATTGCCGAACCTTTCCGGGTCAAAGGCCTTGAGTTTCTCTTTCGGCAAGATGCTCTCGAAGTGGCCATAGTCCACGCCGTTCTGCATCGGGCGGTCGCCCTGCGGCGGGCCCGTGCGGCCAATGCTGCTGAAGGCTGGCATCAATACGAGCTCGCAGACTTCAAGGAGGGCACCAATAACGGCCTTGGCGCCGCCTTGAACCTGCCCAAACGACGAAAGGGAAGAATGCACCGCGACGCGCTGGTTCTCCAGCCCGAGTTGACGAAGGCCGAGGCCTATTTGCTGCTGAGTAACTGGCATGGGTTTTCGCGCGCGAACGGCGCCCACCCGCCGCCCGGCCCATCCAAAAAACGCGTCCTTCTTGCCGTGCTTGAAGCTGGGACGATAATTGCGCCGCCTGCTCGAGGGCCGCTGGAGCGCGGCGGGCTTTTGCCGTCGTCGGATCACGAGGTGACGGCTTCGGAGATCTCCTTGAACCTGTCTTTCAAGGCGACGTAGAGGCTCTGGTAGATCGGGTAGTAGCGGCTGTAGATGCGGGAGCTGGCGGGATTGACTTCGGTGGTCGAGGTGATCTTTATGGTGGCTTCGCAGGCTTCTTCGACGGAGCCAAAGACGCCGGTGCCGACGCCGCCGAGTAATGCGACGCCGAAAGCGGGGCCCTCGGTTGCGTTGATTGTGCAGACGGGGTGTTCATAAACGTCGGCCTGCATCTGCCGCCAGAAGGGGCTTTGCGCGCCGCCGCCGGAGACGCGGATCTCTTCGATGGGGACGCCCATGGAGCGGATTATTTCGAGGGAGTCGCGCATGCCGTAGGTGACGCCTTCGAGAAGGGAGCGGATTATGTGGCTCTTGGTGTGGCGCGCGGTGAGGCCGATCCATCCGCCGCGAGCGTTCGGGTCGGCGTGAGGGGTGCGCTCGCCGGTGAGGTAGGGAAGGAAGAGAAGTCCTTCGCAGCCGGGCTCGGCCTTTTCGGCGATTTCGCAGAGGACCTCGTAGGGGTCGCAGCCGCGGCGCTGGGCTTCCTGCTTCTCGGCGTCGGCCATGTTGTTGCGGTACCATTGGAAGGAGCCGCCGGCGGCTAGCATGACGCCCATGACGTGCCATTTCCCGGGGACGGCGTGGCAGAAGGTGTGGACGCGGCCGCGGGGGGCGAGCTGGACTTTTTCGGAGAAGGCGAAGACGACGCCGGAGGTGCCGAGGGTTGCGGAGATGACGCCGCGCTCCACGATGCCGTTGCCGACGGCGCCTGCGGCTTGGTCGCCGCCGCCGCCGACTACGGGCGTTTCGGGGGCGAGGCCGAGGGTGTTTGCGGCGTCTTTGGTGAGCTTGCCGGAGACTTCGGGGGATTCGTAGCATTCGGGCAAGAGAGAGATGTCGATCTGCAAGGCGGAGAGCACTTCGGAAGACCAGCGGCGGTTCGGGACATCCAGGAGGAGCATGCCGGAGGCGTCGGAGACCTCGGTAGCGAAGGCGCCGGTGAGGCGGAAGCGGATGTAGTCCTTTGGAAGGAGAATCCTGGCGGCCTTGTCGTAGATCTGCGGCTCGTGCTTTCTTACCCAGAGGATTTTGGGCGCGGTGAAGCCGGTAAGGGCGGGGTTGCAGGTAAGCTCAAGGAGGCGCTTTCTCCCGACGAGGCTGGTCATTTCATCGCATTCTTCTCCGGTGCGCTGGTCGTTCCAGAGGATAGCGGGGCGGAGGACCTTATTGGCTTTATCGAGGAATACCGCGCCGTGCATCTGGCCGGAAAGGCCCATTGAAGAGATTTCACTGCCGTTGATGCCGGCTTTTGCGAGGGCCTTTTTGACGGACTGGACGGTGCTTTTCCACCAGTCTTCGGGGTTCTGCTCGGACCAGAGGGGTTTGGGATGGTAGGAGGGGTGCTCGGCGGTTTCCGAGGCAAGAATCGTTCCGTTTTCGTCGCAGATGAGCGCCTTCGTGCCGGTGGTTCCGACGTCTATGCCGAGAAGATAAGCCATCACACTTCTCCTTATTTGCCTTTGTTCCGCCCGGCCTTTTTTCGCGATGTACTCCGAGGGGGCAGCGACTTTGATTTAAGCTTTTTCTTGCGGCGTTTCTTCGGCTGAAGCCCAAAGAGGGCACCGATGCGCTGCAGCGCAAGCGTGAGACGCCCGATCATTTGGCACCTTTCTCTGGTTGTTTCTTTCTTGCGAGCTCGATGTCTTGAAGGGACCAGTTTACCTTAGGCGGGCGGTAGTTGGGAACGCCGGAAACGTAGGGGCAGTCGGCTGGGAAGGCTCGAGCCCTTATGCCCTCTTTGACGGTGAGGCACTGCGGGTTCACTTCGTGGCGGTCAGGATAGACGGTACAGAGATTCGTCATGGGGTCGAGATAGGGGCAGTACTCGTCCATTATGAAGACCTCATCGCCGACGATTATTTTGGCGTGGCAGCAGAGGCCGCATTTCCGACAGAGGCCTTCGGGATATTTTTCGCTAGGTTCGTCGTTCTTCATAGTCGGTTGCAAGCTGCGTAAGGCTGCGTGCGAGGACGCAGAATTTCTCCGCTTCGCGGAAGGCGGAAAACCCCCCTCAGGTACAGATGCGAAAATATAGTAACAGCCGGCAAGGGCGGCGGCAACGGGGAAGATTGCATGGGCATCACCGGCGAGAGCGCCACTCGCAGCAAGTCGAGAGAGCGTCCCCCCCCGCGGCGAGCGATCATAAGGAGTTAAGCACCTCAATGCCTCTTCCGATGGTCTCGTCGGGGGCGGCGAAGGAGATGCGGAAGTGGGTGCTTTTCTCCGAGAAGACGCTGCCGGGAATGATGAGGAGATTTCGCTCGATAGCCCGGGCGACGAATTCCTGGTCGGTGTAGCCGTCGGGGACTTTGGGGAAGAGGTAGAAAGCGCCGCGCGGCTTTTGGACGTCGTAGCGGCCTTTGAGGCCGGTGTAGATGCGGTCGCGCTTGCGTCTGTATTCTTCGATGCGGGGGGTCGGGTCCTCCTGCGTGAGAGCGACGAGGGCGGCTTTTTGTGCGATGGATGGAGCGCAGACGAAGCTGAATTGCTGAAGCTTGGCCATCTCCTGGACGAGATGAGTGGGGCCGGCGGCGAAGCCTATGCGCCAGCCGGTCATTCCGTGGGACTTGGAGAATCCGTCGCAGATGAGCACGTTTTCGGTGAAGGAGGCGACGCTGGGGCTGGGGCCGTCGAAGGAGAAGGTTCGGTAGACTTCGTCGGAGAGGATAAAGAGGCCGCGCTCGTCGGCGAGGGCGGCGATTGAACGGAGGTCGTCCTCGGAATAGACGGCGCCCGTCGGATTGCAGGGGCTGTTGAGAATGAGAAGTTTCGAGCGGCCGGTAAGGTACGGGCGAATGCGATCGGCGGTTAGCTGGAAGTCGGGGTAGGTGTCCACGAACACGACCTTGCCGCCCATGAGGTTGGCGAGATGTTTGTACATGACGAAGTAGGGGTCGGGAATAAGAACTTCGTCGCCGGGATTGACGAGGGCGAATATAGCAAGAACGAGGGAGCCCGAGCAACCGGAGGTGACGAGGACGTCCTGAGGGTGCAGTCCGCGGGAAGCGAGGTGAGCGCGAATGGCGTCGCGTAGCTCGGCGATGCCCTGGGTCTGCGTGTAGGAGTTGAAGCCCTCGCGTGCGGCGGCTATGCCGGCTTCCTTCACGGCGTCGGGGATGTCGAAGTGCGGCTGGCCGATGCTGAGGTTTATAGGGTCTTCGATGTGCTGGGCGAGGTCGAAGACCTTCCTGATGCCGGAGGCGTCAATGCGGGACATTCGCTGGGCGACTTGGGGGAATTTCTCGGCCACAGGGGCACCTCGAGAGCAAGGGGAGAAGGCAAGCGTCTAGCCTTCCGCAGGGGTTTCCTCGGAGGCGGCGCGAGAAGCGCGGCGGAAGACGAGCCGACGCGCCGACGGTTTCACCTTGGGCAGGCCGAAGACGGAATCCTTTTCCGAGAGTTTGCCGGTAGCCGATAGGATGTCCACGCGTTCCCTTCGGGTGAGTACATTTCTGCGCCCGGTCTTGGATATTCTGTAGGAAAGGCTCTTGTGAAGCGACATTTGGATCGGACCTCCTGAAAGATCACTGCTTTAGTTTGATCGGGACTGCCCTGCAGTCGCGAAACGGCTCCTGGCCGTTGACCTTGTAGGTGCGGAACGTCTCTTCATGCTTCTCGGCCTCCTCGCGGGTTGCAAAGAGCCCCACGTAGACAACGATGTGGTCTTTTAGCTCGCTCGCGAAGCTCGGATAGCCCTGGGCCCGAAGGGTGTTGACGAGCTTCTTCGCCTGGTCAGTCCACTTGGGTTTCTCGTAGGTTATTAGCTGAACGGCGTAGCCGGAGGTCAGCGTAGCTGCGGGGGCTTCCTCGCCGGTGCGGTCGGGGGGAAGGGGAGCCGGAGAGGGAGCCGTAGTCTCCACGATCTTGAGGAGCCCCTGGGCAATGTAGTAGTTGCGAGCGGATCTCCTGCCGAGGGCATAGGCAATGGCGAGGAGGGCGACGAATACCACGACGGCGATGAGTATGGTGGTGTGACTGAGCGTGAAGGTGACCTGGCCGGGACGGGTGGAGGCAAGTTCCTCCCAGAGTGTTTTCTTCGGCGCGCCTGGCCGGGGGGGGCGCGGAGGAGGGGGTTCAGGGCTGGGCGGAGGCGGGGGAGGCGGGGAAGGAGCCTCTCTGGGAGGCGTATCCTTCTTCCCATCTGATGGACGGAAGACCTCGAAAAGCTCTCGGTGACCTCTCGCGGCCAATTTTCACCCCCAATAAGCACTACCGTAGATTTCAAGAATACTCGCGGCGCAAGCCCGTGTCAAGAATTTGGTTCGGAGCCGGCCGTGGTGAAGGAATTGAGATTTCGGAGTTTCTCGTAGCGCCTGCGGAGGAGTTTGTCGACAGGAGTGGAGCCGGTTTCGGCAATCTGTCTCAGGATGGCGGCTTTGAGAGTTTGAGCAGTTTCTTCGGGGTGGCGGTGTGCGCCGCCGGTTGGTTCGGGGATGACTTGGTCCACGATGCCGAGGCGGAGGAGGTCGGCGGGAGTGAGTTTGAGGGCCGAGGCAGCTTCCTCTTTGCGTGCGGCAGTCTTCCATAAGATGGCGGAGCAACCCTCGGGAGGGATGACGGAGTAGTAGGCGTTTTCCAGGATGGAGAGTCCGTCGCCGACGCCGATACCCATAGCGCCGCCGCTGCCGCCCTCCCCTATTACGAAGCAGAGGATAGGGGTGCGCAGGCGGCCCATTTCCATGATGTTTACTGCGATAGCGTACGCGACGCCGCGCTCTTCGGTGCCGACGCCGGGATAGGCGCCGGCTGTGTCAATGAGGGTTACGATGGGAAGGCGGAGGCGTTCAGCGAGTTTCATCTTTCC
>CAZUUK010000087.1:12525-13447 GCA_964622675.1 uncultured Planctomycetota bacterium | reverse complement strand
GTCCCGCTGGCCTCGGAAAAGAAAGTTGGCTACCCCGATGACCTGATCGGGCTTTGAGCAATGGATGAACCCGTGTGAGGCCAACGTGCCAGCCTGCTAGCTTCCCTCCTGCTGGGCACGTTCCCAGAGTTCCAGCTTCGTTATGTGCAAGATTGCTGTGCCCATCGAAAATCACATCCGCGTCACACGGACGTGCCTCTAACCTAGTTGAATGACGGCCGCAGATCTTACGTGACCATCCCAGCGACTTCAAGCACCGCAACAAGGCCGGGGGGTTTGGGGGCTCCGGGCGCTCGACGCAAATCCAAGCAGCGCAGGACGGACCAAATCTCTGGGAGGCACGTCTTTTGAAGCAGTGGCCTGCCGCTTTCACGAACGGGTTACTTCTGATTTCTTCCCTCCAGAAGTTTGTCCCAATAGGTGCACTGCTCAGCCTTGTATCCGGCACGCGATTCAACAGGAACGCGGATGATCTGGGCCGTGTTCCGGTCCGGGGTGAACCGCGGCCAAGGCGGCGATGATACGCCATCCATGTGACCGTTTGCAGCAAACGAGGTCCAGTAGTCGAGGACGATATCGGCCAACTCCAGGTCTTCCTTCGTCGGCGCGTACTTCTGCCGTCCCTGGTACCAGGGGGGAAGCCGGCCAATACGGATCAACTGGAAGAAGTACGTGCCAATCAGCGGGTGATCGGCACCGTACTTGGCGTATTCGCCCGCCAGCGCCTGGGAGAACACGTACCAGTAGACCGGCTCGTCCTGGTTCGCGGCCATTGCAGCGGCGATCCGGCGGTCGGGGCTGATGTGCACGAAGTCGTTCAGCAAGTCCACATAGGCCCAGAAGAAGTTCTCGTGCTCTTTCACCGGGTAAAGCTCGCTCAGCCTCTTGATGTGCTCGTCCATCTCCTCATCGGTAACGTGCT
>CAZUUK010000087.1:0-12515 GCA_964622675.1 uncultured Planctomycetota bacterium | reverse complement strand
CTCTTCAATATCCTTTTCGGCAACGCGATCGCTTAGAAGCTTGGTGATGGCCGAGTGAAAGTCCTCCTCGGTCTCCATCGGTTGTTTCACCCAGGCTCGAATGTCCTGTAACTGGGCGCCGATCATGAAGGGGACATGATTATGCTTCCCGGCACGGACGACCTCTAGCGGATCATCAAGAAGGGCCCATCCGTCCACCGTCGGATTAAAGCCCCGCCCCGCACGGCTCTTGCCAAGCTTGGTCTGGATTTTGATGAGCTCTTGCCAGGAGAGGGCCCGAAGGGCTGCGGCGACATCCTTGGCATCACTAACACCGGCCTCTTCGGCGATGACGAGCCCTTGATTCTTCTCTCGCTCGGCCAATTTCGGCGCAGCCATCGGCCAGCTCTGCATAATGGCGCGGTGAAAAAGCCCACGGGCAAGCGGCGACGCCACAAGGGAGCCCGTGTCGATAGATCCCGAGGAGGAGCCGAATACGGTGACTCGCGTGGGATCGCCGCCGAACTGTTTGATGTTCTGTTGGACCCAACGCAGCGCAGCAATCTGATCCAGGAAGCCGTAGTTCCCCGAACTGTGCTGTTCGCTCTCCGCCGTGAGCGCCGGATGGGCGAGGAACCCGAGCACACCGAGACGGAACTGAGGAGTTACCAGTACGATGTTGTTGCGTTGGCCTACTAACAGGTCCTCAACACGTGACGTCCACATGTTGGCACTGCCCTGGACGTTGCTGCCGCCGTGGAGGAAAACCATCGCGGGGAGAGGCGCATCGGCGCTCCTTTTGACGGGCGTGAAGACGTTCAGGTAGAGGCAGTCCTCACTCGCCTCCCGCATTCCTGAAGGGTTGGGAATGCGCTGTGTGGCGGGAATGGCGTAACTTGTTGCGTCGCGCACGCCAGTCCAGGGCTTGGGATCGACTGGCGGCCTCCAGCGGAGGTCGCCGATAGGCGGCTGTGCAAACGGAATCCCCAGAAAAACATCCGCTTTGCCGACGCGCTTGCCGCGCACTCGCCCGTGTTTGGTCTCTACGACGAGCGGCTCCTCTTCGGCTCCCAACGACACGCCCATTTCACACATGAGAAACGACACTGCGATTATGCAAATCGGAAATACTTTCAAAGGCATGGCTCCTCCTTGACAGAATTGTTGTGCTCCCACCGTAGAGTCTTCCTGTCTTCCACCTAGCTGCGTAGCATCATAGAAGCTGCGGCCGTTTTTTCCAAGCACTCATTTCGTGGGGATCGATGGGGCCGCGCAGACAGCAGCTTCACTTGCCCCTAGAGGTCGCGGACTGTCATCGCCGCAACTTGAAGGACAGGAAGGGGGGGCTTTCATGGCGGGGGCAACACCTGCTCTCCTCGATTCCACTTGAGCTTGATAACGCCACCCGAATCCTGGGCTATGTACAGAAAGCCTTCGTCATCCACAGCTATTCCCTCCTGATTTTCGCCCGGGAGTGCCCACGAACTCAGAAGTTCCCCCGCGGTGGTTAACTCGAAGACCCCGTTTGTGGCATCGCTTATGACAAACAGATGTCCAGTTCTCTTGTCAAAGTGGAGCCCGGAGAGATCGATTACGCCAGGGCAGAAGTACTTGACTATTTTCGCACTCCCGCTAGCTTGAGACTTGCTTTTGAGAGGCACCTCGATCTCGAGTATGGCGGAAACGTCCTCCTGGTTTTCCAGGCTGAAGCTTTGGTTGGCAACGTAGAACGTCCCTCCCTCGGGATGATTTGAATCTGGCACGAACGTGATGGCCTCGATCCCTTGCCCACCCGCCTTTAGAAGCGTACGTTCCCCGAAAGTTCTGGCGATCGAGAACTCCCTCAGCACCTCAAAGCTATCGGGATTGAGCTCGATTATCTTCTCCTCACCCTCGACCGCGACGTACAGGAGACCGGTGGCGGGATTGTACGTCACTCCCTCGAAATCGGCGCGGCGGATGCGTTTCTGCTTCACCATGGTCCCATCGGTTTTGATTTCACAGATGTCACCGTTGTCGCCGACGACGAAGAGTGTTCCACGTTGTGAATGAAACACGACCCCTGACGGTTCGTTGAAACGAACCCTGTCAATATTGCCGATCCGCTTGCAAGGAAACGCGATCTTGCCGGGGTGGCTTTCTTTCACCGTGGCCGCTGTGCATTCACAGGTCAGCATCACGGCTATCACCAGTGCAATGGCCATTCGCGAAACATCTATTCTGTGCTTTTCCTCTCGCCATAGTCTCTGCATTTTGCTTCCCCTAATGATTTGACGTACGTTTGCCGTTTCTGCCGCTTGCCAACTTATTCTTCATGCTCACCCGTGGCAGACCGGCAGCGGCGCCATTCTAGCTTCTTGCCACGGGAAAGCAATGCGTGATTTCGGTGCTCAACGGGGTCTAGGTACTGCAGTCAATCCGCGCCGCAACTTCAAGCACAGCAGCAAGGACGGGGCAGGGGAATGACGATGGCACCTACAAGTCCCTCATGAGTTGTCAGGAGCTGCTGGGGCTGGCCGGTTCGCCTCCCTAGATGCGGCCTCTTTACCCCTGGAGGGGCACAATCGTGTTGGTGTCAGCTTGCCTCCCAGGGCCACCCGTGCGTTCGAGATACAAACAAATACGCGGCTTCCGGGCAGAGCCGGTGACGCAGGTCATGCAGCGCCGATAACTTCGTCGCAACGTCCGTGGATTGCCGGGGGATGGCGCCGGCACTGCGAGCCTAGGGGAAGACGAAGTTCTCGTGGACGTCGCCCTTTGTTACCATGTCACCGGCAGCGCTGATGTAGGCAACCACATTCCCCCTGACATCCTTGACGACGAAATCACTTCCTGACGTAGGGGTGATGCCCGACTGGCGCGTTGTGATGGAGCCGCGTAGCTCCAGGTCACCCGTTGTCAGGTCCACGCGGGCGGCGATCTGACCGCTCCTGTCCTTCACGAGGATCTCGCCGCCACCGGTCGGCGAAATCGAGCCGAGGCCCGAGTTGAGGGTACCCTTCAGAAGTGTGTGTCCAGTGCCGAGTATCCGGAGAACCGGATTGCTGCCGGCGTCAAGGATTGTGAATGATGGCGACGAGGTGCCCAGGTTTTCGTACCAGGCTACCTTGCTGTCCAAATTTGACCCAGAGAGAACGTCGGTATCGCCATCGGCGTCCATGTCCGCTGCGAACACAGAGCGAGCGCCATCGGTGGAGCTCGAAATTACGCGCTCAGCGAAAGAGGGCGGAGACCCGCCCTCGTTCTCGTACCAGGCAATCTTGTCGTCGTCGAATGAAGCGCTCAACGCATCCATGTCCCCGTCGCCGTCTACGTCGGCGGCGAAGACAGAGAGAGCGTTATCAGCGTTGATGGAGATTATACGTTGGGTGAATGAGGGAGGGGAGCCGCCATCATTCTCGTACCAGGCTATCTTATCGGCACGCGGCAAAGCGGACAGCACATCCGTGTCATCATCTCCGTCCAAGTCCTTCGCGAAGACTGATATTGGCCAATCGACCGTGCTTGAGATTACGTGTTCTGTGAAGGAGGGAGGGGTGCCGCCAGCGTTTTCGTACCAGGCGATCTTGTCGGCGCTTCCGCATGCTGAAAGCACATCCGTGTCTATGTCGCCGTCTAGGTCCGCTGCAAACACACACTGGGCCCCGCCGGCGGCGCTGGAGATTACGCGTTCGGTGAAGGATGGTGGTAGGCTGCCATCGTTTTCGTACCAAGCTATCTTGTCGTCCCCGTATGAAGCGCTCAAAACATCGGTGTTGCCGTCTCCGTCTACGTCTGCCGCGAACACGGAATAGGCATAGTCGGCGTTCGTCGAGATGACCCGCTCTGTGAATGAAGGAGGTGAGCTGCCGTCGTTCTCGTACCAGGTTATCGTGTCATCGATCCACGAAGCGGAAAGCACGTCTACGTCGCTGTCTCCGTCTAGGTCCTCCCCAAAGATGGAACCGGCGCTAATCTGAGTCGTCGGGATGACATGTCCCGTAAATGAGGGGAGCGAGCTACCGTCGTTCTCGAACCAGTACATTATGTCGCCCAGCCGAGTTCCGTTTGCGAGCAACACATCGGTATCACCGTCGCCGTCCACGTCCGTCGCGAAGACACACATCGCGAACGAGGCATAGGTAGAAATGCTGTGTTCGGCGAAAGCAACTTCCGCCCCATCTGCCCAACGTGCCCACAGCGCCGCCGATAAGAACGCAATGAGGAGACACCCGCTTGTGCCCCTTGCGCGTAATCCCGGTAAGAGAGTATTAAGCTTCAACTCTATACTCGTCCTCCAGATGGGTTCTGCGCCGCAACTTGACGGGTTGCAGGGTACCTGGACTCACCACGAAAGAAGGCAAACGCCTCAGCCGCGCTGAATGCTTGTTCGGACTGTCTTGGATAAGCTGGGAGAGTAAGTGGCGCCACTGCCAGGTATTATGAGTAGCTGACATCAAATACTCCAGCTTGGTCTTACTCCTCCCCTTCGGGACTCCCACCCTCCCCTAATGATTGCTAAGTATTATTTGGGACTGCCATAACGTTGTCAAGCGTATTCTGTCAGTACGCTGGAACGGAGATAGCCCAGTGTTTGAATCGGTCATATCCCATAATCTCGTGCCCCTGGAATACGTGCTGGCGGAGCACCTACCCCCGCAAGTCCAAGCTCGGTGATAGGGACAGGGAGTGAGGGAGGAGCACACATAAGGCAGGCGCTATTGGCTCAGTGAGCGTCAAGTGTTGCTCGCGTGACTTTCGGCCTTCAGAATGTGCTTTGGCGGAAGCCTTAGACGGCACCGCGCATGTCACGCGCCCAAGGGCGGTGACGAAGAGACCGCCTCGAACGACATGGCGGTTTTTCTTGCTCATCTTTGGCTGGCTAGGGGCAGTAGTGTGGATTCCGTTCCGGGATTTTGGCCTCTACCCGAACCCGCCATTCAGCCAGCATCGCCTTCAGTTCCTTTGCCCGCTCCGGTTCCTCCTGAGCCAGATTGTGTTTCTCGCTCGCGTCGCTGCGAAGGTTGTAGAGTTCCAGGCGACCATCCTCAAAGAACTCAATCAGCTTGTAATCGCCGCAGCGCACTGAAGACCCGGGAGTGCCTCCCTGGTTCCCGTAATGTGGGTAGTGCCAGAAGATTGCCGATCTCTTCAGGCTTCCGTTACCCTTCAAAAGGGGCAGGAGGCTTTCACCGTCCGCGTGCTGTTCACGAATAGGTTTCAGTCCAGCCATCTCCAGAAAGGTTGGGTAGAAGTCGGGACTCGTCACCGGTACGTCGCAGATGCTCCCAGGCTCCGTCACGCCCGGCCACTTTACGATAAGCGGCTCCCGTGTACCCCCTTCGTACATCCAGCCTTTCCCTTCTGCGAGCGGGGCGTTGCAGGTCGGCGAGCCCTCGGCGGTAGCCAGGCCCCCGTTATCCGAAGTGAAAACGACCATGGTGCTTTCCGTGAGCCCCGCGTCATGAACAGCCGCCAAAAGGCGCCCCGTATTCTCATCCAGATTCTCTATCATCCCGGCGTAGGCGGGGTCTGACTGGATCAGTCGGCGGACTATTCGCTGTCGCCTCTTGTGCTCACAGGGGAAATAATCGCCCTCCTCAAACGTTTTCTGCCTGTCGATACCGACTGTCCTGGCCCTATCAGCAAATTTCTCAATGTATCTCGGCGGCACCTCGATCGGAATGTGCACAGCGTAGTGCGCAAGGTACATGAAGAAAGGCTCCCCGCGGCTCTCCCTGACGAGCCTTATGGCCTCATCCGTCAGCCGGTCTGTCAGATACTCGCCCTTCGGCCCGTCGGAGAGAACGGGGTTTCGGTAGGGACTGAAGTACGTTGGGGGCATGCCCCAGTCGCAGCCGGCCATATTGACGTCGAACCCATGGTGTTCGGGCCAATAGGGCCTGCCGCCCAGGTGCCACTTGCCGACATGGTAAGTTCGATAGCCGCCCTCCTTAAGGGCGCGGGCGATTGTCTTTTCCTGGAGAGGCAGGTAGTGGATATACGGCGCATCAAGCAGCTTTCCCTTGGTGTTTCCCCCGATGAAATTCGTCAGGCCCAGGCGCGCAGGATACTTGCCCGTCATGATGCTGGCACGGCTGGGCGAACACACGGGGCATGCCGCGTACCCGTTCGTGAAGCGCATACCATCCCGCGCCAGCCGGTCGAGGTTCGGCGTTTCATAGAACGTGCTCCCATAGCATCTCAGGTCCCGCCACCCCATGTCATCCAGAAGTATCATGATGATGTTCGGCTTGCTCATAGCTGATTCTCCTAGCTCCGGTGCAGTTGTCCTTTTGGGGCGATGGCGCCCTTCCGCGCTACGGAAGCGGCCTACCTGCCGGCGACCCGATCACCGAGTCGGTCAGAAATGCCGACACCCAGATGAGCGCCAGGCATAGATCGTACTGACTGTTGGCCGCGACTTCAAGCACAGCAACAACGACGGCGCTCAGCAGGCGGAGACGTGCATTCGCTCAACTGGCTGGGGTAGACTCTCTTTGGCGTCCTATTCCGCAGCGTCCTTTTCTGCTCGCCGGGCTGCCGACGGCGCTAGCTCGACGTTCCTCGATCTGACGCCGCTCTGCTTGGTGAACGGGGAGAGTATCGTGTAGTTACACGGTACGCCGTAGAAGAGCCTCCTCCCGTTGAGGACAGGCCACCACATTCCCCTGACGATCCTCGACTCCTTGCCGCAGACGAGCACGTATAGGGTCCGATGGGCAAACCGCGCCCTGGGAAGGAGATCAACCCAGAGGAGCATCGTGTCGCCGACAATCCGGATCGGATCGCCTTCCGGACCGTCCCGCAGCCGGTCGCTTCTAGTGAGGCTCAGCGGATAGATATAGGCGAGGATGCTCTCTGTCTCGATCCGTTTGCCTACGATGAAGGGGCAGAGTATCGTGTGGTTGGCCGCTACGCTGTAGAGGATCCTGTCGCCGTTGAGCACCGGCCACCATTCTCCCCTGACAATCCTTGTGCCCTCGCGGCAGATCAGGACGTATAGAGTAGGATGAACGAAACGCATGTCGGGGTAAAGGTCCGCCCACAGAAGCATCGTATCGCCGAGGATCGCTATCAGCTCACCTTGAGGACCGTCCGTCAGCCTGTCTTCGGGGGTGATGACGCACGGATAGATGTAGACTTTCTCCTCTGCGGCCGCTAGGGACGGAAGCAGAAGACACGCGATAACGGCAAAGACGGCCAATGCCTGCACTATGCTCTTCATCGCGTCACCCTCCTAATTCTGAAACCGGCAGAACCCGCGTGCTTTCCGAGGGCCTTTCTCGGGGTCAAGCCGCAGTCAGGTCAGCACCTCCTTCCGTACTGCGTCCGCCCCGCAGAAGCAGTATCCCTCACAGTACCGGCATTCAAGCACGCATGGTAGGCGACGTCAAGACGGAAGGCTCATCGTACCCGCGCAGAACCGGAGCAGCGGATATCCTCACGCCGCCCAGCGCCCTCTCCGCAGCGAAAGAGAACGCAGCTCTGAACCACCCCCGCAACTTCACGTGCGGCAACGAGGACGGGGGTTAGGAAGGGGCAGGCAGGAACAGCGAGACAGGCAGGGCTCTAGGGAAGGACAGATGTCATCTTTCGTCAGGAGCTGCCAGAATAGGCCAGAGTGTTCTCTTCAAATGATCCCGTAGCACTCCCGTGGGCATGGCGGTCAACGCATTCCAGTCCCTCAACTGGCATGCGAAGCGGCCCCTCTTCACTAATTGCTTGTATCCACGTACGATCTTGTCGCGGTCGGTTGTAACGCACAAGCGCATCCTTGCTTTATCGCCTTCCACCTCCCACGTTGCGATTACGGCAGCTGACGTATAGCCGACCTGGATGAAGTATCCTTGGCATTTCCGCAACCATGTCGATCCCCTCCAGCCCTCTTGTTTGTCAAGCATGAGGTGGATGGTCATTCGATCCGCGAACGGGACGTAGCCTGGTACCCAGCAGACAAGCATCTCCTCCAATCCGAACGGATTGCCCGTGCAGATCAATCGGACGCCCTCATCGACTGAAAGGGCCAACTCCAGTTCTGTTCCCAGCTCGTAGCGTTCCTTCATGGCCATTTTCTTGCCTGCCAGTTCCATCAATTCCTCCACCCTATATACGCACGGGAGGAACCCTTTTGCGAAAGAAGTCTGAGAAACTTAGAAGATTCTAAGGACTTGAACTTCGCGCGGGTATGAAAGCGGCCCTTGAAGGGCGTCTCGCATCACGAGGAAAACCGTCTAGAGGCAGTTCGCAATCGCCGCTGCAACTTCAATCACAGCAACAAGGACGGGTGGTGGAGGGGCAACGTGAGTCCAATCAGCGCAAGGCGGGAGGAGTTTTCGGGCGGCATGCGGGCGCGTCACCAGTTGAGCACCGCCTCTCTCGCCATATCACCGATTTCCTCCGACGGAGGAGCCGCGAGAAATCTTCCGAGGAGTTCTCGCGCTTGGTCGGTGTGAAATATGGAGGCGAATCGAACGACGTCGTCCAGGTCATGTTCCGGCACGCTCTCGAGCAAAGAAACGCAAAAGGTGTCGTCATGTTTGAATGCGAGTGCCGCTGCTACCTTCAGGGCGTGGTAGCCGAGGTCATTGTCAGAGGCATCCTCCATGAGATGCTCGTGAATCTCCGGGATGTGCATGAATAGGTCCTCGGTGGGCAGCCGCGACACGTGATATGCTATTGCGGGGAAACTCCACTCCTCACCTTTCCCCGTGGCCTTCAACAACTCCGAGCCCTGAAACGCCATGATCGTATCGAAAGCGGCCCTCCTGGGCACGAAGCGCAACGCCCATAAAGCTACCAGTCGCTCTTCCTTCGCCAGACTTTCGTCGAAGGCCTTGTTGACGAGGAATCGCGCGCCGACTTCTCCCCGCGAGGCCATGTCGACGGCCGTCTGAATGAGCAGTTCAACCATCCAATCCTCTGCCCCCCCAACATTGTGATACTTGAGAGCATCGACATCCTCCCAATATATTGACGCTGCTTCGCCGTAGTCTGTGGGCACGGCAGCTTCCTCAGCGCTGGGCCTTTGCCCCGTTGCCGCGCGGCGGGCCTGCTCCTTCGCTTGGGAGAGCTCCTCTCGCAACTTCGAGACCTCTTCAGCCAGCGCCTGATTCTCCCGTTCAAGGATGGCTGGCTTCTCGGCTGAACGCTCCCCTTTCCACCCATGAGGGAGCGGCTCTGTCTTGTCACCTATCTGCTCGGTTGTTACGCCTCTTCTCTGCTGGACACCTGCTGAGACACGCCAAGCAAGAAGAATCGATAATCCGACCGACAGGAACCATAGGCCGGCAACAACGGCAGCAGTTCTCCGGTTCATTTTCGTCTCCCGACGGTTCCAAGTGCCCTGAAATGCCTGCGGGTTCTGCAGCAGCTGATTATACGACGATTTCTTCTCCCTGTGATGCCGGCTGGCGGAGCACCTAGCCCGAAACTTCAAGCGCGGCAGCAAGGACGCGGGTGCGGGAGCGGTGGGTACCGGATCCCACTTGAAATACACGGAAATGCTCCGGGCATTATCGGCGCAAGTCTGCGCAGTAAAGGGTAGTCCCGCTTGTTGGAGTCGCGATGTTCGCCTTAGCTGATGGCTAGTCAGATTCTACGGCTTGTCGGCAGCCGGTTCAGCTTCAAGTTCCTCCAGCCCGGAGGGAGGCATTTCTACATCCTTCTCTCCCAGCAGGTATTTGCGTAGGAAAGCTCCTTCCGCGGGATCGGATGCGCCGCTTCTCTTTCCCTTTTCCTTCTTCTGGAAATTAATGGATAGTTCGGCCTTTCCGCCTTTTTCTTTAAATGTCCTGTATGCCTGAACAACATACGCGTGGTGGTGAGCGGCCCAGTTTGGCTTGGCGTCCGGCCCCGGCGGCGGGGTGTAGTTGCCCAGGAACAATGTCGGCGGGTCGTCGGGCGACATGTAGGTCTGGGGCGACCAGTACGTGTAAATGTGCTCCATCTTTTCCGGATCGGCGACAACATCATCGCCGAACAGCATCTTGTAGTATTGGTCCAGGCTCCAAGTTGTTGTGACGGTCCTGATGAACTCCGGATGAACATTGGCTGGGGCGCTGCGAGGCATAATGGCCGCGACCTTGGGCGAATCGGGATGGTACCCGACCCACATTGTGAGATGCCCGCCGGAGGAGCGGCCCGTCACGCAGATCCGGTCAGGATCGATGTTCCATTTGGCCGCGTTTTCCTTGATATGGCGCACGCCGTTCTGGACGTCGGTTACTTGGGCCGGGTCGCGGAATTCTTTAACCGTGCGATGGCCAATGACGGCAAAGGCCAGCCCCAATTTCCGATAGAGTTCCGGGGTAGGCGGGACTTGGGTTATAGGCCCGGAAGCCCAGCCGCCGCTGTGGATGTAGATGAGCAGCGGGCGAGCTGGGCCGTCGGGATAGTAGTTGATCCCGAAGCTTTGCGACGGGTGATCGCCGTATTGCAGAGGCACGGCGGTTACGAACGCCGGAGTCTCCGTCTCGACCTGTGCGGGAGCGGCCTGGCGTTCTCCTCCCGTAGCCGCTTGAGCCAGCAACGCCGCTGCAAGGACTAGAGTAATCACACCATTCATATCGTGCTCCTCCTAAACTCGAAAGTGCTCCATTACACGGCTGACATGCCTTGAGTACCGCAGACTTTATACCAGATCTTATCTCGAAATTCCATGGCCCTGCCTGTGCGTATCGAAGACTCTATCCCCTCAGATGCAACCAGGCGTCGCTCGAATCGCCGCTGGCGATCGTAGGCAATCATCCCCGCAACTTCAAGCACGGCAACAAGAACGGGGTGGGGGAGGGCCGGGTCTTGGCTTCCGTGTAACGTCGCTACTTCGTCAAATCCAACGCGCTTCCGTCGGGAAGCGGCAGATCCAGCAGAAACAGGTTCCAGACGGCTGGCAGCGGGCCCGCCAGGCTCGACTCGCCCTCCACGTTCGGCCAGACCAGCCAATGAACCTTGTCCGTCCACTCTTCTCTATCGTCTGCATGGATATTCTTTGGACGAACCAGTTCGGGATGGTCGAATACTTCCGCGTCGGGGACCTTGCGCAGTTCTTCAAGGAACGCCATGCCGGCCCATTCCCGCTCGAACACCGTCAGCAGCACCTCGACGGGCGTTCGACCGTTCAACGGGGCGTAGGTCAGATCCAGCAGATAGTCCACCAGGTGGATCGTCGACTGCAGGTCCTCGCCGTGCAGAACGATGTGCCCGGCGCGTTGCTTCCCGCGTTCAGTCACGATAACGTTGCCCGCCAAATGAAGGGCGGCCGACCTCTTCACTTCCTCGGCATCTTCCTCCCAGGAGATGAACAGCCGTTGAGACGCTTCTTCCTCCGGCAATTCAACCGTCTCGAACAGAGCATCGGCTTCCTCCCGCAGATTCACGGCGAACTCGTCATCGTATCGACCGTCGTACCGATATTTCGCGCGGACAAGCTCCATTGCAAAAAGATACACCGCGCGCTTGAGCGGCCATGGCGCGCCCTTGCCGATGAAGATTCTGGGGTTCCGCTGAGACATGAGGCGAAGGGGGTCTCTTGACGGGAATACGCCCATGATGTCGCCCTGTAATTCCGTGCTTGCGGCAACTGTCAGGTAACGATAATAGGCGATGATGGCAGCCATCAAATTGCGCATCTCCTCGTCCATCACCGCCTTGAACTGCGCCTCCGGGACAAACCGCAACGGCTTCGTTTTGTCCAGAGCGCTCGTCCGATCAAGAATATCCAGGGCTATGCACTCCGCGCGCCAGCGGGCATAGAACTCACGATCATAAGCCGACCAATTCTCCGCTTCGGAAATGCCCTCCGCGGGAAATCCGTTGGGATGCCATGAGCGGCAAGATATGCGGTCGAAGAAAGCGTGCATGCTCTGAGGATTGTCAATCTCCTCAAGAGCGTTCCACTTGTCGATGAAGATGGGCGGCTCCTCAATAAGAAGAGGAGCGTAGTGCCTCTCGGGAATGTGCTCGCCAAAAGGGAGCCAGTAATCCTGATACCTGGCAGGCAGAAACCCGAATACTCCCGAAGCCGGACGCCCCGGACGAAGGACATCGTTCTCCTCACGGGGCTTCCACACTTTGGCGTGAGGGATGCACGCACTGTCGCCGATGTAGTGCGTCCGCGCTGACGCCGTCATCATGGCTTTGTTTGTTTGCCCTTCCCGCAGGTAGCGGATTGCCTCCAGAGTATAGAGCAAACCGGCGAGGCGAGCGTTCTCGTGTCCCACAGGCTGCTCGGTCATGTAGTCGGGATGGGCCGCGCCGCGACATTTGTCCCAATTGCTCCGAAACGGCTCCGGGGATAAACGCGCAGCCGTGCGCGCCGCAAGACTATGCGTTCCCGTGCTCGCTGCGAAAGACTGCGAACATAACGTGAACGCGAAGGCGAGGAGTACCCAAACTGATTTGCCTATCATCGAGGTCATACCTTGCCGCCTTTCTCCTTGTCCTTTTTCGGGACACGCTTCTGGGGGTGCTTCCGACGTAGACTGTTGTTATGTTGCATCTGACTGCTCACCATGATAGAAGCTGCGGTTGCTCTTGCCAAGCACTGAATCTCACGC
>CAZUUK010000086.1:0-13598 GCA_964622675.1 uncultured Planctomycetota bacterium | reverse complement strand
GTCGCTGAGCGCTGCAGGTGTAGTGGGCACGTCACTGTCTCAGGTTGATCCTACCATGCTGGCACGATGAGCTCCACGGCCTAAGGCGCGCATTCGGGCGCTGCTGCCGTGTCACGCCGCTCTCGTGTAGAGACGATGCAACCCTATCCCTGCCGAAAACTCCATCCGCTCAGGATACAGCGCGAGACGATCCCCCGCAACTTCAAGCACAGCAACAAGGACGGGGGGTGGGAGAGGGATCCTCGGCACCGCGGCGCTCACGCAGAAATGGGTATCCTCTTCCAGGAGGTCGTGGCGGGCGGGGCTGTCAATGCCCTCCGGTCTCTGAGCCGGCACGCGAAATGCCCCCTGCCCAGCAGCTCCCGATAGCGTCGCTTGACTTCGCTGCTGTCTGTGGCTACGCAGAAGCGTATCAGTGCCTTATCGGCCTCGACATTCCACGATGCGATGGCGGCGGCTGAGGAGCAGCCGACCTGTATGAAGTAGCCTTTCGACTCTCGCAGCCCGGTGGCGGCTCTGACGCCCTCTCGATGGTCGAGCATCAAGTGGACGGTCAATTGATCCGCGACTGGCCGGGATCCGGGAACCCAGCAGATGAGGACTTCCTCCAGCCTGAAAGGGTTCTGCGCGCAGACGATTCGGACACCTTCGTCCGCTGAAAGAGCCAGTTCCAATTCCGTTCCCAGTTCGTAGCGTTGCTTCGCGGCCATTTTCTCGCCTAGCAGTTGCATGAGTTCCTCCATAGGTATATACGCGCGGCAGGAGGGCTTCTTCAGAAGAATTCCAGAGAACTGGAAAAAGGCCCAGGACTTGAGCGTCGCGCGGGCATGCAGGCACGTCGCCGCATGGGGGCAGCGAATACTCAACGCTGCGCGGCGTCAGCAAGAGCAGACAAGAAGTAGACACTTCTCCCCCGCAACTTCAAGCACAGCAACAAGGACGGGGGTGAGTGTATACGGGACCACGCGCACGGTCATTAGGGAACCCTCAGCGCACCCTATTCCTACCTGTTTCTTCTGGACCCCTTCAAGTGCCAGTCGAGCCCACCAATTCCCTCCCATTCCTCAAGCATGGGGTCATATCGGAAAGGCGAATCCCCCTCCAGAATCGTACCGTCCTTGAGCGTGAGTTTATACGAGATTGTGGGAAACTCCTCCTCGTTCTCGAAGACCTCCCCCAGGTCGACAGACGCGATTGGATTGCCTTGAAATCTATCGCAGATCCATCTCACCCAACCGTCATAGCCCCTGTCCACCTGATACGGGGCTAGGATGAAGTTTTGCCAATCGGCTGGGCCGTGACCGTAATCCGCCGTCCGGATCTCATCGAGGAGCCGCTGAGCTGCTTGAGTGATTACCTCCGGATGCTCCAGCGCGTACTTGTGCTGTAACACGCGGACCTGCAACCTGGAGGTAATCCTGCCCAAATCCCAGGAAGTGCGGTCCGCGGCCACCTTCCCCCCCCAAGTGCGTGGGAATGAGCGGCAGTTCCCTCAAGAAGCCAGTTGATGATTGCCGAAAACATGGATTTGCGGAAGGTGCGATGCCAAGGAGTCGGGGGACCGCTCGATGACGTGAGCCCTTATAGATCTGCCCAATAAATGAACACCGAGGGTGAGCAGTAGCCTTTCCCTCTTGACAACCCCGTGCTCGCCGCTGTGCTTGAAGTTCCGGATAAGTCTGGGGCGTGGAATTATGAGATCCGATCTGGTACAAAGATTGGGGAGGCGTCAAGAGTTGTGTGTCGGCTGAGCAGGAGCGGACATGACAGAGAAGGAGGAGACGATGAGAGTGTGTCGTGAGCAGACTACTTGGCCTTCACGAGTATCAGCGCGTGCCACATGTCGGGGCTCTGGCTCGAAGGTTGGGGAGTCGCTGCGCGGACTCAGCGTGTGTGTCAGTGTTGGACTTCTGGCTCTTGCGGGCTGGTGCATTGGCGCGAGGGTTTGGGCTGCTGGGAACGGAGAGGAGCTGCGAAGTTTTCCCGGACACCACAGTTTTGCCGTGGCCGTTGCGTTTTCGCCAGACGGAACGCAGGTGTTGAGCGGGGGGTTAGACGCGGCCTCAAAGCTAGGGGAGGGGGAGACGGGGAAGGAATTGCAGACATTCGCGGGGCATATCAGCGGGGTCTATTCGGCCGCGCATTTGGGGCGCGAAGAATCTCTCCCCGGGATTACCTGTGTGTATTCCGTGGCGTTTTCCCCCGACGCAAGCCAAGTATTGACTGGCGGCTCGGACGGAACGGCGAAGCTATGGGACGTGGGGACGGGCAAGGAATTGCGGACCCTCGTAGGCCATACAGGTCACGTGTATTCGGCTGTGTTCTCGCCGGACGGGACTCAGATACTGACGGCAGGTCAGGACGGGACGGCACGGCTGTGGGACCCCGCGACCGGAGAGGAAGTAAGAACCTTCTCAGGACATAAGGGGAGTGTTGTCTCAGCAGTATTCTCTCCCGACGGGAGCCACGTTCTGACGGGGGGCCGCGACCAGACCGCAAGGCTATGGGAGGCTGAAACAGGAGAGGAAGTTCGGAGTTTCACCGGGGTTGACCGTGGGCTGTATTCGGTGGCGTTCTCGCCGGATGGAACCAAAGTGTTGACGGGAAACACCGACGGGATCGCCAAGTTGTGGGATGTGGAGACGGGGAAGGAGCTTGGAACGTTCGAGGGACATGACCCTCCGCTAACGGCCGTGGCATTTTCACCCGACGGCAGCAGGATCTTGACCGCGAGCGGGGATGAAACGGCGAAGGTGTGGGATGTTGAGACGGGAGAGGAAATCCGAAGCTTCGATATGGGGACAGGCCATGTCTATGCGGCGGCCTATGGTCCTGACGGAACCAAGGTTCTGACTGGGAGTGTGGCCAAAGTGCACGATGCGGGCGAAACCGTGAAGCTATGGGATGTGAAAACTGGAAGATTACTCCGAACTTTCTTCGGTCATACAGCGGCGGTTAATTCTGTGGCTTTCTCGCCCGATGGGAAGAGGGTTGCGACAGCCAGTTGGTTCACAGCAAAGCTGTGGGACACGGCGAGCGGAGAAGGTCTGCGGGTTCTTGGGTTCTATGCTGGGCACGCAGGTACAGTCTATTGCGTCGCGTTTTCGGCTGATGGGACTCAAGTGTTAACCGGCAGTCGGGACAAGAGGGCGAAGCTGTGGGAGGCAGCCACCGGCAAGGAGCTGCGGAGCTTTGAAGGACATGCGGGCACGGTGACTTCTGTGGCGTTCTCGCCCGAGGGCGGCGAGGTCTTGACAGGTAGCGAGGACAAGAGTGCGAGGTTGTGGGACGCCGCGACCGGGGTGGAGCTCCGGGTATTTGAAGGACACACAGAGGCAGTGCATTGCGTGGCGTTTTCGCCTGACGGAACTCAAGTACTGACCGGAAGCGCGGACAAGAGCGCGAAGCTGTGGGATGCAGAGACGGGAAAGGAGCTGGGAGCCTTTGCCGGACACACAGGGGCAATCTACTTCGTCGCGTTCTCCTCCAACGGCGCCAAGATTTTGACGGGGGGCGCGGACAGGACTGCGAGGCTGTGGGACGCGGGGACGGGAACGGAGCTACGCACGTTTGAAAACCCGGATGGCATTGTCACCTCCGGGGTTTTTGCGCCGGACGGTGCGAGAATCCTAACCGGGAGTCGGCAATCGGCAAAGCTGTGGGACGCGGTAACCGGGAAGGAACTCCGAACTTTGGTTGGGCACACAAGCTATGTCACGTCCGTTGCGATTTCGCCTGATGGAACGAAGCTGCTGACCGGGAGTGAGGACGGAACAGCAAAACTGTGGGATGCCGCGGCCATGGCAACTCAGTGAACTGCGAGTCGTCGAGTGTGAGAAGAACCCGGCCGCGCTAGGGGCGTGCCCGTGCGATCAAGTGAGGAGCCTGAGGGCCGCTCGGATTTTGACCTGGACGTCGATGTGATTGCGACAGGCGACGGTGCACGCTGAGCAGTCCAGGCAGGGGAGCCTGCCCAGAGAGTCGAGCTCGGCCCGTGCGAGCGCCTCGTCGCGGTAACCTTCAGCGTACATGAGGCAGCGGTTTATCTCAGCGATCGGCGCGCCGTGGGGGCAGTCTTCCTCGCACTTGCCGCACATTTTGCAGTAGAGCTCGTCTATGCTGTCGCCGTAGGCTTTGAGGGCGGCCTTTTCGCGCATGGAGAGCCCCGGCTTCCTCATGACAGGGAAGTCCTCCTCGACCTGCTGGATGGTGGTCATGCCTACGATGGCGTTGGCGACAAACTTATGTTCAAGGACCCACTTGAGGGCGGCCTGGTGGGGAGTGAAGCCGCCCATCTCTTCGGTCCGATAACCGCCGGCCTGGGTCTTCATAGCGATAAGGCCGATACCGGCCTTTGCGGCGCGCTCGAGGGCCTCGATGTCGGCCTGGTCGCTCTTGAAGTTGAGCTTGGCGAGAATGACATCGTAGAATCCGGACTCGACGGCTGCGTCAACAACCTCGGGGATGTTGGTGTGGGTGGAGATGCCAGGGAAACGGATCTTGCCATCTTTCCTGAGCTTGGTTAGGACGTCCATGGCCGGTTCGTTGAACACCCCGTCTCTGTCAGCGAGGGAGTGGAAGAGGAGAACGTCAACGTAGTCGGTTTTCAAGGCAGCGAGGCTTTCCTCGACCAGATTGAGCATGTCTTCCTTTGGGAGAGGACGGAGAGGACGGCGGCGCGTCGAGGACGGTATTTTTGTAGCGATGAAGATCTTGTCTCTGGGGATGTCCTTTATGGCAGCGGCGACGATCTTCTCGTTCTCGCCCCGCAAATAGGTTCTGGCGGTGTCGATGTAGTTGATGCCGAGGTCGAGAGCGTGACGGATGACGACGGGGTCGGAGGTGGTCATGGTGCCGAAGCCGATGGCCGAGACCCAGAGGCCGGTGCGGCCGAGCTTGCGGTAGTCAAGGGACTCGCGCGTGAGGCCTGTGCGGTCGGCGGCACTGAATGCCGAGAGGGAGAATCCGGCGGTGACGGCGCCCGCGGCCATTCTGGAAACGAATTGCCTGCGGGTGATCTTGCTGCGTCTCATCCTGGTGCCTCCAACTAGGCGTTGGCTTTTATGAGCTTGCCTCTTCTGGCGAGTTCGTATGTAGGGTCTATCAAAACTAGCAACTTTGTGGGCTCGCAGCCGTCGTTAATGGGGTTTTTCTCCCAGCCTTTGCAGTGTATCATATCATCTTCGGCGCTTTTTGGAAGCTCCGCCAAGGCGGGGCTGGCCCTTCGCCGCCTTGCATACGTCCGACTTACGTGGACCTCCGTCCGTAAACAGGGTCGAGGGGGGCCATCTACCTGTCCGTGGCGAAAGCTTTGCTCGCCTTGCGCTGATTGGGCTTACGCGGATAATCGTCCCAAGCATACTGTCCTGTTTCAAGCAGGATTTGCCACTTGCCCTCCCCCATCGCGGTCCTTGTAGCTGCGCTTGAAGTGGAAGCCGAAGCCGGACTGTTGAATGATGCGCCGACGGAATCGTCGGCGACTCAAGAGTTCAGCCCCGGGGATACCTGAAGCCGTGGGAGAAGCGTCGTGCCCACGCTCGCTGCGCCTCACTAGGCCTATCACTCCGCCGAAACTTCGATCCAGCGGCAGATATAACACGTTCCCGGTTCACTTACCTGCCTCCAGGAAGCGACGGGCGTCCTTAATCATCACCCAGCAAAGGGAAGGAACCCGGGTGTCCATGTGCTGATAGGAGACTTTCGACGGATCGTTTCGGTCCAGGACTACCCGCCCCCTATATTGGGGAGGGACTTCGACCGTCAACCTTCCTTCCGAGAAGTCCACAGGGCCGAAGGTCGTGGCCGGCTCGTGCGGCCTCCGCGCGGACCTGAAAGTCGGCAACTCAAGCACTTGATACTCCTCGAACTCCGGGTAACCATGTCCCACCATCTGGGCCTTCCACGCGAAATATTCATCCAGTATGGCCTTCTGCTCCCGATTGAGCGTGCTTTGATCCACCGATCGCAGTATCTTGTCGCACGCGTATCCTACCGCTGAATAGTTCACGTACTGGCCCTGGGTATCGAAGGTTTCCACTATCAGGGGGAGACACTCCCGAATCGAACGCTCTCCGATTAACAAGACCATGGCGTTGATCCGATGGCTCACCGGCTCCAGTTTCTCTTCCGGATTAGGCCCCCAAACCAATGGGGGAAGGAACAGGTCTTCGTCTTCAGGGTCCCAGTGCTCTCTCCACGTTGCGAGGTCGCCCCGGAGGCAACTTGCAATGGCGGTGATCTGTTGCTCCGAGGGCCCCGCTTCGGTTTCCTCCATCAACTTGGCGAAGCCCCGGCTGTAGATGATGGACTTCAAGGTGGCTGGGAAGCAGGGCAACCCCGAGAAGTACAGTTCCGGGAACATTCCCGCGGCACAATAAGTCTGCCAGTCGAGCATCTTTCCCAGGCTCTGCTCGAACGTCTCCCCCACCATTTCGCCAACGACCTCCTGTTTGGTTGCAATCCATTTCTCCATCAGCTCTGATGCCGTGGGCGGACCGACAACATCACCGATCGCCGCGTCCAGGAAATCTAGAGCACGCTGTTCATCAGCAGCGCTCGCTGCCGCCGTTGGGGGCGTGGGCGTTGCAGGCTGCAGCGGAGATGCTGTCGGCTGCGCCTTGGGTACCTCGCCGCGTGTTTGCCCTGGTTGGCACGCCGACCCAAAAATCAAGATTAAACAAAGGACCAGGAGCAAAATCCCAACGGCTACAACGTAGCGGGCCAGCCTATGAAATCTAGCCGAGCCGCCTTTGCTCATATCGCGCTCCTCTCTCGCTCAGTAGCTCAGAAGCTAACCGAATCGATTCCCGCTATCGCAGCCGCGGTCTTTCCGGGTAACCGACAGGATAGCCGCGGCTGCGGATCGTGACACCTCGGGGGTACGCGTTCCGCGTCTGCAGCCACACACACCCTCACCCCCCCATGTCGCCTGCTTCCGCGCGCCGAGGCTGAGTTCCGGTGCGCAGGGCGGTGCCCGACTAACGGCTTCGCTGCCCAGCGGCACCTTCTTGCTAACGGGCGATCCTCAGTGCGTCCGGCCGCTTACTCTAGGTCGAGGTTTGGGACGAATTTGATGATAGCGGCGAGATAAAGGTTGTCAAAGGGTTTTGGGGAGGGAGGAGGAGTTTTTTCTAGTTTTTGTGGTTGAGGCAGGGCAGGGAGAGGTGCGTTATCAAGCCGATGGTACTCATTGAGCTCATTGAGATTGTTGAACGTTTTCGCGTCCATCGATCGAGAATAGATGCTGCGCGCGGAGGCGATGCGGATTTTGGGCAAACTGAGGGCCGATTTATGGCACGGTGTTTGCGATACGGTAACGAGCAAGTGGCAGGCATTAGAGGTCAATGGAAAGAAGGAGGTGGCTGATGGACGTGCAGAAGCTTTTGGAGCAACTGCAGGAGTTTCTAGCTGAGTCGGGGCTGAAGCTGCTGGGCGCGGTTGCGATTGTTTTAGTCGGATGGTGGGTAGCGAAGCTGATAAGAAATGTGGTGCGGCGTGTTTTGACAAAGGCGCGGCTGGAGCCAACGCTTGTATCGTTTATAGCGACCGCGGCGTACGTGGCGCTGATGGCGTTTCTGATCGTGGCGGCACTAGGCAAGGTCGGCATTGAGACAACGTCTTTCGTCGCGGTGCTGGCTGCGGCAGGCCTGGCAGTGGGATTTGCGCTGCAGGGATCTCTGGCAAACCTGGCGGCGGGGGTGCTGCTGATAATCTTCCGACCTTTCAAGGTGGATGATTTCGTCGAGGGCGCCGGAGTGACGGGGACGGTGGAGGAGGTGGGGATGTTCACGACGCAGCTAAGGACGCCGGACAACAAGACGGTGATAATACCGAACGCAAAGCTCACTGGCGATAACATCACGAACTACACGAAGAAGGGCGTGCGCCGGGTTGACATGGTGATCGGAGTGGCTTACGGTGAGAACGTGGCAAACGTGAAACGGGCGTTGGATGAGGTGCTTAGGAGGGACGAGCGGATTATGAAGGATCCAGCGCCGACGATCGGAGTGCTGGAGCTGGGGGACAGCAGCGTGAATCTGGCGGTGCGGCCTTGGGTGAACGTGCCGGATTACTGGGACGTTTACTTCGATACGATGGAGGCGGTGAAGGCGCGGTTCGACGCGGAGGGGATCTCGATACCGTTCCCGCAGCAAGACGTGCATCTGATCCGTGAGCAGGCTGGATGATGGCGGGTTACGTGGTTGATAGAAAGGCGGAAAGGAGAGACCGATGCGGAAGAAACTGATGAAGGTGGCGGTGATCGTAGGTGCGGTCGTTGTCGTTCTGTTGATCGTCCTCGCGTTCAGCCTGAACGGGATCGTGAGGAAGGGGGTGGAGGTGGTGGGGTCGAAGGTGCTCGGAGTGTCGGTGACGCTGGAGAAGGCTTCAGTGTCGGCGCTGAGAGGCAAGGTGTCGCTGGAGGGGCTGGTGCTGGGGAGTCCGGGAGGGTTCGAGGCGGAGGAGATGTTTCGCGTCGGGCGAGTGAGCGTGAGGGCGAAGATCTCGTCACTCCTGGGCGACGAGATGGTGGTGAAGGAGGTCGATATCGACGCGCCTGAGATCACTCTGGAGATCGACGGGCTGCGGACCAACTGGGGAGCGCTTCTGGAAGGGCTCGAGAAGGAGGAGGCCGAGGAGGAGAAAGCCGAGAAGAAGGTGCGAGTGGATGTGATCAGGTTCAGGGACGGGAAGATCAAGGTTTCAGGGGTGCCGCTGGCGGGGTCAGCGGGGATTCCGCTGCCGAGCCTGGAGATAAAGGAGCTGAAGACCGCCGATGGGACGGGGGTGACGGTTGCGAGGCTGATGAGAGACGTGATCAGGTCGCTCTATAGGTCTATCCTTCAGGCGGCGGATAAGGTGCTGCCGACGGAGCAGTTGGAGAAGCTCGGCAAGGGGGTGGGGCTTGCGATAAAGGACGTCGGTGCGGCAGGGGCGGAAAAGGCGAAGGGTCTGATCAAGGGGATCGGGGAAATTCTGCCAGGAAAGAAAGAGTGAGCGAGGGGAAAGGACTACGACCAGGAGAGAACCTTCTAGCAGGGGAACGTCCGATAAGGTGGAGCTACGCACAACAAGCGAAGGGAGGAAGAGGCCGGAATGAAGGCGATGGTGCTGAGGAGGGTTTGCAATCTGGAAGAGAACGCTCGGCCGCTCGAGGCTGTGGATATGCCGGATCCAGTTCCGGGGGCGAAAGAGATTCTGATAAGGGTTAATGCGTGCGGAGTGTGTCACACGGAGCTGGACGAGATTGAGGGGAGGACTCCCCCACCCCATCTGCCGGTTGTTCTGGGCCACGAGGTTGTCGGAAGAGTGGAAGAGGTGGGTCGCGGCGGAAGCGTTTTCAAGAGCGGCGAGAGGGTTGGGGTCGGGTGGATTTACTCGGCGTGCGGGAAGTGCGAGCTGTGCGCGGCGGGTGAGGAGAATTTGTGCGGCGATTTCAAAGCGACGGGGAGGGACGCGGACGGGGGCTACGCGGAGCAGATGGTCGTCTCGGAGGATTTTGCGTACGGGATTCCGGAGGTCTTCTCGGATGTGGAGGCGGCGCCGCTTTTGTGCGCCGGGGCGATCGGATACCGGTCGCTCAGATTGACCGAACTGAAGGATGGGCAGAACCTGGGGCTGACGGGATTCGGGGCGTCGGCTCACATCGTGCTGAAGCTGGCAAGGCATCGGTATCCGAAGACAGAGGTCTTCGTGTTCGCGAGGAGCGAGAGGGAGAGGAATTTTGCGCGAGAACTCGGAGCCGTGTGGGCGGGGGGCACGACGGAGGAATCTCCGGAGAGACTGCACTGTATAATTGACACGACGCCCGCGTGGAGACCGGTGGTCCAGGCGATGAAGAACCTGAGGCCCGGCGGCAGGCTGGTGATAAACGCGATCCGGAAGGAGGAGACGGATAAGGATTCCCTTTCGGGGTTAGATTATGCGAGGGATCTGTGGCTGGAGAAGGAGATAAAGAGCGTGGCGAACGTCACGAGGAGGGACGTGAGGGAATTCCTGGAGGCGGCGGGCCAGATTCCGATCAGGGCTGAGGTTCAGGAATTCAGGTTGGAAGAGGCGAACGAGGCGCTAGTCGAGCTTAAGGCGGGAAAGATTCGCGGGGCGAAGGTGCTGGTGATCGATTGAAAGGGTTACTGAGGCGCGGAGGCGCCTGACGCGGCGGGCTGGGTGCCGTGAATTTCTGCAACGAGGGCGGCGTTTTCGGCGATTTGGTTTTTGCGCTTGGGAAACATGCCGACGACGACGGCGTCGCAGGGTTTGATGTTATTGAGGGCGAATTGGAAGGATTCCCTTAGGCGTGCGGGGTCTTCGGCGTTGCGGCCGGCTGCGAGGATTTTGAAGACGAGGCAGGGCTTTTTCACCTGGCGGACGACCCTGGACATTCTCTCGCGGTCGCCGTGCTCGTAGACTTCCGGCTCGTGCTTGCCCGATACGAGGAAGCTTTCGCGCCAGCCGGGTGTGAGCTTGTAGGGGTTGTAGAGGCCGGCCATGTAGAAGTCCACGTCCCAGCCTCGGCTTTCCGAATCCTCGATGACTTCGGGGGTGTGGGTGCCGAGGCCGACAGGTACGCCGGATTCGCGCAAGGCGGCGAGGTCGTCCTTGAGGCGAGTAATCTTTCCGGTTTTCCAGTAGTTGTCTGCGCGGGTTCCGTGGAGATAGATCGCTATAGGCTTGTAGGCCGTCATGGTACGTGCACTGGCGCGGATGTCGGCGAATTCGGAGACGCTTTGAGCGATCCACATGAGGTTACCGCCTTCCCCGCGGTACTCGTGCAGAAGTCGAAGGACGTGACGGTCGCCGCGAAGCTGCATTGCGGTGATGCCGTGGCGTTCGCATTCGAAGAAAAGCCTCTTCGTGTTTTCGGCATTGAAGTAATCCACCATTTCCGTGTCGCGGTCATGGGAGAAGTGCGAATTTCCGCTTATGGGATTTCCGCCCAGGATCAATTTTGAAACTCTGTGGCCGAAGAAGTCTACTGTAGGTAAAGGCATCGTGGTTTGTGCCTCCTAGAGCCTTAAGACGCGACATGCGCGTGAGAATAGCTGAGGGAGAAGGCGCGACGCTGCGACGCTCGGTGTATTCTGCCCTTACAACTATATCAGCTAAGCGGCTTGGGGAAAAGCTTCAGGTTTCGGGCAGTGTAAGGCCGATGAAGTTTCGAGCGGGCGAGGGCGGCGGCGCGCTACTCGGCGCCGTCCCAGCAATAGGTGCAGATTTTTTCCTTGGGGAGGCCGATGGCGTCCACGAGGTCCTGAAGCTCTTGATACCTCAAGGAGGTGAGGGTCAACCTCCGTCTTATCGCCTCGACCATGGCGTGGTGCTTTTCGGAGCCGGCTGTGGAGTATTCGTCGAGCTCTTCGGCATGCGCGCCTTCCAGCTCCTTTATCGCCTTTCTTGCGGCGAGGTCGAGCTCTGATTTTGAGCGGGAGAAATTCAGGAACTTGCACGCATGGACGAGAGGGGGGCAGGCGGGGCGCATGTGGACTTCGCGTGCGCCGCAATCGTAGAGCCTCTGTATGGTGCCTTTCAACTGCGTGCCCCTGACGATGGAGTCCTCGCAGAAAAGGAGGCGCTTTCCCTGGATGAGGTCGGTGATGGGGATCAATTTCATCTTGGCGACGAGGTCCCTGACGGACTGGTCCTGGGGCATGAAGCTCCTCGGCCATGTCGGGGTGTACTTCACAAAGGGCCTGCGATAAGGGACGTGCGCCTCGCCCGCATAACCGATGGCATAGGCGATGCCGGAGTCGGGGATTCCCGCGACGAAGTCGATTTCGACATTGTCCTTCCTGGCAAGGGCGACGCCGCAGCGGGTTCTTGCGGCCTCGACGTTGATCCCCTCGTAGTTAGAGGCGGGGTAGCCGTAATAGACCCAGAGGAAGCCGCATATCTGGAGTCTTTGTCCCGGAGGATTTTTCTGCTGGATGCCGTCGGGGGTCATGAGGACAATTTCGCCGGGACCGAGGTACTTGGTGGTCTCGTAGCCGAGGTTCGGGAGCGCGCAGGTTTCCAGAGTGGCGGCGTAGGCTCCTTCCTTGCGGCCGATGACGACGGGGGTTCTTCCCAATTTGTCCCGCGCTGCGTATATGCCGCTTCGCGCGAGGATGAGTACGGAACACGATCCTTCGATCCGGTCCTGCGCGCTGCGGATGCCGTCCTCGAAGGTCGCCTCTTGATCTATGAGCGTGGCGACGATCTCTGTCGGGTTTATGGCACCGCCGCTCATCTCAGAGAAATGGGTGCTTCGTCTGCCGAAGGCTTTCCGGGCGAGCTCGGCGGCGTTTCTAACGACACCCACCGTCACGATCGCATAGACGCCGTGGTGAGAGCCTATGATGAGCGGTTGATCCTCGAAGTCGCTGATGACACCTATCCCTTTGGAGCCGCGCATTCTCGGGACGTCCGATTCGAACTTTGATCTGAATTGCGCGTTGGTGATGTCATGGATGAAGCGAGTGACACCGTCGGGGGCCATGACGGCGAGCCCGCCCCGCATCGTGCCGAGGTGGGAATGATAGTCGGTTCCGTAGAAGAGGTCGCTGACGCAGTCGTCTTTCGAGACCACTCCAAACAGTCCACCCATTTGCGGGATCCCTCCAGCGGTACAGTGGCATAAGGGCTTTGTAGCGTCGGCGAGCAACCAAAGTCGTGACTATTATAATCAAGGGTTAACGGATTTGGCAATCGCTGACCCTTCACTTTCGGACGTCAGGGCAAACTGTCCGTGAGAATTGGGCGGGGGTGGAGCGAAGCCAGCAAGAAAGTGCAGGGATACTGCATTTTTCCCTTGACATTGGGCTCATGTGCAGGAATACTGCATGTGCAGGCCAACTGCACATATTGCGCTGGTGAACGATTAGGAGAGATGAGATGGCATTGGTAGACCCCGTCGATCTTGAAATCATGAAGGTTCTATGGGAGCACGGAGCGCTGAAGCCTTCGGAGATCCAGGAAGGGCTTGGACGGCGGATTAAGAATTCGGCGCTGCGCTGGCGGCTGGGGGCGTTGATGGAGAAGGGACAGGTTAAGCGGCGCAGGAAGGGGAAGGCTTATTATTACGAGGCCATGGCGGCGAAGGAAAGTGTCTTCAGGCAGTTGACGCGGCGAATGGCGGACGTTTTCTGCGGGGGGTCGGCGATGGCGCTGATCGGGCAGATGATCGGTTCGGAAGAGGAGCTGTCTGAAGAAGATATTTTGGAATTGCGGCGGATTGCGGAGAGGAAAGCGCGTTCGCTGAAAGGCTCCCGCGAAAAGGGGTAAAGAATGGGCGAGCGTTGGATGGAAGGTTTGGTGAACCCGCCTTGGCTGCTGGACCTGACGGTGAGGATGAGCGTGCTGCTTTTGATAGGCTGGGTTACGCACGCTGCAGTCAGGCGAGGCAACCCGCGGTGGCGAATGGTGCTTTGGCGAGGGGTGGTGGTTGGGATGCTTATCCTGCCGTTGATTGGGATAGCGGCGCCGAAAGCCGGGGTGCCGATCGTGCCAGCGCGGGAGAGTAGAGCAGCGGCTGGAGGAGCGACTGAGCAAAGCAGGCAGCAATATCCGGAACCTGCTTTTGAGACGGGGAGCGGGGGGGAGGAGGGGGAAGCGCGCGGGGGTGA
>CAZUUK010000085.1:9919-13695 GCA_964622675.1 uncultured Planctomycetota bacterium | reverse complement strand
ACCGACAAGCTTCGCGTGCTCGAAATCACTCCGCCATGTAACGTGCATAGTACTCGATATTCTCAGGCTTGATGAAACGACCGCAGCGCGCGGCCAGCTCGTGGGGTTTGAAGCCTTTCCCCATCAGCAGCTTGTTCGTGTGAAACTCTCCCCTGAGATATTCTATCCGGCCGAGGTGCTTCGCATTTAACAAGATTTCGTATTCGGAGCCTTCGCAGTCGATCTTCAGCAGCTTGCACCTTCCAATCCCATAGCGCTCGAGGATGTCATCCAATGTCACTGAACGGATTTTGTAGTACAGATGGCCTGGAAGTCTCATATCTCTCAGGCATGCCGAGCCGCTACCTGTGTTCCACGGCCCCACTATCATGTTGAGGCGCCGACCGTCGCCCGTTATGGCTCTGTTAAAGCTTCTCACGTTCGGCGTCCCGTTGATTCTGGCGTTCGCTGCAAGGTGCCGATAGTTGAACGGCAGCGGCTCGAACGCATAAACCTTTATGAAAGGGAATTTCTTCGCAAGGTAGATGGAGATGAAGCCGACATGCGCCCCAAGGTCTATCACAACGTCGTCTTTTTCGAACGGGATTCCCTCAACTTGATACTCGTCCCTCCTTAGCTCATCAGCAACCCAATCCGCCGTCACAGAGCCTTCTAAGTCGTACATCTTCAGAACCACACCATTTATGTCGTAGTTTTTGAGAGCCGTTTTCGGCCCATGCCGGGCCTGCTCGATCGCCCTTTTCACCCTCCCCTTCAGAGACCATATCGCGTCTTTCGTCTCTTTCGCCAACGGCACTTTGCGCAAGATTCTTTTGAGTTCTGAGCCAATGAGTTCCACTCTAATCACCGGCCGGTTTCATTTTGATCTTTAGTATTCCTGGGTGCCTTCTCCGCCGTCTCTGCTGGTAAGTTTAGCTCGTCGCTGGCACTGCGTCCAGCCCGGTCCGATCCTCAGGGTTTAGCACGCATCCCACCCTAGCCCCAGGCCTGAGACCCTTCGGCAACGTTGCCTCCCACATCCGTGGTCAGTATAATCCGTTATAGAGGGGCTGATGAAGGCACAATTGCCCGAGCGCGACGAAATCCGCGACTATCTTTTGAGCTTCGACACGTTCGACCGGTATGGCCAATCGCAACTAGGCAGGGAGTATGTTGCTGCTAGCCTCGACCGTATCATAAGAACAGTCCAGCTTCTCCCACGCATCTCTGGCCGGGTTCGCGTTCTGGAACTCGGTGCCTCGCCCTACTTCATGACGTGTCTCATCAAGAGGTACCTGGGCTATGAGGTCGAAACGGCCAACTTCTTTGGCGACTACGGCGAGAAGGCTGAGGGGGAGGGCGAGGACAGGATCACAAGCAAGCGCTATGGAGAAGCACACACCTTCCGCTACAAAATCTTCAACGTAGAGCGCGACCCGTTCCCCTACGATGATGGTGAGTTCGATTTGGTTCTCTGCTCCGAAATCCTCGAGCACCTCATCATGGATCCGGGCCACATGCTGCGTGAAACCCACCGCGTGCTTAAGCCCGATGGCTACCTTGTGCTTACCACCCCTAACGCCGTCAAGCTGCACAATCTCAAGGCGATGATACTGGGCCGCAACGTCTTCCACGCATATTCTGGATTTGGGGTCTATGGTCGGCACAACCGTGAGTATGCGCCCAAGGAGCTGATCGAGCTCCTGCGGCTTCACAACTTCGAGCCAAAGCTGATAGTAGACGATGTCTTTCCCCACGGCCGTCTCTATCGCTTCCTGATCGCTCTCGGCCCCCTACGGCACCGTCGCGATACCTTGCTTGCCGTCACGCGGGCTATCGGTACCCCGGTACAGCGCCAGCCCGGCTGGCTCTACGAACACATCTGGTCTTATAGACGGCTTTGCCAAAGTAGGATCATGATGGGAGACGGCGACGCCCTTCGGCTCGGCCTCGGGTGGCATGAGTTTGAGGACTCAACACCGGGAACACGCTGGACGGACCTCGAAGCGATAGCTTTTCTCAAACCCAGCGCACAGGACACTTCCCTGGGCTTTCGTGCGCACCCCGGCCCCCGTCCCGCAAAGGGCAGCGTTCGCATCAATGGCCACAACGCCGGCTCTTTTTCCCTCGAGCCCGACAGGCCCTTAGACGTCCTCCTGCCTCTGCCTGAACCGGTACGCGCCGGAATTCTCGACGGCACTATCACCGAGATTGAGGTCCGCTTTCGGCTGGACAGCACTTTCGTGCCCGCCGACATTCTCCCCGGCTCAATTGATCACCGACAGTTGGGTATCGCCGTCGAGTGGATTTGGCTGGCTTGAAACTAGGCCCACGCGCCTGGCCTCGTCATATCCGCAGCCCAGACCCAGAAGTCGCCCTGCCTCCTTTCTGCTACGACTTACGTGGCTCACTCTAGAATCAGGCATGCCAGGTCAGTCCCTGCGATGTGTCTGAATTCGGCGAACATTCCTCCAGCGGAGTATAGCTCGTGCAACGCTCTCCTGACGCCCGTACCATACGGATAGTCGTGGCACACGATCACGCCCCGGCCGTGCCTCAGGAGCTTGAGAGCCTGTTGTATATCGTTCATGACGTATTCGTAGGAATGCGACCCGTCTACAAAGACGAAGTCTATCGTACCGCGAAAAGGAGTGAAGTCAAATGCCGCTGAGTCCCCGTACAATTGAGTGATCTTACTTTGGCAAGCCTTGCCCACATAGCGTACGCCGATATTGTCCTTCATGATTTCGGGGAGGTCAGAGGGTTCGAGGCGCAGCTTCACCGAACGCGCCATGGTCTTTGGCAGGTCCAATGTGTAGACCTTAGCGTCAGGCGAAGAGGTGTAAGCCATATTGAGTGTCGTTCTGCCGTCAAATGTACCAATCTCGAACAGAGTTTTCGGATCAAAAGACTGCATCAGTTTTATGATCGCGACCAGGTCGGCAAATAGCACATTTCCATACACAATTGCGGGCTCATGGATTGTGAGAGGGGTATTGAGTTGCGCCGGCGAGATCACCTCAGACAACGGTACCTGGGGCAGGAGGGCTCTGGGCGTGTCGTCGTCAGCTTGGTCGGTTAGGAGACTTACGTCTGTTGCGGCAGCTCTCGCCCGATTCAGTTGAGCTCTGAGCGTTTCACGCTGGATCATTAAATCATCCCTATCGCGGGCGAGTCGCTCGCGCTCGGCTCTTAAATCATCTCTCTCACGAACGACTTTGCCCAAGTAAGGCAGCTTCTTGCAAACGCCTTTTAGGAAACGCTTCATCCTGATCGCCCCGTGGGTTTCATACCCGGCATATTTCCAGCAGGAGATGGTGCCAAGACACCATCCTGCGAACAACTGATCCGCCGCCTTCAATTGCTGGTGCCGCGGATAGCTAACTGATATCCGCGGCCCACACCCAGAAGTCGCCGTGCTTTTTTTCCTCGACGATGCGCAGGCCAAACTCGCTTCTCAGTATGGACGGCAGTTCGGCTGGAGCTATTTCCCAGAGGTGGGTCGGATCAGGCATTGATTCCGGGATCGTCACAACCAGCCGCCGCCGCGCTACCCTCAATGCCTCCCTTATAAACTTGCGGGGTTCCGTAACGTGTTCGAGTATCTCTGCGAGTATCACCGTCTCAAAGCTGTCGGTCAGGAATGGAAGCGCTCGCCCGTCTCCGCCCACGTACAGCCCCGGCTTCCTGGCTGAAGCCAGATACGTCACCGCGATATCAAGCCCCACCGTCATCTTACCATTCTGGTTCAGGTAAGCCGTAATCCCGCCGTCTGAGCATCCCACTTCAACCGCAGG
>CAZUUK010000085.1:0-9819 GCA_964622675.1 uncultured Planctomycetota bacterium | reverse complement strand
ACCTCCTTGTAGAGGTCCTGTTTCGTGGCAACGTAGTTGTCCCACAGGTCCCAATGAGCTTTCTGAAGCTCCAGGTAAGCCTTGCGAACGTCTTCGAACTCTGCGAGCCTGGCTTCGCTCAGCTTCTCCGTAAGGCGAATCGCGTGAAGGAGAAGCTCCACGATCTGCGAAAGGTAAGCGTTGAACTCCGCATACAGCCGTCGCCGGACGCGGCCGAGCAGAAGCCGAGCGACAGGGTTCCGCGGCTGCGGCGCTTCGGGCGCGCCCTCCGGAGTGAACAATGCCGCTGCCTGGCTCAGCGCCCTCGAAAGCTCTTCGAAGACCTGATCAGGCACGGGCGCACTTCTGCCCTCGCCCTCAGTCGCGGCCTCGCGCGCTTCTTTTTCGCTGTCTTGTTCCTGCGAATCTTGCGTCACCGTCCCATCCTCCGGCTCTAGGCGCCATCTCTTCTATTGAGCGCAATTTCGTACAGCTTCAGGTACCCATCCGCCTGACTCCGGAAATCCAGCTCCTCCCGCGCGAATTTCCTGGCGTTCTCCCCCCGCCGCTCTATCTCCTCCGGGTGGTCGAGAAAGAAGCTCATCGCTTCCATGTAGTCCAGGTCGCTGTTGGCAGCCGTCAGATACCCCACATCTCCGTTGACGTACTCACTGAAGCTGCCCATGTCCGGCGCGATAACGGGCCGGCCGGCAGAGAACGCTTCGGGCATGAGCAAGGACGTTTCCCCTCGTACGACATCCCTTGGAACCATCATCACGTCTGCGCTGTAGTAAACCGGCCAGTCGGCAAAACCGACTATCTGGTGATTTGCGGGGATCAACTTCGCACATAACTGCTGCAGGATGGGCAGTTGCGGCCCAAGCCCCGCTATGAAGAGCGCGAAATCTCTCCGGCCCAGAAATTCCACAAGGTAGTGACCCGCCCTGACGATCGCCCCCACACCCTTGGGCGGGTGGAGCCTTCCGACGTGCCCGAATACTGATTTCCCTTCCATGCCTTCCCGGCTCCTGTATTTACGTGCCTCCTCCGGCTCGACCTCGTGCTTACTCCCGTCGATTCCCAGCTTCACGACCTCTATCGGAACCGGGGGGAGCCGGCTGCCCAGCAGATCTGTAAGCATATTCTTCGCGAATTCCGAATGCACGACCACCAGGTCCGACCAGGTCATCACATCCATGAGCCACACGCGCCCCATAAAAAGCTCCAGGTCGTCCCTTGTCGCCTCCCAGAAATCAGGATAGTTGCGGGCAAGCTGCAACACGCTGCTGGACAGTTCGTACCTCCTGCCCATCAAGTTGCGCAGGTCAACGTCGTGAATGGAACTCAGGATCGCCGGCCGCTGCCGGAGCCGCACGAGTTTTCGGCATAGATCGTACTGGAATATGTGAACGGGGCAATTACCCCATTGAAAATGCGCCACGTCGTAGTTGAGCAACGCCTCTACGCTCGCCGGGAGTGCGCGCACCGGCTCCCGCCCTCTCATCGTCTGAGGCAGCAGCTCCAGCCCCAGCGCGCCCCGCCCACTTGGGAGAGTCTCAGGGTCGCTTAAGAGGTCTATCTGAATCCGCTCCCGCAAGCACCTGACGAACTGCAGCGCAACCGACGCGATGGCCGTTTCATCCACCTGATATGGCGACACGCAAGCGACTTTCAACTCACCGCATCTCCTACTGATACCTTTGCCCTCTTCATCGGGCTCTCGCCCGGCCGTGAGTGGAAACGGCTCTTATCCTCTGCCGTCTTCGGCCGTTTCCGGCGGCACACGCCGGTTCAATTTCTCGCGCCTCCTCCCATTGTTCTCCGCTCAATCGCGCGTTCGTACGCTTCCATGTAGAGGCCGGCCTGAGCGCCGAAATACAGCTCCTCCCGGGCTACCTTCTTCGCCCTCTCGCCCCGGCGACGGATCTCCTCCGCATGCGTCAGAAAGAAGACCATCGCCTCCATGTAGTCCAGTGCACTGTTCCCCGGCGTTAAGTACCCGACTTCGTCGTCAACGTACTCCGGGAAACTGCCCAGATCGGGAGCTATCACCGGCCTTCCTATGGCGAACGCCTCAGGAAATATGCCCGACGACTCCCCGCCTACGAACACCCTGGCCACTACAAGGACGTCGCAGCAGTGATGAACAGGCCAATCCGCAAAGCCCACAATTCGGTGGTTCTTCGGAATCAACCTCGCGCACAGAAATTGCAGAGCGGGCAGCTCGGGCCCGGAGCCCGCTATCACCAGCATGAAATTCTCCAGCCCGCTCAGCTCCCTTATGAAATGGCAAGCTCTCACCAGAGATCCCACCCCCTTTGTCGGGAGAAGCCTCCCTATGTACCCGAACACCCTTTTCCCCTCCAATCCGTAACGACTCCGCCACCGTGACACCGTCTCCGGATCGAGATCGTACTTGCTCACGTCCCTGGCAACCTTGATGGCTCTAACCGGAGTTTCACCGAGGCGCCAGGAAAGTCTGTCGGCGAGCATGCGCTTCGCAAATTCCGAGTGCACAACCACCGCATCCGACCATCGCACAATGTGCTCCAGCCATATCCGTCCCGTGAAATCCCCTATGTCTCCTCGCGAGCCTTCCCAGAAATCGGGGTAGCGGTTCCTCAGGCGCGACACCTCGGGCCATAAATACCGCGGGTCCCCCATCATGTACCGAAGATCAATATCGTGAATCGAGCTAACGACGGCCGGCCGCCCCGGCATCTCCACAAGCCTCGGGAAAAGCGCGTACTGGAACTTATGCGCCTCGGAATTTCCCCAGTGAAAGTGCACCACGTCATAGTCGGGCAGGTTCTGCAAACGCGTCGGCAGGACGCGCATCAGGCCCGAATCCCTCCTCGTTACAGGCAAAAGCTCCAGCCCCCACGCTCCCTCCTGGCCCTTCATCGCCCCCGGGTCCCCCAAGAGGTCTATCTCCACGCTCTTCCGCATGCATCTGACGAACTGCAGCGTGTGAGTTGCAATAGACGTCTCGTCAACGCTGTGAGGCGAGATGCATCCAATCTTCAACGGCCCGACACCTCCAGGAATACTTCTCTGAACTGCATCGCGATCTTCTCCTGCGTGAAGTTCGCCAAAGTCTTCGTCTTCCCCTTCCTCCCCATCGCCCTCGACCAATCAGGGTGGTCCAGGAGAAGCTCTATCTTCCGCGCCAGTTCCACGTAGTTGTCCAGTTCCACCAGCAGCCCGTCCTCGTACTCCGATATCACGTCAGGAATAGCTCCCACTCTCGCGCCTATGACGGGCTTCTCGTACATCCACGCCTCGAGGTAGACTATTCCAAATGCATCCGCCATGGACGGCATCACAAAAACATCCGCATCCGCCAGCAGCGCGTGTTTCTCCTCGTCGCTTACCTTCCCGAGGAACACGATCTTCTCATTCAGATGCCTCGGCAGGACCGCGCGAAGCGCGGCCGAATACTCCGTCTCACTTCCCGCGAGCGCGAACACGCACCCCTGCCTATTCGCCGTCAGGAGCCTTGCCGCTCCTACAACCGTCGTTACGCCTTTATACCCCTCCAGCCGCGCCATGAAGACGATCAGCTCCTTAGCCTTCAGCCTCGCCTTCACCTTCCCCGGGTGGGCGGCGTAATCGCCGGGGCGAATCGGAACGCCGATGTTATAAAGCTTCTCCCCCGGCACTCCCTTCTTCAGGCAAAACCGCCTCTCATGCTCAGTTTGCGCGAGCACCGCGTCAGCCCTTCGCATCATCCAGTAGAGCGACTCCCGGTGATGGTCAGGGTCCCCCAGATGAAGGCATATCCGAAACACCATCGGCTTTCGCCGCAACTTCGCCGCGGCAAAGGCGGCGTAGTTATGAAATGAGGGAAACGGAGTGCTGATCAGTACGTCGTAGTCCTCCCGCAGCAGATGCCGGAACTGTCCCCACGAGAAGTACTTGTCAGGATTCACATCGAGCGCGGCCCACAGCCTCCGCCCCCGCGCGCTCAGCGGCACATTCGAACGCGGCGAACGCACCACCCTGATCCCATTTACCATTTCGGTTACTTCTTTGCCTGTCCCCCGCGACTCCGTCCCCGTGAGATTCATTGAGTAAACGTCGAACGATAACTCGTCACCATTAAGATATTCCGCAACGTCTTGGAAGACCTGCTCCGCCCCGCCGCCGTGGGGCGCCCACATTACGGGAGCCATGGCGACCTTGATCGGTCCTCCTTTATCTCTCTTCTTTCGAAATAACATCGTTGATGTCGTCCGCCGGTTGGTTATCCACCTTATCCCTGAAAAAGTCCCTCACGCGTTGCCTCTGCCGCCGGACTAGGCGCGCCCGACGCGATTCGTCCCGTACCGCCAGATCCGTCACGCCGGCGGTCTTGTTGAAGCTCTTCCCCTTTAACGTTATCCGGCTGCCCGCCGGAGCCCGCGCCGCCGGCCCGGCCCAGAACCTCCAGAAACACCTTTCTAAACTGCGCTGCGACCTTATCCTGCGTATAGCTGGCCAGGGCTTTTGCCTTTCCACTCTTCCCCATCCCTGCCGCCCAGTCACGATGGTCAAGCAGAAGCTCGATCTTCCGGGCCAGCTCCACGTGATTCCCAGGCTCGACCAGCAACCCGTTTTCATATTCCGATATGACGTAAGGGACAGCCCCCGCGTTTGCACCTATTACGGGCGTATGGTACATCCAGGCTTCGAGGTAGACTATTCCGAACGATTCGGCCGTCGAGGGCATGACAAAGACGTCAGCGTCAGCCAGAAGCGCGTGCTTGTCGGCGTTGCTCACTTTTCCTAAGAAGACTATCTTCTCGCTCAGGCTGTGCGGAAGCATGCTTCGCAGCGCCCTGGAGTAATCGGTCTCGCTACCGGCGAGCGCGAAGACGCATCCGTCTCGCTTGGCAGCCACGAGCCTCGCAGCGCGTATGACCGCGGCTACTCCTTTCGTTTCTTCCAGCCGCGCCAGAAAGACGACGAGTTCCTTTGCCTTCAGACGGGCCTTCATCTTCCCCGGTGTGGCAACGTAATCATTCGGCCGGATCGCAGCGCCGATCGTATGAACTTTGTTCGCCGGAACACCCTTTCTGAGGCAGAAGCGCCTCGCGTGCTCCGTCAACGTGATTACCGCGTTCGCCTTGCACATCATCCAGGAAAGCGAGCGCCTATGGTGTTGCTGGTCAGCCAAATGGATGCAGGGCATGAAAACGATCGGCTTCCTACGCCACTTCGCGGCCACGAACGCAGGATAGTTATGGAACGAAGGAAACGGCGTGCTTATCAGCAGATCGTAGCTGTCGCGCCTCAAATGCCGGAATTGCCCCGCTGAGTAATAGCTCCAATAGTAAACTGAAAGAGCATCCCAAATCCTCTTCCCCCGCCGGCTGAGAGGCACTATCGAAAGCGGGGAACGCACCACTGGTATGCCGTTGACGTCCTCCACGACCTCTTCGCGCCGGGGCGCCGGCTGCGTACCAACACCCTTCGTGGCGTAAACGTTGAAGGAGAATTCGTCTCCCTGCAGGTATTCCGCGACATCCTGGAACACTTGCCCTGCCCCGCCTGCGTAGGGCGCCCACTGCAGCGGCGCCATCGCAACCCTGATCGGTCCTTTGCCTTTCGCCTTACCGCGAGATAACATTGTCTATGTAGTCCGCCAGTTGCCTCTCTATCCTGTCCCTGAAGAAGTCTTTTACGCGCTCTTTCTGCCTTCGCACTATTCGCGACCGAAGGGATTCATCCCTCACCAGCAAATCTATCATCCCCGCAACCATGTCGAAATTCTTCTCATCGAACGTTACCCCGCTCCCTCCCAACGTCCACGGAACCGCCCCTGCCGCATAGGCCACCACCGGTATGCCGTAGTACATCGCCTCCAGCAGCGGCGAGGAGAACCCCTCATGCTCACTCATGCTTACGTACACATCGGCGGTTGCGTAATAGGCCAAAAGCTGCGGCTGGTGCACAAAATCCGTCAATATAACCCCCTTCAGCCCCAGTCCCCACTTCAGCCGGCGAAGGTAGCCCATGTACGTGCCGTCGGGGTCGCTGCAGCCCACTATGATCATCCGGGACTTCGGGTTCAGCTCTCTGTAGCAGCGGTACAGCCGTATCAGGTCCTCCTGCTTCTTATTCGGGCTCACCCGCCCTACAAAAAGAAGGTTCGTCTTCCCGTCCGACATCTTTTTCATAAGTGCCGGGTCTTTCTTACCCGCGTACGAAGGGAAATTCACCAGCAGTGGCAGAACCGCCGCATTCGTAAAGCCCAGTTCGTCCAGATCCTGCTTATTGAACTCCGAAACGCACAGCGCCAGTTGCACCCTGTCCCTGAAGTACTCCAGACGCGACCTCCCTAACTCCGTAGCCACCTGGGCGGAACGCATGTGTTTCAGGAAAAAACGCGACGGCGTCACATTGTGATACCTGAGAATCTTCGGACCCGGCCATTCCAACGCTCGCGTGAACCCGTCGTGCCACACACCATAGTGAATGATCAGTATGTCACTCGGCGATGCGTGCTCGAACATCTCCGACGCAGGTGTCGTCGAAGCGGGAACATCCGGCCCCCTCTCCTCGCAGAAGCATCTCGAATCCATCCCCCAGCCTCGGAATATCGCCCTCAGGCTTTGCATCTCGTAGCCTATAGCGTCAACCGCCAGTAATGTCTGATGGTACTGGTGAACGTTCATTCGATTGACTCTTCCCCCCTTTGCTCAGACCCGCTGAGATGCCGTGCCGCCCTCAGTTCCTCAACATCCCGTTTCAGCTCGCTGATCACGTCCCCCATTGCCTGCAGGTGCTCACGTGCCAGCGCCATGAACGCCCTCAAGACCTCTCCATTGTATTGTTCCTGACGATAGATCAACGGCGCCATGAGCCGCTTTATCAGCTTCCGGACAAACGCCTGACACCACCCAACCGCGCCGCCGCGCGTGCGCATGTTTGTCTCGTAAAGCGGCTTTGCCGCCCACAGGTCCCGCAGCAGCGGCTCGAACGCGTCAGCTATGGATAGCTGCGTTGATATGTCATCGTACGACAGCCTCTTGTATCGCTCTCGCTGACGCGCAATCAGGTCCCTCACTATCCGGCGCTCAATCTTATCCACATCCGCCTTGCTGAAATCCACTTCCTCATCGCCGATCTTGAACATTTCCATGCCTCCTCGCGCGCTTAGTGCAGACAGACCAGCCGCATAATGTGTGCCCCGCCAACGAATCACCGCAAACCAGTGCCCGGCCCGTACAAAGCCCCTAAATCATATCCACGCGCCCCGAAAACGTCAACATTCTCCCACCCCAGCTCTGCTCGCAGCCTGCGACAGTTTTCTAAAATCTCCTCGTCCCGGTCAATTCCGACCAGCTTGGCTTCCAATCCCAATACCTCTCTCAAGGAATGCCACGCCGCAAAGATGAGGTATGCGTTCCCACATCCGCAGTCCACGATGTTGATCGGCCCTACGGACGCCCGAGCCTTTGGGAGCGTCCGCGTGATGATCCTCAGAAATTCGTTGATCTGGCGAAACTTTCCCCGCATCGAAGCCCGTACCCTCCCCTCCTTGCGCATAATGCCCACTGCCTCAAGAGACGCGTCCGGCTCATTTGCCGCGAGCGGGTAGCGCTTCACGCGGTTGTGCGACAGCAGCGGCTGTGGCGCCTTGCTTGACGCCTTCCCCCTCTTTATCAACGCCCTCCCTTTCCGCCTAAGCCTCAAGAAGCTCTCCGGGTCGCGCACCGCCCTCTTGATGATTTCCTTCTAGTCGGTCTTTTCCTCTGAACAATTTCCACTCATGCTCTCAGGCAGACCCTGGCTTCGCGGCGGCCGACTCACAGCTTCCCCAGTCACCACCCCAAGCCGCTTGTACACCGCGGCGAGTTGATTTGCACTCCTTCGGGCCACATTGCCTCCGATAGGTTTGCTTAGCCTTAGGACATTAAGCGTGCCCGAGGAACATCTACTTGACAAGCCAGACCCGGATGGCAAAACTATACGCCGCTCATTACTCGTTCAACTCCACCTGCGAAAGGAGAAAGCAAATGGCCCGCGACTGGAACAAGTTCGCGCAAAGCCGGATCGCCGAAATCAAGCGCAAAGTAAAGGACGCTCGGGCCATCAACGCCCTTTCCGGCGGCGTGGATTCCTCCGTCGTCACCGTCCTCGGCCACAGAGCCCTCGGCAAAAAGCTCAGAACGATCTGGATCGACACCGGCCAGATGCGAGAGGGCGAGGGAAAAAGCGTCGTAGACGCCTTCAGGAAACTCGGCATTCCCGTCAAAATAGTCCGCGCCAGCAGCCGCTTCTTCCGAAGGCTCAAGGGCGCTGCCGACCCCGAGAAAAAGCGCAGGCGCTTCCGTGATACCTTCTACAAGGTCCTCGGCGAGCAGGTCAGGGCCTGGGACGCCTCCTTCCTTCTCCAGGGAACCATCAAGGCTGACGTCATTGAAACAAAGCGCGGCGTCAAAACACAGCACAACATCCTGCAGCAGATAGGCATTGATCCGCAGAAGGGCTACGGCTTCCAGGTTCTCGAGCCCATTAAGTCCATCTTCAAACCTGAAGTGCGCAGAGTCGCCAAAGCCCTCGGGCTTCCACCCTCAATCTGCTCCGCCATGCCCTTCCCCGGTCCCGGCCTCGCCACGCGCGTCGTCGGAGAAGTCACTCCCAGGCGCGTCAAGATCGTCCGCCGCGCCTGCACGATCGTCGAGGAAGAATGCAAGCGCGTCAAGCCATTTCAGGCCTTCGCCGTCAGCCTCACCGACCGCGCCACCGGAGTCGGCCCCAAAGGCGAGCGCGAGTTCGGAGAAATAATCGTCGTTCGCTCCGTGGACAGCAAGGACGCTATGACCGCAAAGGTGACAAGACTTCCCTGGCCCACACTGGAACGAATTCAGCGCCGCATCTGCGCGGAGATTCCGAGCGTTACGAAAGTCCTCTACGACATAACTCCAAAACCACCCAGCACTATAGAGTACGTCTGAGCGACTCTTCCTTGTCTCCGCGTGTACGGAGCAACGACGTTCCTGGCCCGGAGAGGAAGGTGGCGGCAGCATCGGCTATTCATCGGGATGTGAGCTTGCGGAGGAAATCTGTGGCGAAAAAAGCCGTTACGTCGGCACCGAAGAGAAACTAACATCCCCCCCTCGCACTTCAACTCCGCGAAATGCGTATCGCCCGTCTGCAACTTTTAGGCTTGCGGTTAGCCCAAGGCCACCTGCTGCACTAAGCCTTCTTTACTGGCTCGCAGGTGCACTCGCTCGATGGCTTCTTGCATCCCGAGCAGACCTTGTCAACGATAGGCCGCCCGCAAACCTTGCACGGTGTGCAACCGCACGTCTGACACATTGCCTTACCTCCTCCCCTGAAGGGGCGCTGACGCACGCAGCTCAAAAGGCCGTCCTTCGAAAGGACCGGGACAGCCCCATCTCGTCTTTATCCTATCACAACCCATTGAAACGTCAAGAATCCCTCCAGATTTATCGAGCCCCGACGCCGGCTGGATTTTCGGGAAGACGTCGCCGGCGGAGGCTGCAACATCTGGACCAGAACCACCATGGCGGCAATTAGTACCACTTCACTCCCCGTCGTCCCGTTGCTGAAGCCTCTGGTAAGTCTCGAGCATTTTCTCTAACCCCTGAAACTCCCGATTGAGCCGATCCAGAAAAGCGCGGCTGACTCTAATGTCCTCCGGTTCCAGATCATCCCGCTTCAAATACTCTTCCAGAAACTCGGCTGCATCGTAGAACGCGCTTACCGCTTCTTCGTTCTCAAAATTTTCCCCTGCGGACTCACACTCCAGGAACCGCTTCAGCACGAGTAGCGATGCCTTCTCCACTCCTGAGGTCACGACTGGCTCAAGGGAATCAGCGTCCGCCT
>CAZUUK010000084.1:0-13959 GCA_964622675.1 uncultured Planctomycetota bacterium | reverse complement strand
GTGCTATCTCCTCCGCAAAATTCGGCCCCGACATCGCCGCCGCCCGGACCCTCCCCTCCGTCGCGTCCGAAATAACCTCCGTCATCCGCATAAGCGTCCCCTCCTCCACCCCCTTCGCAACGCTCAGCGCCACCGTCCCTCCCGAAACGTGCCCCCTCATCTTCTCCGAAGCCGCTCTCACGTAACCCGAAGACGTCCCCACCACCAAAAGCTCGCATCCCGAAAGCGCCGCCATCGAATCCGTGACTTCCACACCCGCCGCCAACTCACACTCGGGAAAGAGCGGACTCCTCCGCCTCCTCGCCGTCTCCTCCGCCAGCTCCCGCGAATGCGCCCACAGGATCGTCTCCACCCCCGACTCGCGAACGAGCCCCGCCATCGTCACACCCATTACCCCGCATCCGACCACCCCGACTTTCTGATACATATCTCCTCCACCTTTCTTCGCACCGATCTCAGAAGCACTCCTTAGCATCTGCCTCGCCGCCTGTCAAGTATCGCTGCCTTCGACACCCCCAATCCCGCCCAGCTTGACCTCTCAATACCCCACGGGTATGATCGCTCAAAAGGATCACTCTATGCCCCACGTAATCGCCGTCTGCGTAAGCGAAAAAAAGGGAACCGTCAAGCGCGATATCGGCCGCGCTCGTCTCGCCCGGAACCACGGACTCGAAGGCGATGCCCACGCCGGCACCGGCCGCCAGGTAAGCCTCCTCGCCTGGGAAAGCGTCGAAAGGCTCGGCATACAACACCCCTCTATCCGCTACGGCGCCTTCGCAGAAAACCTCACCCTCCGCGGCCTCGAAGTGAAAGACCTCCCCATCGGCGCAAAGCTCCTCGTCGGACCACAAGCCCTCCTCGAAATCACTCAGATCGGAAAGCCCTGCCACACGGACTGCGCCATAAGGGAGCTCATCGGCGACTGCGTCATGCCTCGCGAGGGTGCCTTCGCAAAAGTCCTCAAAGACGGCACCGTTCGCATCGGCGACGAAGTAAAGCTCCTGGAGGCAGTAAAATCATAAACGCCGCCGTCCTCACAATCAGCGACAAAGCCTCCCGCGGACAAAGGGACGATGCCTCCGGAGACCTCGTCGTACAAATGCTCCAGAAAGCCGAAATCCGCGTCCCCTCCCACCGCACCGTCCCCGACGAAAAAATCCTCATCGCCGACGCCCTCCGAGACCTCGCCCGCGACCACGACCTCATCGTCACCACCGGCGGCACCGGCGTCGCCCCGCGCGACGTCACGCCCGAAGCCACGAGAGACGTGATAGACCGCGAGCTCCCCGGCTTCTCCGAAGCCATGCGTGCCGAAGGCCTCAAAAAAACTCCCCGCGCCATGATCTCCCGCGGACTCGCCGGCATCTCCGATTCCTGCCTCATAATAAACCTCCCCGGAAGCCCCAAAGCCGTCGCCGATTCCCTCGCCGCCGTACTCCCCGCAATACCTCACACAATCGAAATGCTGCAGGGCAAAGGAGCCGAATGTGCCCAGAACCCCTAGCAAAAAACCCTTCTCCATTCAGGAACTCATCTTCGCCCTCGAACGCTACTGGGCCGACTACGGCTGCCTCATAGCCCAGCCTTACGACGTCGAAACCGGCGCCGGCACCTTCAACCCCGCCACCTTCCTCCGCGGCCTCGGCCCCGAGCCCTGGAAGGTCGCCTACGTCGAACCCTCCCGACGGCCAACCGACGGCAGGTATGGCGAAAACCCATACAGAACCCACCTCTTCTACCAGTATCAGGTCATAATCAAACCCGCTCCCCCGGACGCCCAGGACATCTATCTCGAAAGCCTCAAGCGCCTCGGCATTGACCTCCGCGCCCACGACGTCCGCTTCGTCGAAGACGATTGGGAATCCCCCACTCTCGGCGCCACCGGCCTCGGCTGGCAGGTCTGGCTCGACGGCCTCGAGATAACGCAGTTCACCTACTTCCAGCAGCTCGGCGGCATCGAACTCGACCCCATCTCCCTCGAACTCACCTACGGCCTCGAGCGCATCGCCATGTTCATCCAGGGCGTCGACGACATGTTCAAGCTCAAGTGGAACGACCGCATAACCTACGAAGAATTGCGCCGCGAGGACGAAGCCCAGTTCTCACGCTACTCCTTCGACGAAGCCGACGTCGAAATGCACCGCCGGCTCTTCGTTATCTACGAGCGCGAGTGCAAAAGGCTCATGGCACTCGACCTACTCCTTCCCGCATTCGACTACGTCCTCAAATGCTCCCACACCTTCAACGTCCTCGACGCCCGCGGCGCTCTCGGCGTCGCTCAGCGCACCGACTACATCGCGCGCGTCCGCGCACTCGCCAAAGCCGCCGCCGAAGCTTACATCAAGCTCCGACAGACAAAGCACCATCCCCTCCTTAAACCAGACCCGGCCAAATGAACATTCGCAGAAAGCTCTTAAACATCCTTCTTCTTCTCCTCGCCGTCTTCGTCACCGGCACCGTCGGCTACAAAATCCTCGGCATGTCTCTCGGCAAAGACTGGCCCCTCCTCGACTGCGCCTACATGAGCATCATCACCCTCTCCACCGTAGGCTACGACGACTACCTCGGCGCCCAGGCCCATCTCGCCGGAAGAATCTACATCATGGGCCTCGTCGTATTCGGTATAGGAACCTTCTTTTACTGCGTCGGCCTCCTCACGGCCACGCTCGTCGAAATGGACATAGGTCAAATCTGGCGGAAGCGAAAAATGACTAAGACAATCGAAAGCATGAAAGATCATTTCATCATCTGCGGCGCTGGCGGCACCGGCATCCACGTCGCCACTGAACTCATCGCCACCAACCGACCCGTCGTCGTCATCGAAAACGACCCCCAGCGCGTCGAGAGGCTTCAGTCCCTCGGCGACTTCCCCGTGTTAAACGCCGACGCCACCGATGACGAAACCCTCAGAAAAGCCGGCGTCGAGCGGGCCGCCGGCCTCGCCGCCGCACTCCACACCGACCGCGACAACCTCTTCATCACACTCTCCGCAAGGCAGCTCAACCCAAGGCTCCGCATCGTCGCAAAAAGCCTTGACGAATCCGCCGCACCCAAGTTCTACCGCGCCGGCGCCAGCGCCGTCGTCTCACCTAACGTCATGGGCGGCATGCGCCTTGCCTCCGAACTCATCCGGCCCACCGTCGTCAAGTTCCTCGACGTAATGCTCCAGGACCGCCAAAAAGCCATTCGCGTCGAAGAAGCCGTCGTCGCCCCCTCCTCCTCCGTCGCCGGAAAATCCCTCGCCGAAGCCGCCATCCAGCGCAACACTCACGTCCTCGTCGTCGCCGCCAAACCCCCCGACTCCGAAAACTTCATCTACAGCCCCTCGCCCGACACCAAGCTCCCGCCCGGCACCCTCCTCATCGTCCTCGGCTCCACCGAGTGCATCGAAAAGCTCAGAACCTTGCTCAGCGCCTAGGAGAGACAATGCCCAATTTGCTCATCGAGATCGGAACCGAAGAAATCCCCGCCGGATACCTTGCCCCGCTTCTCGACCAACTCGCCCGGAAAGCCGGCGAAGCCCTCGATGCCGCTCGCCTCGACCACGGCCAACCCGCTGTCGCCGGGACCCCCAGACGCTTGGTGCTATTCATCCCCGCACTTTCCTCGCGGCAGAAACCACTCAAAATCGAAGTCCAAGGACCACCAGCCGATATTGCCTTCGAAGCCGACGGCGCTCCATCGCGCGCCGGAACCGGCTTCGCGCAGAAATTCGACATCCAGGCCAACGATCTACAGATCAGGGATACCGCCAAAGGAAAATATTCCTTCGCTGTCAGAGAGGAGCCCGGCAGCGACGCCCTCACCATCCTACCCCCTATCATTACCGACCTCATAGGGCACCTCACGGCCCCCAAATCAATGCACTGGCGTGACCTACGCTTCCTCTTCGCACGACCAATCCGCTGGCTCCTCGCCCTTTTCGGCGACGAAGTAATCAACCTGGAAATCGCCGACGTCCTCGCTGACCGATTTACATACGGCCACCGCTTCCTCGCCGGAAACAAAAAGATCGAAATCCCCGCCGCAGACTTCGAACTCTACAAAACCACCCTAAAAAAACTCAAGGTCATAGTTGACCCCCACGAAAGGCGAAAGGCCCTCCGCAGAAAGCTCGCCGCACTTCTCAAAAAACGCGCCTCAAAGCTCACCGACCTCGACCTCCTCGACGAAGTAAACAACATGCTCGAGTATCCCAACGCCGCCGAAGGCGCTTTCGACGAATCCTTCCTCACCATCCCCCAGGTCGCCGTAGAAGCCGTAATGAAAGTCCACCAGAAGTACTTCCCCGTCCGCGACGAGCAGGGAAATCTCCTCCCCTACTTCCTCTTCACCCTCGACCGCGACAACCGCCACGTAGACGAAATCCGCCAAGGCAACGAAAGCGTCCTCCGCGCACGCCTCGCCGACGGCCGGTTCTTCTGGACGGAAGACTGCAAAACTTCCCTCGAAGACCGCGTCCCACGCCTCGACTCCATCCTCTTTCACGAAAAACTCGGCTCATACTTCGACCGCACCGACCGCGTCCAGCAGCTCGCCTGGGATATCGGCGGCATGCTCGGCGAAAACGAAGAGACCCGTACCCTCGCCGCTCGCGCCGCCCACCTCTCCAAAACCGACCTCCTAACTCAAATGGTCGCCGAATTCCCCTCCCTACAGGGCAAAATGGGCTACCACTACGCACTCAATGACGGCGAGCCCGAAGCCGTCGCACTCGCCATAATGGAGCACTACATGCCACGCTCCGCCGCAGACGGCATCCCCTCCAGCTTCATCGGTGCCGTCCTCAGCCTCGCCGACAAAACCGATACCGTCGCCGGCTGCTTCGCCGCCGGCCTCATCCCCACCGGCTCCCAGGACCCTTACGCCCTCCGCCGCGCCGTCATCGGCATAATCAGGATCGTACTAGAGCGCCGCTTCCGCATATCCCTAACCCAGCTCTTCCGTACAGCACAAAACCTGCTCCCAGAGGATCTCGCCGCAAAAGAAGACGTCGTCTCACAGATCGTCGAATTCCTTCGCCAGCGCCTCTACCAGCTAAAGCTCGACGCCGGCTCCAGATACGATATCCTCAACGCCGCCATGGCCGCCGAAGTCGGAATTGACAACCTCCCTGACTTCCAGGACCGCCTCGCCGCCCTCGAGCGCCTCGCCACGCTCCCGGAGTGGGACTCGCTCGTGACCCTCGTCGAGCGCACCCACAACATAAGCCGGACCCTCACCCAAGAGCCGCTCGTACGCCCCGAGCTCTTCTCCGAACCCGAAGAAAGCCAGCTCTGGGCCATCTACAAGCACCGCTATTCCGGAATCCGTGGCCTCACCGACGAGCATGACTACGTCGGAGCCTCCCTCGTCTACACCCAAACCTTCGCCGAAATCGTCCACAGCTTCTTCGACAAAGTCTTCGTCAACGTTGAAGACCCCCGCGTTCGCACCAACAGAATGGCCCTCGTAAAAGCCATAAACCTGCTCTATTCCCGGCGCATCGCCGACCTTTCAAAGATAGTTCCCCCCCAGCAATGACTCCCGGGTTCCCCCCCATGGAAGACCACTTCGACGTCGTAGTTGTAGGCGCGGGACACGCCGGCTGCGAGGCAGCCCTCGCCGCCGCTCGCATGCAAACCGGCGTACTCCTCCTCAACATAAGCCTCGACTCCGTCGCTCAGATGTCCTGCAACCCCGCCGTCGGCGGCCTCGCAAAAGGCCAGCTCGCCCGCGAAGTTGACGCCCTCGGCGGCGAAATGGGAAAGGTAACCGACGCCACCGGCATCCAGTTCCGAATGCTCAACACCAGCAAAGGCCCCGCCGTCCGCGCTCCAAGGGCACAGGCCGACCGCAGACTCTACTCCCAGGAAATGAAGCGCCGCATCGAAGAGCAGCCACGCCTCACTCTCCGCCAGGACGTCGCCGAAGAGCTCCTCGTTGAAAGCGGGAAAGCCGCCGGCGTCCGCTGCAAAAGCGGCGCCCTCTACCGCGCCCGTACCGTCGTCCTCACCACCGGCACATTCCTCCGAGGCCTCACCCACATCGGCTCCTCACAGGTACCAGGCGGCAGAATCGGCGAGCCCTCCGTCGAGCGCCTCTCCCCCTCCCTCCGGTCGCACGGCCTCGCACTCGCCAGACTAAAAACCGGCACCCCGCCCAGAGTCAACGGCCGCACCGTCGACTTCTCCAAGCTCGAACCCCAGTACGGCGACCCCTACCCCCAGCCCTTCTCCTTCTCCACCGAAAAACTCGACCGCCCCCAGGTCCCCTGCCACCTCACCTACACCAACACCAAAACCCACGACCTAATCAGGGCCAACCTCGACCGCGCTCCCCTATACACCGGCCAGATAAAAAGCACCGGCCCCAGGTACTGCCCCTCTATCGAGGACAAGATCGTCCGCTTCCCCGAAAAACAGCGCCACCCCGTCTTCCTCGAACCCGAAGGACTAAACACCCACGAAATCTACTGCAACGGCATCCCTACAAGCATCCCACGCGACGTCCAGGAGCAAATGGTCCACTCCATACTCGGCCTCGAAAACGCCCAGATAATGCGCTACGGATACGCAATCGAGTACGACTTCGTCCCTCCCACTCAGGTAACCCCCTGGCTCGAATCAAAACCCGTCGCAAACCTCTTCCTCGCCGGCCAGATTAACGGCACCTCCGGCTACGAGGAAGCCGCCGCTCAGGGAATCATCGCCGGCATCAACGCCGCGCTCCGCCTCCGCCAAAAAGAGCCCTTCACCCTCGACCGCTCCCAGGCATACATCGGCGTCCTCATTGACGACCTCGTCACAAAGGGAACCGAGGAGCCCTACCGGATGTTCACCTCCCGCGCCGAATACCGCCTCGTCCTCAGGCACGATAACGCCGACCGCCGACTCACTCCCCTCGGCCACAAGCTCGGACTCATAAGCCTGGACCAATACCAGCGCTTGCAGGAAAAAGAAGCCCGGATAGCCCGCGCCCGAAAATACCTCCGTTCAACCTTCCGAAACGGCGCAACCCTCGAAAAAACCCTCCGCCGACCCGAGATTACCCTCAAAAAACTCCTCGAACTCCACCAGCCCCTCCAAAGCCTCCCCCTCTCACCCCCCGCCGCAGAGCAGCTCGAAATCGAAGTCAAGTACGAGGGCTACATCTCGCGCCAGCATGCCGAAATAGAAAAATTCCGCCGCATGGAATCACGCCGCCTCCCATCCGACTTCAACTACCTCGCCGTCGCTCACCTAAGCAACGAAGCCCGCCAGAAACTCTCCCTACACCGCCCCCTCTCCATCGGACAGGCATCCCGCATCTCCGGCGTCTCCCCCGCAGACATCTCCGTCCTCATGGTCCATCTCCACCGCACCAGACCCCCCCCTAAATAACCAGCTTCACCTCGTCCACTATCCCGTACTTCTTCGCCTCCTCCGCGCTCATGTAGTAATTCCTGTCCGTATCCGCCGCCACCTTCTCCACCGACTGACCCGTGTGGTCCGACAGAATCTGATTCACCTCATCCCTTATCTTCATCATCTCCTCCGCCTCGATCCCTATGTCCGACGCCGGCCCGTAAACCTGCCCCGCTATAAGCGGCTGATGGATCATCACCCGCGCGTGCGGCCAGGCAATCCGGCTCCCCTTACTCCCCGCGCACAGTATCACCGCCCCGAAACTCGCCGCCTGCCCCATGCACACCGTCGTTATAGGACTACTCACCCCCTGCATCACGTCGTATATCGCCATCCCCGCCGAATACATCCCGCCGGGACTGTTCATCATCACCGTAATCCCCTCGCCTGAACCCTGCGCCTCGAGGTACAGTATCCTCTTCACCACCCTCTCTGCCACCCGCTCGTCAATCGGCCCCCACAGAAAAATCCTCCTCCGCTCCAGAAGCTCCCTCTCAATCCTCTCGTCCTCTAGAAGCTCCTTTATCCTCTCAATCTCACGTGCCATATACTCCTCCTCATTCCATCCGTTGACATCGCCCGCCCCCCGCGGGTAGAATTCCACCTAGCGGGCAAGGACCTGTTAGATTATGGCCAACATCCGAAGGCTCACAAAGAAAAAACTCGGCGAAATACTCGTGGCCCAGGGCCTCGTCACTCAGGACCAGGTCCAGGAGGTCATCTCCGAGCAGGAAAACACCAGCGAGCTATCCGGCGAAATCTTCATCCGCTGGAACTACGCATCCGAATACGATGTCGCCTGCGCCGTCGCCACTCAGTTCTCCACCCCCTTCATACGCTGCTCCCACTACAAAGTCTCGCGCGAGGTCATGGACCTCTTCCCCCTAAGCTTCATGCGCAAAAACCTCATCGTACCCATAGACAAGTTCGGCGAGACCCTCGCCGTCGTAATCGCCGGCCCCATCGAAGATGCCCGCGTCGTCGACCAGATCGAAGAAATGACCCGTTGCGACATCCAGGTCTACATAGGGACCGTCACAGACGTCAAGGCCACCATTAGGAAGTTCGAGACCTTCCTCGAAACCCGCAAAACCGAAGCCGCCGCACCAACACCTCCCAAACATCCCAGCCCTCCCTCACCTATCCCCCCTCCGGAGGACCTCCCCCCCTCGGCTTAGGCGGTGGCTCCCCCTCTTTCCCCTCCACCCACACGTCTCCTCCCTCCTCCTTCGCCACCAGCCTCCTTATCTCCTGCAGCAGCGACTTTATGTAAACCAGAAAATCAAGCTGCAGATTCAGCGACCGCAGGATCCTCAAAAACACTATCAAGGATACCAGGTAAAAAAACCCCACGATAAAAAACGCAGCCCACGCCCCCCGCAGCAATCCCCGCGTTATCTCAATCTTCATCAAAGCTTCCGGCATCGCTCGCTTCCTCGCTCATCTTCTTGACCGGCGCACCGCCGACTCAACTTCTTCTCTCGAATGCAGCTCCCCTTCGCCAACCCCCGGACATCTCCTCTTCAGCCTCAACCACGCCTCACTGCTCCTTACGTTCTCCGGCCAGAACGGAAACGTCCTGCACTGCACCGGCCTGACCGGATATATCTTACAACCTCCCCCGCCGTAGAATATACAGTCCCCGTTCTCCAACTCCACCAGACTCCGCCGCCCGTACGCCTTCCGCAAATAAAGCTCCCCAAACTCACCCACCTCCATACCCAGATACTCCGCTATCTCACCTACCTCCTCCCCCGTCACCCATACGTACCCCGGTTCCCCTCGGCAGCAATCGCCGCAGCGCTTGCACGAGAACGTCAAGCCGCCTTCGTACCAGCAATCATCTCTGCCTCCCATCACAAACCTACAATATCTTCTCCCCCCACCCGTCTGTCAAGGAACTTTTCCCCGCAGCTCCTTTAGCTTCCTCCTCGCCGCCTCCGCATAACTCACATCCCCTTCCCACACTCCAAGAAACCGCTCGAAAGCCTCCGCCGCTCTCTCCACGTCACCCGACTCCTCATACGCCAACCCCAGCCCGTAATACCCCCTACCCACGTTCGAAAGCACCACCGTGTCCCCCTCCGCCAGCCTTTCCGCCGTCTCCAACTCCCCCCACGCCTCCTCCAGACTCCCCTTCTCGGCGAGCGCCAGCGCCAGATAAGAATGAAAATCCCCCCGTCTCGGCGCAAGACCTATCGCCCGCCGGTACATCTCGATCGCCTCATCCAGCCTCCCCTCCGCGCGATAAACTCCTCCCATATTCGATATCGCTATGTAGTCGTTCGGATTAAGCTCCAGCGCCCGCTCGAACTCCTCCCTCGCCCGGTCCATAACTCCCAGCCGCATGTACGTCGCGCCCAGACTCGTATGCGCCCGCCAATCTTCCGGCGCAAGCTTCGTCAATTCCTCCAGCACGTCAACAGCCTCCACTATTCTTCCCGCTCCCTTCAGGCTCTGCCCCAGATCAAAAAGCGCAATCGCCTTCACCTCGTCCTCCGTCGGCAGTGACAGCGCCAACTTAAGTTCCTCCACCGCCTCCTCATACGCCCCCGTCCGCGCATAAGCAGCCCCGAGATACGCATGAGCACGCGCGCTCCCCGGGTACCTCCCCACCGCCTTCTCCCACAGCCTCACCTCGCTCGACCAGTCCCTGTTTCTCACCGCCGTCCCCAGCGCAAAGATCGGGATCAGCACGGCCGCAATCACCGTCGCAGCCCTCCCCCGCCCCCGGAAACCTCCCGCTTTCCTGATCAAAGCCCCCGCCAAAATCGCGTACGCCGCCATCGGCAAATACAGATACCGCTCCGCCATGATATTCGCTATCGGCACCAGATTCGAAACCGGCGCCAGCGCAATCAAAAACCACAAACGCCCAAACCCCACTCTCCTATCCCATCTCAGGCCCCACACCGTAGCCGCCGCATATCCGATCACCGCCACAATTCCCGCCACTGCCCAAAAACTCGCCACGCTCCGCACCGGCGCCGCGTAGTGATGTATCGAAAGCCTACCCGGAAAGATCATCAGCCACACGTAACGCGCAAACACCCCCGGCATCGTCAGCAGGTTAACCGCAAAGCTCCCCTCCGGATACCTGTCCGGCGGCACACCTTGCTCGTGCAGCACCGTAAACCTCAGCCCCGCATAAACCATCCCTATCCCGAAAAGAATCGCCAGCGGCACCGCCGCCTTCCTTCGATCCCCCCGCCTGAAGGCCAACTCATAAACCAGCAGCACCCCCGGAAGCGTGGCAGCCATCTCCTTCGAAAGCAGCGCCAGCACGTAGCAGACCCCCGCAAGCGCAAACAGCCAATCCCTTTTCCGCTTCCTCCACCTCACGTAAAGCACAAACGCCGCCGCATAGAAAATCCCCGCCAAAAGATCCTCGCGAAAAGATATCCCGTTCACCGTCTCCGTAACCAAAGGATGCACCGCAAAAAGCGCCGCACCCAAAAACCCCGCTCCCCTTCCCGAAACCTCACTCACCAGCCCAAACACCAAAACCACCATCACCGCGTGCAGCATTACATTCGTCAGGTGGTATCCCCCCGGCCCCACCCCCCACACCGCCCAGTCCGCAAAATAGCTCAGCGTCACCACCGGCCTATAGCTGTACTCCGAGAAAAAGCTGAAATAATTCGGCGAAAACAGATACCCCAGCCCCCGCGCGCTCTTCACAAACGGATTTTCCACCACCGTCTGGAAATCATCGTAAACGAAGCATCCCGGCAGCGAACTCGCATACGCCCCAAACACCAGCACCACAAGCAGCGCGTACGCAAGCACCCCGTGCATGTGCCTGTCGGAGGACGACCCGGCATCAGCGGAAACCATATCACCTCCACCCATCCATCAACCGCCCCCAAATCCTACCACCACTCCTCTAACCGGCCAATCAGCACCACTTCCCCGGCATCCCCATCCCCTCCGCTAACTCCCTCCCACCGCACCGCGCAAGTATAGATCTCCCCCTGAACTGATGTACACCACCACCTCATCCCCGCTCTTGATCACCAGCGACCCCGCAGGCGCAACTAGCGACCCCTGACTCTCATACACCGATCCCATCAACTCTAGATTCCCCCCATCATCCACCGCTGCAACTACACCCCCCACAGCATTCTTCACCAGGAAGTCACTCCCTGATGTCGCAGCCGGAGTTCCGCTCTCCACCAGCGAGCCCGCCAGCGTTAGGTTCCCCTCGAAATCTATTCTCGCCACCGTCTCGCCCGCCCTGTTCGTAATTCGGAACGCCCGCCTGTCGAACGGAAAAGTCGCACCCGTCGCCGTCATCAGCTCCTTCGTCAAATACGTGATCGGGTAGACGTCTCCCTCGTTCTGCGGCAGCGGATCAGGATCCTCCGGCAAACACGCCGACGGATGTTCGTACCAGCTCTGAACTGCGAACTCCTGCGGGTCGCCCCCCGCGGCCAGAAAAAGATTCAACCCGTCCATCGTTCGCTCGAAAAACACCTTGTCGCTCTCATTGCCCCCGTCCCTCGAGTTGTGCATCAGTCCGAACGGAAGCCCCAACCCCTGCAAATATTCCTGTATCGCCACCAGCTTCGCCCAACCGTCAAACCCCGCCGGCGGGTCGTTCGCATATTCGTACGGACAGTCCGCATTGAAAAACCACAGCTTCTCTCCGGCATCCGCGCACGCCGCCAGTACCGCGTCCATACATTCCTTCAGATCCGGCGCCGGACGACCCATATGCTCCGGGTACGACTCCCACCAGTACCACGGCACCGGCTCGTTCATCCCAATCTTGATATCCGGATATTCCGAATGGATCTTCTCCATGTACTCCACTATCTCCGCCGCCGCCTCCTCGATCGTCAGATCCAGCCCCTTCGGATTCGGGAAACCTTCAATCGAATTCCGGAACGCCGCGTCCATGACAATCTGGTCCGCAACCCCGCCCACGCCGTACAGCTTGTCGAGCTTTATCAAATCCCGCCTCCCCTGCTCCTCCCCGTCACACCCCGAAAACGCCCGCAGGCCCCCCGTGATCGCGCACACCTCCATGGAGCTTCTCCGCAGAAACACCATCATCTTCGCCCCTTCTGTACTCCAATCCCTCCCGTCCACCATGTTCAGATGCATCCTGAAAACATCCAGCCGCGACATCACCCGCTGCCACCGCGCGTCCTCTTCAAACATGGCGAAAAAGTCCGCCGTCATGTTCGGACGCAGAATATAGACCTTGCCGTTGTCAGAACCGGCTCTCTCCCCTTCGCTTCCCGCGCCGATACCCCAGCCGCACAGCATTACTAAGCACACTGCCCCGAAATGCCGCAATTTCATGACATAGACTCCCCCGCTATCGCAGCACTACCCTGACCCACCGGCCCCAGCCCGCGCCGATTCTACCACACTCACCTTCTCCCGCCAAACGCTTCCCTCTGTGCATCTACATGCAAAAAGGGCCCCGCATCTCTGCAGGGCCCTAACATACCCCGCTTTCTTCCCCTCAGCCGCTCCTCACCCATATCGGGCTCGCCCACGCCATCGCCCCGTCCTCCTGCGTCACCCGCACGTAGTAATAATCCGTCTCCCTCTCCGCCCCCTCGTCAGCCCACTCGAACTCCTCCACCTCCCCCTTCCCCTCGTGCGTGTACGCATTCGCGTTATTTTTCACCACGTCAATCATCGCGATCGGCCCCACACCCAGAGCCCGCACCTTCACAACCCTCTTCTCCCCCTTCCGCACCTCGATCTCCTCACCCATCTCGTGCCCGTCCAGCGTGAACTCCAGCACTATCCTCTCCCCCGTCGTCGCGTAGCACCGCCTCCTCTCCATCGCCTCAAAGACCGCCTCCCTCGTCAGCTCACCCGCATAGACCGCCGTCACCCCTCCCTTGTAATAGATATTCGTAAACCTGCTCGGATGCGAATGCACATCCGGCTCCCCGTGATGATTATCGCTCCCTCCCGTAAACCCGACCTTCGCACCCGTCGCCAGAATCTCCTGCACCGACATCCCCGTCACCGGCTTATCCCACACCGGGTTCCCCGCGTACTCCGAGCTCCCCCACATCGAGTAAATCTCCACCACCCTCTCGAACTCCGCATGGTAATCATCCCAGTTAACGCCGTTCAAACTGTGATGCGCCACCACCAGCGCACGCTTCCCCTTAACGAAATTCCAGAAAGCCTCCGTCCCCGCCTCCCTGTTCAGCGGCTGCTCGTCGTTCGGATAAAGAATATTCCGGTGCCCCATCGTCGTCTTCGCCTCCTCGATCCCCAATATCGTCGCAAACTTCCCCGGCTCGTCCCACTTTCTCACCCCACCCTTTATCTCCTCCCACTGCTCCTCCGTCATCCATTTCTGCCACGGCCTTTCCACCGACGACGTCTCGTAATGATTGTGGTCAACTATCGCCACCAGATCCGCGCACCCGAACCTCCTCGCATGCGCGAAAAACTCCTCCGGCCTCCCCAGCGCATCCGACATCCCCGTATGCGCGTGCGTATCCCCGAAGTAGATAAGCTCCTTCGGCCTCTCCTTCCTGCAATCCGCCGGATTGCTCCTCCCCGTCACCGTCTTATCCGCCGTCCGCGCCGTCAC
>CAZUUK010000083.1:0-14070 GCA_964622675.1 uncultured Planctomycetota bacterium | reverse complement strand
CGCTTGGATCGCACACGCCTGAGTGGCGTCTAGCGCTTTTTCTCGAGGGCGAAGACCCGTTTGCCGCTGCGGCCAAAAGGCAGACGGCGGTTTACCTGTGGACAGCACTAATCGTGGTTTGCGTGATAACCGCACTCGCCGTGCTTCTTGCGCGCTACGTAGGACAGCAGATGAAGCTTACGAGGCTCAAGAACGATCTCATTGCGACCGTGTCGCACGAGCTGAAGACGCCGCTTTCCTCCATGCGCGTGCTGGTGGATACACTTTTGGAGGGAAGGTACGGCGACGAGCGGCAGGTTCGCGAATACCTCGAGCTGGTCTCCAAAGAGAACGTGCGGCTGAGCCGCCTGATTGACAATTTCCTCACTTTCTCACGGATGGAGCGAAACAAACGGGTCTTCGAGTTTGCGGAGGTCAGGCCCGAAGAGATTGTCGAGGAGGCTGCCGGAGCGGTGCGCGAACGGTTCGAGGCGGCCGGCTGCCGGCTTGGTGTCGAGGTCGAACCAGATTTGCCTGAGATTATGGGGGACCGGGACGCGCTTGTAACCGTTCTGCTGAATCTGCTGGACAATGCTTACAAGTACTCAGAGGATGACAGGCAAATTGCCCTTCACGCGTACGGCGCGGACGCGCGTGTCTGTCTGGAGGTCGAAGACAATGGTGTAGGGCTTTCGCGGAGGGCAGCTAAGAGAGCGTTCGACCGCTTCTACCAGGTTGACCGGAGCCTTTCGCGAAGCGCGGGCGGCTGCGGTCTGGGCTTGAGCATAGTGAAGTTCGTTGTCACGGGGCACGGCGGCTCTGTTGAGGTCGAGAGCCAGCCCGGCAAGGGAAGCAGGTTCACGGTGAAATTACCCTTCTCGGGAGCCGGCGACGGGGAATAGACTGAAGAAATGGCGGCTGAAACGGTCTTAATAGTTGAAGACGAGCCTGCGATGCTGAGGGGCCTCAAGGACAACTTCGAGTTCAAGGGGTATCGCGTCGGCACCGCAGCCGACGGCAAGAAGGGCCTCGAATCTGCGCTCGACCTGAAGCCTGACCTGATTGTTCTGGACATCATGCTCCCCAAGATCAACGGGTACGAGATCTGCCGGCTGATCCGAGAGGAGGGGCTGGATATGCCGATCATAATGCTCACGGCCAAGGGGCAGGAATCGGACATTGTGCTGGGACTGAATCTGGGGGCTGATGACTATGTTACGAAGCCTTTCAGCATCAACGAGCTACTCGCGCGGGCCAAGGCTTTCCTGCGCCGGCGGCGGAGGTCGGAGCCGAAGGTGTACCAGTTTGGTGACTGCGAATTGAACACGGTCTCGCGCAAGCTGCTGCGGAACGGCCGAGAGATCGCGCTCACCCCGAAGGAGTTCGGCGTGCTGACACTCATGGCAAAGCGGGCGGGCTCAGCACTGACTCGAGACGAGATACTTAAGTCTGTATGGGGCTACGACATTTTCGTCACGACGCGAAGCGTAGACCGCTGCATCAACACGCTGAGGAAGAAGATCGAGCCGAGGCCGACCCGCCCGACGCTGATCAGGACGATCCGGGAGGTAGGCTACCGGTTCGAGATGCCTGCGGGTGAGGAGGGCGCTCAGGCCGAAAGCCGGTAATCCAGCCGCGGTGCGGCCGCCGAGCCAGCGATCGACTGCGATCGATTCTCTCGAATTCTTTTGAACATTCAGCGGCCTGGCAACGACTTCCTTAGGAGCACCCGGGAAGCTGGAGAGTAAAGCCCTTCGGACCGGCCGGAGCAGTCTGAATGAAACGACAACGCGTGTGAGCACAAGTGCAGAGCGACTAAAAGACGAGATAGCCATTCTGGAATACCGCGCGGGAAATGTGGATGCCCTGGGAGGGTTGATATCTCGCTGGCAGGCGCGAATTCATTGGTATCTCATCGCCCTGCTGCAGGACCAGGAAGCGGCGTGGGATGTATCGCAGGAGGTGTGGCTAGCGGCCATTTCGGGCTTCCGCAAGCGGGTACGGGTCCAGACTTTTGCAGCGTGGCTGTACCGAGTCGCGCACAACAAGGCGATTTCCCACCTGCGCAGGAAGAAGCGGTTAGACGAACTTGAAGAAAGCCTTCCGGAGCCCGTTGGTGAGGCAGGCGGCGGATCGTTGAACCCCGTCCTGGCGGCGGAGGAGGCGGGAGCGGTGCGGGAGTGCCTGTTGGAATTGCCGCTTGGACAGCGGGAGGTTTTGAGCTTATTTTACATGGAAGACCTTTCCCTGGAAGAAATTGCGGGGATTCTGGACCTGCCGAAAGGCACGGTGCAATCGAGGCTCCACTACGGCCGGATGAGGATGAAAGAGGCGCTGATGAGGAAAGGACACAGCCATGAAAGCCGATGAGCGCGAGGCGTTCCGTGAGGCGCTGTTGAGCGGAATTGAACCGTCGGCTGAGCTGCGGGAGCGTTTTGAGAGGCAGATAGAGGCCCTTCTGGATCGTAGGCTTTCCAAATGGGAAGTGGTTCGCAATGTGACACTCGCTGCAGTGTTCATCCCTATGGCCGGCGTTTTCGCTTATCTTGTCTACTTCGTCGCTCTTGCGGAGGATTTGCCCGCGCCGGCTCGATGGCACATGTCCCTGGGCTTCGGCGGAGGCTCTCTCGTCTTTCTGACGACGGCCATATTCATAATCAATGAGTTGCGAACCGGGAGGGTCGCGGCGCGGCGGTGGCAACAGTTGCCAGTCGGGGTCGCCTTCGCGTACGTGCTTTTGCTATTCATTGGCACCTCTATGTTCGGACGCAGGCTATATGACCAAAACTCGCTCCTACGGACGGGCATCGTGTTACTCTTCTATTGGACGCTAGCGGTGGCATTCATGCTTCGCCTCCACCTCGAGCGTCAGCACGAGAGAGTTATGTTGGAGCAGAAGCGGACGCAGTTGGAGATCGCTCTTCTGCGAGAGGAGATGTCCAGAAAGATAGACCAACCGGAGCAGGGCGGGTAAAATATGTCTGGGACCGAAGGTCAATCGCGGATTGACGCGAATAAACACGGCGCATAAGGCGTATTTCTTATAAGGTAAGGGATAAAGGAATGTTTCCTGACTTGACTGCTGGAGGTGTTGAATGAAGACGGCGCTTGGTGTGGTTTCGATAGTGCTGGTTCTCGGACTCGTGACACTGGGGGTCTATACAGCCAGCCTTGTGTCGAAGCTGGGGGAGCAGCAAGCCGACGCGCAAGAGTTGAAGAAAAAGGTGGATGCTGCGGATGAGGGGCTATCCGAGGCGAAAGAAGCGGCTGAGACGGCGCGGGCGGAGCGGGATGCGCGAGCTGAGGAACTCGCTGAGGTGAGAGGCGAACTGGCGAGCGCGAAAAAGGAAACCGAGGCAGCAAAGGCGGCCCAAGAGGAACTCCTCGCAAGAGTGGAGGAGATAGAGGCACACCTTGAGGCTGGACTGGAGAACCTGGAGGAACCGCCGCAGGAAGAAGAGACCGAGACTGATGACATTGAAAACAAGCCGATGATGGAAGTGATGAAGGAGATGTTCAGCCAGGACATCATGAAGACCGCGTTGGACATGATGATACCGTTGCGCCTGAAACAAGAGTTCGGCGGGTTTCTCGACGAGCACGTGACAAGCGCTGAGCAGCGAGCTCGGGCGGAGGAGGCGATCACTGACGTGCTGAAGTTCGAGATGAGCCAGATGCAGGAGGCGTTTGCCGCCTGGCCCGACACGTCCAAGCTTGAAGAGCTGGATTCGCAGGAGCAGCTCACGAGGGATATGATGGTAGCAGCTCTCTCGAACGTTTTGAACCCGGGGCAGCTCAGCGCCTTTGAGGAATACTACGATGAAAGGAACCGCCACGTGGAGGAATGGGGGCTGAACATGGTCGCGGAGATGGCCGGGCTGGAACTGGACGAGGAGCAGTCGGCAGCGTTCAAGAAGATCATCAAGGAGGAACAGGGAGTTGGCCGTGACTTTGCGGGCGGCCCTACGCAGGATCTTGATCGCCTCTCAACAATGACAGTGGGTGCATACATCGAATCGGAGCGGCAGCGTATCGAGAGAACGGTGCAGCAGCTCCATACGGTGCTGCCGCCCGAGCAGGTGGAGCGCTACCGCGCATTCGCGGAAAACCAGCTAGAGATGATGAGGATGCAACTGAACATGTACAGGGGCGGTGAGAAGGGAAGCCGCTAACGGCCAGACGCAAACCTAAGGAGGCGAAACTCCGGGGCAGCCGCGGTGAGACATCTTCTCTGGGGCGCGGTCTGGGCGAGGTCGCTTGTCTCAACACCTCCGAAGTAACTCAGGGCAGGTCTGGAAGAGCGGCGGACCAGCGGGGTGCCGAGAACTCTCCTCGAAAGTAGGGCCGCGAGAGCGGAATCCTTCAATCAGGCTGCTTGCTCTGTTTCCGCAGTCGAGTTTAACCGATTGGCTTTGGCGAGGCCCGTGCATCCCGTCCCGTCTGCAAGCGCGCAGCGAATTCGCAGAATTTCTCTTGACTTCCGGCATTTAGCCCTCTATTATCCGTCGTCGAGGGGACCCGGGCAAAACGTGAGGTAGGCGAGGCGCGCCCGACGACGCGCAACTTGCTTAGAGACGGTTAGGACTCTCCGCTGGGTAGTCAGGGAACGGGAGGCCGGGGTTCAGGAGAAAAAGACGTGCCGTCGCGGAAGCAGTTTCTCACAACTGGCGAGGCGGCGAAAATTCTCGGGGTGTCGCCGTCCACAGTAATGCGGCGATTTGATAAGGGGGAACTGGAGGGAAAGCGTCACCCCGTCACCGGAAAGCGGCTGGTGGGCAGGGACAGTTTGGTAAAGTTCATGGCCGCCCACAAGCTGTCGATGGAGATGTTTTCGGCAGCCAAGCGCCGAATCCTGGTCGTTGGTGCGGATGACGCAGAGGTTGATTTGCTGCGGTCAATATTCGGTCACGAGCCGCACGTGGAGATCGCTTCGGAGCAACAGGGATGCCTGGTGTGCGGCCGTGCGCTCGACTTCCGACCGGACCTGACAATCGTCAATACGAAACTGCGGGACATGTCGGGCCTAGATGTCGTCCGATGTCTTCGAGGTCTGTCCACGCTGAAGCTTATGCGCGTAGCCATCTCCTCCCCTGCAGACGGGGAGGTGGCTCAAAGCGAACTCCAGCAACTCGGCGCCAGCGAATACTTCCCCAAGCCCTGGCGGGCGGAGGTGCTTTCAGGCAAACTAAGAAAGCTTCTCGGCATACGGGGATCAGCGGCGGGCGCTCCCGCTGCTTTCGAGCACAGCCGGCGTTGGCCGCGCAAGCTGGCAAACTTGCCTGTCGAGCTGAGCGTTTACAAGGGAGCTGCCTCAGCCGCTTTTGACACGGGTTCGGCTACCATTCGTGACATTAGCCGCGGCGGCGCGTTCCTTTCGGATATACAACTTCGGCGAAAAGGCCTGCCCGCGACACCGTTCGTATTCGGCCTGCGGCTCGGCGAGGGTAGAGGCACCGGCTTATCTATACATTGCCAGCCGGTACGGATGGAAACGGGGGGTCCGCTGGGAATTGGTGTTGAATTTCTGAAACTCGGTGCCGAGCAGGACGCGCAGGTGGAACAGCTTTTGCAGGGCTAACCGTGCGAAGGTCGGCGGAAAAATTCCTGATTTTCCACTTGACAAAGTCGGTCAACCTGTTATGCTTTCAAACACGCAAGTTTTCTCTGCGTTAAAGGGCTCGTTTGGGGGGTAAATACGAGCCGGGGGAGGTACTGAGATGAGGTGGCGACCCTGGGCAACCAGGGCAGCAGACTGTGGGGTGCGGGAGGGGGATAGGTTGTTTCCCGCTCAGGTACTCCACACCGTTCGAAGACCGCATACGCACGCCCTTGAACCTATACCTTAGTTAGAGAGAGTGTCCCAAGCAAGGTGCTTGGGTGGAAAAAAACCGGCCGGAGCCGTGTGGGAGCGAATTCCGGCCGGCAGAGAGGCGACCTCCTGGGGAGGGCTCTCTCTGTGTGAATAATCGGTCGCGGCCGTGGAAATGTCAAGCAGAAATTCGGGCGACCATACAATATGTTGGGCGAGAGTCGCTCTATCCGGGCATTTGTGGGTGTGTGTGTGAACCGTAGATCCGAAGAGTGAACTTCGGAAGAAAGGAGGGTCGATGAGACAAACCCCGCTGTTAGTAGGTGTTTCTGGATCCTAAGGAGGAGATATGATGAAACGGATGTTGCTTTTGACAGTTGCTGCAGCCATCCTCTTCTGCCTTCCGGCGATGGCGCAGCCAGTTACGGTGTTCATGTGGGATCCTGACGGTCAGGCTTGGGTGATCGCAGACCCCGATTGCGATGCGATGATGACTCATCAGGGCACATGGTCGCCCAGAGGGGTCTTCGACAAGCAGTTCGGTCCCGCGATCCCCTGCAGCAAGTTCTACTGGGTGTTCTGCCCGCAGTGCGGCATGGGTTGGTGCGACAGCCTGGTAATCACCACGACTGCACAAGTCAACCAGTGGTTCCAGGCTTACTTCGAGGGTAATGACGTCGACTGGACCATTCAGCACCCGGGTCTGTACACGGGCAACAGCTTTTCGCTGAAGATCGCGTCCAACGATCACGTGGGGATGTTCACCACAGGTCTGGGCCCGCTTCAATACCAGGGCACTCCTCAGGTACCTGGCACCGAAGAGATCCCGGTCTGGTGGGGCATGGAAACGGTTGAGGGCCAGATTCCGAGCTTGTGGTGCAGCACGGATGGGGAAATGGACATGCTCATCGACATGACCAACGCGGCGCTGCCCACCCACGAGCTGTTGATGAAGCTGTGGCAGAAGATCGAGGTGGTGAAGTGCAACCCGGTCGGCACGTACGAGAACAGCTTCACCGTCACGTTCATGTCGAAGGTTGATTGGGAAGACTAAGGGGACTGCTGTTGCTTGTCGGCCATTTTGGCCGTAAGCTATGGTAAAGGGTGGTTTGCAGGGTGGAGGGGGGCAGCGACTGCCCCCCTCCTTCCAACCGCCCGACAGACTCAGGAGGGAAGAGAATGAGGCAAAGGCTGCTGGGAGCAGCGACCGTGTTGGCGGGTATCGCGTGGATGAGCGCCTGGTCCACAGCAAGCGCCGCCGAAGCAGCGCCGGAGCCCCTAATGCCATCGCTGGCGCAAATCGCCGTCGCACAGCTTAAGCCGACGCCGCTTGACACGGATGTGGTGCCTACCGGGCCGCTAACGCTTTCATGGAATAGAATTGCACCTCCACATCTCGTAAGGTACGATGTGCATTTTGGGACTGAGTCTCCTCCGCCGGAGGTTAGCCATAATCAGGAGGAGGTTGAGTGGACGGTGTCCGAATCGCTTGCGCCAGGGACGTATTACTGGCGGGTTGTCGCGCGCACAGCATCCGGCGAGGAATGCGCGGGTCCGCTTTGCTGTTTCTGCGTACCGCACTGGCTTCAGGCCTGCGTGGAAGGTACAGAGGTGGGATGGATAATACAACACCCCGGCATATTCGCAGCACCGGTCAGCCATATTGCAGTCAGGTCCAACGCGTTTGTAGGGATGCACATGGGGGCCACGGACGACCTGGAGTCGGCAGGTGGAAAAGAGATTCAAACATGGTACTCCTTCGGCGACGACCTGTGCGAGGCGAACAAATGGGGGTGGACTGCGGCTGAGAAGATTGACCGCCGTTGCGTGAAGGTCTGGCCCCTGTTGACCTGTGAGGGATGGGCAACGCGGCACTATGAGCTGTGGCAAAAGCTACTGGTTTCCAAGTGCACGCCGAGGGGTGAGTACGCGAACAGTGTGGTGATAACATTCTGCAGCGAGCCGTAACGTGCACCGGAGCGTGAAACATATTGTGACGCTGATTTTGGCGAGCGCCTTCTGCTCGCCAGTTTTTTGCGCCGAGGCGATTTTCACCATATCGCCGATGAAACTTTTCCCGGAAGCTCCCCGTGGCGGGGAGGCGAGGCTGGGGATTACAGTCAAGAACGATCATCCGCTTCGCGAACAGGGGTTTAAGATATACGTTACGGACTTCGAGGTCTCCAGGGACGGGAAGCCGATTTTCCCGCCGGCTGGGAGCAGCAAATGGTCGGCGGCTCCGTGGATCACGCTGGATCAGGAGAGAATCACTGTTGCGCCGCTGAAGGGACAGGTTGTGACCGGGAGGGTGAAGGTCCCGCGGAACATCTTGACAGGCGGCTCTCGATTCGCGGCGATCATGGTGGAAACGGTGGAGCCTGAGGCGAAGGGAAGAATGGTCACAGTCGTACACAAGCGGGCTGCCTGCTTCGTTTACCTGAAGATCCTGAATACCCACCGACTGCTGCGTGCGACGCTTACAGAGCTTAAGGGCGAATTGACGCCAGGAGAGGGGTACACTTTTTCGACAGTGATATTAAACGAAGGGAACGTGGACATAGGGGTGATAGGCCACGTGTCACTGGTAGACGAGAATCACCGGCGGCGGGGGGACGCACAATTCGCGACGAGCCCTAAAGCGGTATTTCCCGACGGAGAGCGGGAGTTCCAGGCGACGATAAAACAGCGGCTGCCACAGGGGCAATATGTGGCGCGAGCGGCTTTCTACTTCGAAAGGTCCATGACGTCTAAAGAGATCGCTTTTGAGGTGACCCCCGAGATGGCCGGGGAGGCGAAGGCTCTTCCCCTGGCCGTGATACACGAGCCGGAATCCATTGATATAGAAACACGTCCGAGATCGTACAAGAGGCAGGTGCTGAGGTATAGATCGTATGAACAGTCGCCTATCGAGCTTAAGATCGAACCGGCCGATGATGATAAGGGAGGGAAGGAGTGGTCTGCGGTGCCGTGGTTGAAGACGGTGCCCGAGAGTGTGAAAATCGGGCCCGGTCAATCAAGAAATATCTCCCTGATTCTGAACGTGCCGGAAGGTGCGCGAGGGGAAAGATATGCGAAGATCGTGAGCGAGGGCCAGCTGGAAGATGAGGAACCCTCAAGATGGGAGACTCCCCTTAGTGTAAGCATTGCGGGGACGCTGGAGGCCCAGGGAGAGTTTACGGAGATGGAGATTCTCGAGCCTGCCACAGATTCGTACTCGTGCAGAGCAAAGGTGGGCTTTCGAAACCTTGGTAACGCGCGATTGAACCTGAGTGGGACGGTGAGAATTCTGGAGAGGGCGGGGTTCAAGGAGGTTGGGTCCATACCATTCGGCGGAGAGGTCTATCCCGGTGAGGAGCGCGTACTTGAGGTACCGATATCTCTGGCACTTACCACAGAACCATACGTGGCATCGACAACGATAGTCGGCGTAGCATCCGACGAGAAGACGTCAACAAACGCCGTGCGCACCATCGAGTTTGCCCTGGAGCGCCCCCTGGCGGGCCCGGGGGAATACATCGAGGTGGAAGGGGGAACGGAGAATGAAACTTAGCGGCAGGTTTTTGCGAATTCTGGCATCGGTGTCCGTTTTCGTGGCTCTTTGCGGTGGTTGTGCGACGTCGCGCGGGGAGCCAAGAGCACTTGAGACGGCGCTGGTCTATGAGAACTTCACTGAGGCCCCACTCCGGGACGCCCTGATAGCTATCGAGAAGGCCGGTTCCCGGGGCATTGCTGTGGACATGTCGGTGGATCTGGATCAATTGATAAGCGCGCGGTTCGAGGGCGTCTCCCCCAGCGGGGCGGTGGATGCTATCGCAAGGCTTGCCGGGTACGAGTGGATATACGACCCAGACTTGCCTGAGACGATGGAGGCATACACGGATTCCCTGAGCGGCCAATACTGGGAATACCCGATGTACCTTATAGCCAAGAACGTTGAGCAGCCGGTCTTCGCGGAGCCGGCAGCCCAGCCGGAAGAGATTGAGGAGCCAGTGGAGGCAGAGGCGGAAGAGGCTGCCCCGGCAGAACCTGAGGAGGCAATCGCGCCGGAGCCCGAAGCACCTGAAGCCCCCGCGATTATTGTCTGGCCTCCGAAAGAGGGAACGGAACCCGCAGCCAAGCAAGTTCCCGCAGCACGCATAGAACCCGAGCTTCCGGCAGAAAAACCGCGTGAACGAGTAACGGCAAGCAAGAGTGCCGCACCGGAAGAGGTAGTAGTTGAGCTCCCGAATCTGATCCGCGCCGGGGCTGAGGCACCCCGCAGCCAGCCGACAGTCAGTAACGTGTTCGTCAACACAGACATACGCGAAGCCGTTTCGGATATCTCGGCACAGACGGGGGTCAATGTGGTCGCCGATGCTTCCGTTGAAGGCTGGGTGACACTTTCCTTTGAGGAGACGCCCATAGAGGAAGCGCTGTCGATGATTTGCCTGGCGGGAGGGTTCACATGGAAGAGGATAGGTGATTACTACCTAGTTGGTTCAGCTACACCGGACAGCGTGAACTATTCGCTGCTAAGTGAGACCCGGGCGATCAGGACGAACCTTCCCGGCCTGCAAGTGAAGAATAGGTTGTCGGAGTTTTTCGCGCCGTATGTCCGAACAGCCACGGACGCGGACCATGTGCTTATCGTGACCGGTCCGCCCGAGGTGGTGGAAAGCGTTATGAGCAGCATTCACGAGATCGATGAGCCACAGAAGCAGATAGTGATTGACGCCCTCATAACGGACGTTACCGCGACGAAGGACAGCAACATCGGCACGGATTGGATGTCCACTGTGCTGAGTGTTAGCGGGGAAGGAACAATGGATTTCGCCTACGGGGTGAAGCCTATCTACACGAGCACGATTATGGGGATGGTGCTGGCTGAGTTCAACGCCCTTGCCCAATCCGGTGATCTTACAGTCAGGGCTCATCCGACCATCATGACGCTTGAAGGGGAAACAGCCGAGATAAAGATCGTAGAGGAGAGATACTTCTCGATCCTCACCGGGAGCGTAACCTACCCGACTTCGGATATCGAAGTCATCTCGTCAGGCGTTACGCTTAATGTAAGGGCTGTAGTGACGCGCACGGGTGAAATACTGCTGACCATTATGCCGGACGTCAGCGACGTGACAGGCGAGAGCGGCGGCCGAGAGAACTTGCCTCTAATCAACCGGCGTATCGTTGAGTCAACAGTGAGGGTGAAGAACGGGGAGACGGTGGTGATCGGCGGCTTGTACCGACATCTCAGCAGGGAGGTCGTGCGTAAGATACCGCTTCTGGGAAGCATACCCATCATAAACTTCGCTTTCAGGAGCAAGTCGTTACAGGAATCCGATACAGACTTGATCGTCTTCATAACGCCAAGGGTTGTATCCGACTGAACTCCACGAGGCGGGGACTGTTCCAGGGAAGCCGAGCAGGTTCGAATCGAAAAGGCGGACTTCGGCTCCGTGTTGGCGTCTTGCAAGAATCCCCAAGAGTGGAGCCGAATTCATGTCGATGCTTCGGGCGAGCCGACATGAGCTGGGCTTAAGCTCGGTAAATCGAAGCACGATCCGGCTCAACCAGTGCGGCGGCCGTGTGCGGTTACTGGGCCCTGGAGCTGACATCTGTAGCCATGCTCAGGCTTGCCCGCTACTATAGATGGGTTTTGGCGGCTGGAGGTCTGTATGGCTGGGAATCTGGGAGCAGCACTGCTATTGACTTCAGCAGCGGGGCTTTCAACAACAATTGGGGCCGCGCTGGGCGTCACGCTGAGAAGGCCAGGGCCGCGGCTGATCAGCGCGACGTTGGGATTCGCAGCGGGAGTAATGGTTTTCGTTTCTTTCGTTGAGCTGCTCCAACGGGCAATAGAAATTACGGGATTCCTGTGGGGAAACGCCGCCTTTTTCGCGGGTATGGCCCTCATGTTTCTCATAGACATCGCCGTACCGCACCAATACCTGGCCGAACGACAGCGCGGCGAAGACGACCGACTCCTTAGAACGGGGGTCCTGGTGGCCCTGGGGCTGGGCATTCATAATTTCCCGGAGGGCATGGCGACGTTCGCGGGGACCCTGGCAGATGTCAAGCTGGGAGCTGCCATTGCGGTTGCCATCGCGGTGCACAACATCCCTGAGGGACTGGCAGTCGCGGCTCCGATTTATGCGGCGACTAAAAGCCGCGCGAAGGCATTTTGGCTGTCCTTTCTCTCGGGGGCGGCAGAACCGGTGGGGGCAGGGCTAGCGGCACTGTTCTTCTACCGCTTTTTGGCGGGACCTGTTCTTGGTTGGATGCTGGGGATAGTCGCTGGGTTAATGGTCTACGTGGCGATGGATGAGCTGGTGCCGGCGGCTCGAGAGTACGGCTACGACCATACAGCGATAATCGCCGCTGGCGCCGGGATGGCCGTGATGGCGCTGAGCCTGTTGATGGTCAAGTAGGGAGGGAGACAGCGCGACCGCCTCATTTTACCCGTGGAGCGCTGGCGGCCGGGGGAAACGGGAGCGGCGCAGCCCTGTGGAAAATGGAGATGCGCTCCTCGGGACGATGCGGAGGCGTCTCTTTGAATGTTCTGAGAGGAAGCTCGGGGCGACTCATATCCACCCCATAATCGCGCAGAAGGAATATTTCGTAGTGGACGTCTTTGCTGTTGATCCAGTCTGCTATGTCCTCGCGGATTCCCTCTTTGGTGAAGTAGATTACCCAATCGGGAGCAACCTGGCCTGAGTACACGTAGGCGGGGAGCTTACCACGCCATGTCGGGAGGAAGCGGGGCCCGTCTTCCCGAAGTTGCCCACAAAAGCGAAGCGTGTCCCCTAGGTAGAAGACAAGTGAGGAGTCACGGTCCGGAGGCGAGGTTATCGCCGTCTCCCCGGGCCGGATCCGGGGTGCGAGCCAGGTTGCAACGGCTTCGCTCGGAGTTTTACGGTGGTGTGTTATCTCGTAGATGTAGTCGCCGAGATAACAGTTAAAGGGCAGCGGAAGGGGCGAAGAAACGTTGACCATGACCGGGTACATTGGCAGGAACTGCCGAAGGGTCAAAAGGTCTGTCAGAAGTACCAGGACAATAAGCGCTGCTCCCAGGGCCGTGTTGTACCTTGCTACTTCGTAGCAAAGGACGCCGAGCACCAGAGCAAAGGCCGGCAGGAGAACCGCGGCATAACGCATATCCACGTACGAGCCGCGAAGAAGAACCTGGGGAGATAGGAGGCTCAGGATGAAGGTAAAAATCAGGATGAAGGCGACAGCCCCCCACAAGCGTGAAGCCAGGAACCGATTTCGCTTGCGTATGCTCAGGCCCAACACTATGAGCACAACCGCCATGAGCGCGGGAAAGAATCCAAACACGTTGAAGTCCCGCAGGTGTCCGTAGAAGAGGTAGAAAGGATTTCCGCGCCAAAGGTTTGCAAGGAAGTAGGGGCCCGCCCCGCGATGTGGCTTAACCCACAGGTACCAGGGGAGAGTGAGGCAGAGGATCGGAGGGACCGACGAAGCGAGCGCCAGGAGCCACTTCTTGCGCCCGGCGAACATTGCGTTCCAAAGCACGAGAGCGGCGAAAAATGCCGCAAAAATCACGTAGTTGGTGTGAAAGAACATGACGCAGCAGATGACGAAGAGCACAAACTCTGCCCTTCGCTCGACAGAAAGGTCAAGAGACAACAACCAACAGGCCGTGGCCAAGAACATCGCCGGGCTATAGTACCGAGAGGCGCGTGCGTACAAGAGAAATGGGACAGAAAGCGCAAGGAAGAGCGTGCAGAGAAGTGCGCGGCGGGGATCCTCGAGATACGATTTGGCGAAGAAGTAGAACGTCACAACCGTGGCAAGGCCCAGTAATGCGAAGGGGAATCGCGCGGCGAACGTCGTCCGGCCGAAAAGCGCAAACGAACCGGCAATCAGGTAGTACTGAACCCAGCCTTCTTTGCTGAGGAGGTCGTCACTCAGTTGAAGGCCGTCATGATGGGCGAGAAGGTTGACGCCGTCCCAGGCCGTCGGCAGGCCAGACTTGAGGACGTTTGCCCCGAAGGAGGCTGTATTGGCCTCGTCTTCCCAGAGATACTCGTTGCCAAGCCCGAAGAGAAGGAGAAAAGCCTCGACGACGATCAGCAGGGCCAGCAGGAGTGCGACAAGGTCTTTCCCAGCCTTTGCCATTTTCTCTCACAGGGATTGCGGCGACGGAACGGATTGGATGCAAACCCGGCTACCGGGACTGAGAACTTTGTAGGTCTGTAAGTGCCTCCTCGCACAACTCAACCATGCCCTCGCTGCGACAAAGAGAGGCGCTACCGGGCAGATTAGACATCTCATCATTATAC
>CAZUUK010000082.1:0-14160 GCA_964622675.1 uncultured Planctomycetota bacterium | reverse complement strand
CCCTTATCTTCTCGATAACTTCCGTGCTCGAAACACCCTCCACCACCGGAGCCAGCATCACCTCTCCCCCGTAGCTCTCGACAAACTCCCTCCCCACAACACCGTCTTCTCCCCAATCACCGCCCTTCACCAAAACGTCCGGCCTCACTCCTCTGATCAACTCGATCGGCGTATCCTCCCCGAACGCCGTCACGTAATCAATAAACTCAAACGCCGCCAAAAGCTCCAGCCTGTGCTCCTCTCCCATTATCGGCCGGCCCGGCCCCTTCAGCTTGCGCACTGAATCGTCGCTATTCACCGCGACCATCAGCACGTCCCCTTGCCTCTTCGCATGCCGCAGGCATCTAACGTGCCCCGCGTGTAGTATGTCAAAGCACCCGTTCGTGAACACGACCTTCTTCCCGCTCCTGTGGCATTCCTCCGCCGCTTCCACAAACTTCTCCCTTGTAAGAACCTTCCCGCTCTCCCCTCGCATCGCTTGCCCAAGCAGCTCATCTTTCCCTACCCTTGGCGCCCCGAACTCCCTTATCGCCACCCCGGCTGCGGCGTTCGCCAATACCGCGGCATCCTCATACGAGCCGCCTGACGCCAGTACCGCCGAAAACGCCGAAAGCACCGCCTCCTCCGCACCCATCACATCGCTCACCTGAACCGCCTCCGTCCGGAAAAGCCTGCAGTCGCTCCGGCCCCTGTACACGAAGACCCCGTCCCGTCCCACAGTTATAACCACCGTCCCCGCCGACAGCCTCTTCGCGATTCGCTCCCCCGCCACCCGCATGTCCTCCTCTATCGTGATGCCGACCCCCGAGGCCGCCTCCGCCTGCCGGCGATTCAGCACCAGCACCTCTGCTCCCGAGAACTCCGAAAGCTCGCTTGTCCCCTTCGGATCAAGTACCAGCGGCGTCCTTCGCGATTTCGCCAGACTTATTACATCACCCACCAGCGCCCTTGTCGTCCGGCAGAGTCCGTAATCGCAGCAGACTGCGAGCTTCACCTCCGAAAGTTGATCCTCAAGCCTCCCCCTAAGCTCATCCATTATCGAAGTCCTCGGCACGTGCGCGCTCCTCGACACCACCCCCAGCAACTGCTGAACCGCCCTCCTCGAAACGTCCAGAGAAGCCAGGTACCTCGTTCTCGTCGCCGTAACGCGGTCCGGCACCACAAGCAAAGCTTCCGTATCGGCACCCGCCGAAGATAGACGGCTCAGGAGTTTCTTCCCCGCCTCGTCGTCTCCTACAACCCCCAGCACCCGCGCCTTTGCTCCAAGCTCCCCCAGATTCTGGGCAACCAGCGCCGCCCCCGCAGCACGCACCTCACGACCCTCCTCCTCCAAAAGCAGCGTCGGGGCTTCCTCCGACGACCCCAAACTCACCCCCCATACGTAAACGTCCGCAACAAAGTCCCCCGTAACCAGCACCTCAGGGGAGCCCAGCCCTTCCACTATTCGTCTCACTTCACCGCTCACTGCTCGCCCCCGTTTCTCTGCGGGCCTCCTCGAAGCCCTTTTCCTCTGCCGGCGGCCGCGTCTTCCACCGCCGGTGAAGCCACAGCCATTGTTCCGGGCTCCGCCGGACCAGCGATTCCAGCTTCGACGTAACCTCCGCCGTCACTCTTTCTATATCCCCCTGCCTCTCGCCCGTCGGCTCCGCCCAGATCGTCGGCATTACACCGACCTCATAATCCATCCCCTCACTTATTCTCCGCGCCCACCCTATGATGATCGGCGCCCCCGTCCGAAGTGCGAGCGTCGCCACCGCAGGCGTCGTTGACGCCTTTCGTCCGAAAAAGTCCACAAACACCCCCTCCCCCCGCGCATCCTGGTCAATCAGAAATGCCACATACCCACCATCCCGCAGAACCCTCATCAGCCGCCTCAGCCCGCCCCTCCTGTCAACAATCTTCTGCCCCGTCATCTCCCTGAGTCTCCTCAAGTAGCCGTCCAGCAGCGGATTGTCCAACGGCCTGGCCAGCGAGTGCAGCGGGTACCCCCATACCCCGAACACCCACCCCAAAAGCTCCCAGTTCCCCACGTGACCCGTAACAAATATCCCTCCCTTCCCTTTCCCTATCGCCTCATCAACCACGTGCATGTCCCTGGACTTCACGTACGCCGACAGCTTTCCGCTCCCCAGCAGCCGCGGCAAATGGATAAGATCAACCGCACAGCGCACCAGGTGGATGTAATGCCTCAGCGTAATCCCCTTGATCTCCTCCTGCGAAAGCGACTCGCCGTACGCCCGCCTCAGATTACCGTAGGCCACCTCACGGTGCCGCCTATCCAGCCGGAAAGCCAAAACCCCGAGCATCCCTGCCAGACGCATCCCCCACGATATCGGCATCGCCCCCACAATCGCCGCAAACGCCCTCAGCGCCAGATACTCCCCCCACATTTTCACTCTCGACTTCTTCATCTATCCAAAAAGCCTCGCCAACGCGCCGAACCTCATCTCGACTGCACCATGCGGGCAGCTCTCCTGACAGCAAAAACACTCTATGCAAGCCTCCGGCGAAAGCGACGGCTTCGAATCCACCATCACAAGCGCCCCGCCGGGGCAGTTCTCCACGCACAACCCGCAGCCGCTGCAGCGCCCCGTGAAAGCCGGCCTCACCCACATGAAACGATGAAAAAGCCTCGCCACAAACTCCGGCACCCGCACCTGCACACTCGCAGCCGCCCGCTTGAAACCCGCTATCCGAAGCTCCGAAAGATCAGCCCCCCTTAGCTCGATCTCACCCAACTCCGCCTCACCCACCGAAGCCTCCCCCGCCTCCTTCAGATGCTCGATCTTTCTCGCGTCCAACCCCATAGCGTAAGCGCACACCGCATCAAGCGCCACGGCATCTTCGCTCGCCAAAAGCCGCCCGACCTTTCTGAGCGACCCGCTCGCCGGCCCGTTTCCCTCCATCACTACCACCGCGTCCGCCACCGTCAGCCTGGGTCTCACCGCAGCCAGAATCGCCACCAGAAGCCGCGAAAAATCCCTCACGCGATGATACTTCTTGTGCGAATCCAACTTCACATAACCAGGCATCAGCCCGAAAAGATTCTTCACCCCGCACGTGATCTGCGTAAGCCCGTGCGTCTTCAGCTTCGGTACCGACACAATCCCGTCCACCTCGAACGCGTAAGGCGTCAGGTACAGCTCCATCCCCAGCGACTGGACCCTCCTCGCAGGGCGCTCGTCAACGTTCACCAGCTCCGCCCCCGTCTCCTCGCACACCTTCCTCATCCCCGTCTTTTCCCACAACTCCTCGACGCCCACCCGCCTGGTGCACGGACTGTCGCCGACGATCACTTCCGCACCGCCTTCGACCAGATACCTTATAACCCCCCTCACCACGGCCGGATGCGTCGTAATTCCTTCCTCGGGCCGCCGCGCGCTCAGCAGATTCGGCTTCACCAGCACCCGCTTCCCCTCCCATACACCGCCGAGCTCCATCCCCTCCAACAAACCTCTCACCCTCTCCTCCACGTGCGTCTCCTCGTAGGAATCGCACCTTCCCGTGTAGACCTTCACCCCCATCTTCACCTGCTCCTCACCGCTCCCGATCGACGGTCGCCATGACCGCCTCGACTAGTCTATCCTCTCCCTCGGTTATCACAAGCTCCGTTCTCACAACCCCCACCGGAAGCCCTACGTCCAATTCCCTCGGCAGCCGCACCGAGTCCTTCTCAGTAGTCACAAGCATCTCCGCCGAAGCCCTCTTGGCAGCCTCTGAAAGCTCCACAAGCTCCTCCCCCTCGTACACGTGATGGTCCCGGAACTCCCGAAAAAGCACCAGCTCCCCGCTCATCGCCCGAACCGTGCGCCGAAACGACTCCGGATTCCCTATCCCGCAGAACGCCGCCACCCGCTTCGAAGAAAGCGTCGAAGCGGGCCCCTCCCCCCCACCCAAATGCACCACGCTTATCACCCTGTGCACCGACTTGACCACCTCTGCCTTCGGCGCCACTGCACTTATCTTCCGCAGAGTCTCTTCCACCTTACGTTCAGGAACCTGGTCGGTCCGGGTCAGCACTATCACGTCCGCCCGCCCGAGCGCCGAAATCGGCTCACGCAGAAGCCCCGCCGGAAGCAGCCTCCCTCCTCCGAACGGAAAGGTCGCATCCACCGTAACTACGTCCAGCTCCCTGTTCAGCCTCAGATGCTGAAATCCGTCGTCCAGGATAAGCACCTCCGCTCCCTGGGAAATCGCCCTCCTCGCCGCCTCAACCCTGTCCCTCCCGCAAAGCACCGCCGCTTCCGGCAGCACTCTTTGCAGAAGCAGACCCTCATCATTCATCCCCGAAGGACTGATTGGCCGGTACCCTCTGGCCAGCACTGCCGGCTTCAGGCCTTTGCTCAGCGCCAACCGCGCCAGATAAACCACGAGCGGCGTCTTCCCGGTCCCTCCCACCGTTATGTTCCCCACGCTTATAACTGCCCGCTCCACGCTGGCCCTCTTAAGCACCCCCCTCCGATACAATGCACCCCGCACCGCCACAGCCATCCCATAAGCACCGCAGATCGGCACCAGAAGCCCCCGGCTCACCCTCCCGCCGAGGCTCCTATCCGCCCCGCTCGCCACCCGCAGTAGCCGCATCGCTCCACCCCCGCAACTCTTCCGCCGCCGTTCTCCTCTCCCTTTCCCCTCTCCGGACCCCGTCAGGCCCATTCCTCAACCAGCTCCTCATAAACAGGGAACCCCCTCAACAACTCCTTAACTTCCCGACGCACCCGGCGTATCAACACCCTGTCCGCCGGCGACTGCAGCACCCTGTCTATCAGCTCTGCAACCTTCTCCATGTCTCCTTCCCCCATCCCTCGCGTAGTTACCGCCGGAGTCCCGAACCGCACCCCGCTCGCCTCCGCAGGCGGCTTCGGATCAAACGGTATCGAGTTCTTATTAGAGACGATCCCCGCGCGATTCAGCGCCTGAGCCGCCTCTCGCCCGCTCATATCGCATGAACTGAGGTCAACAACCAGCAAATGCGTATCCGTCCCGCCTGTCACCAACCTGTAACCCCTCTTCTTCAGCCCCTCCCCCAGTGCCCGCGCATTGGCCACCACCTGCTGTTGATACCTCCGGAACTCCTCCGTAGCTGCCAGCTTAAAGCAAGTCGCCTTCGCCGCTATTACGTGCATAAAAGGCCCCCCCTGCAAACCCGGAAACACCGCCTCATCCAGCACCCGGGCGTACTTCCCCTTGCACAGCACAAATCCCCCTCTCGGCCCCCTCAGTGTCTTGTGCGTCGTTCCCGTTACGTAGTCCGCGTAAGGCATCGGGTCCGGGTGAACCTTCGCGGCAACCAGCCCCGCAAAATGCGCCATATCAACCATCAAAACCGCCCCCGCCTCGTCGGCCACTTCCCGGAACTTCGCAAAATCTATACCTCTGGGATACGCGCTTCCCCCGGCAATTATTATCTTCGGCTTTGATGCCCTCGCAGCCCGCTCCACCGACTCGTAATCGATAAGCTCCGTCTCCCTGCAAAGCCCGTACGAAGCAACCCTGTAATACTCCCCCGAAAAATTCCCCTCCATCCCATGCGAAAGATGCCCCCCTTCCGCCTGCCCCAGCGAAAGAAGCCTATCCCCGGCCTTCATCTCCGAAAAATAAACCGCCATGTTCGCCTGCGTGCCCGAGTGCGGCTGCACGTTCGCATGCTCCGCACCGAAAAGCTCCTTCGCCCGCTCTATCGCCAGTCTCTCCGCCTCCCCCACAATCTTGCACCCTTGATACCACCGCCTACCTCGATACCCCTCCGCGTACTTGTTCGTAAGCACCGACCCGCTCGCCGCAATTGTCTCCGCAGAGGAATAATTCTCCGATGCAATCAACTGCAGCGTCGTCCGCTGACGCGCCAACTCGCGCTGGATAACAGAGTAGACCTCCGGATCGGTCCTGCGTAACTCAGAAATCGGATAAGAACTCATTGACGCATGCTCCAATAGGGGAAAGAACCTGGAAGCCTTAGTTTAGACGAGCCGCCTCCCGCGGTCAAGCGCATCGGCTCCCCCACTTAACGTCTCTCCGCCCTTCCCACCTTGACACAGGACGAGGTCGCGTCATAATTGCCTCTCAACATTCGAGGAGGCAGCACCTATGGAGAAATCGCTCGTCATAGTCGAGTCGCCCGCAAAGGCTAAGACCATAAAGAAAATCCTTGGCAAGGGCTACGAAGTCGAATCCTGCAGAGGCCACGTCCGCGACCTTCCCCAGAAGGACTTCGGCGTGGACATAGAAGCCGGCTTCGTACCCCACTACACCACCATCCGTGGCAGGGGCCCCACCCTTCAGAAGCTAAGAAAACTCAGCCAGAAAGCCGACGCCGTCTATCTCGCCCCCGACCCCGACAGGGAAGGCGAAGCCATAGCCTGGCACCTCGCCCAGGCACTCGAACTCCCCGAAGAAAAGGTCAGGCGCGTAACGTTCAACGAAATAACCCCCTCCGCCGTGCGAGAAGCCTTCCACTCCCCCACCGCCATAAACCTCAACAGAGTTGACGCCCAGCAGGCCCGCCGCATTCTCGACCGGATCGTCGGATACCAACTCAGCCCCCTCCTCTGGGAGAAGATCTACCGCGGCCTCAGCGCCGGCAGAGTCCAGTCCGTCGCCGTCCGCCTCGTCGTCGAGCGCGAGCGCGAAATCCGTGACTTCAAACCCCGCGAATACTGGTCCGTCTCCGCGCAACTCTCCCCACGCGACGGACAGCCATTCGAAGCACAGCTCACCCACCTGGACTCAGAAAAGATCGATCTGCCCAACGAGGACGCAGCGCGCAACGCCGTCCAGCGGCTCTCCGGTGCCACCTTCCGGGTCACAAACGTCGAACACAAAGAAAAGCGCGAAAAGCCCCAACCACCCTTCATCACCAGCACCCTCCAGCAGGCCGCTTCCTCCAGACTCAGCTTTACCTCCTCAAGAACCATGGCCCTCGCCCAACAACTTTACGAAGGGATCGAAATAGGCGAACCGGGGCCCGCAGGACTTATCACCTACATGCGCACCGACTCCGTCCGCGTCGCCGATCAGGCCGTCCAGGAAGCCAGAGCCCTCATCCGCCAGCAATTCGGCCCCAACTTCCTCCCTCCCCATCCCAATGTCTTCAAGTCCCGCCGCGGCGCTCAGGAAGCCCACGAAGCCATACGCCCTACCTCCGTCAGCAGGGCCCCGGAGACTCTCAAAGCCTCCCTCTCCCCCGACCTCCTCAAGCTCTACAACCTGGTCTGGGAGCGTTTCGTCGCCAGTCAGATGGCCTCCGCCGTTTATCAGGTCGTTAACGTTGAGATAACCGCCGACGGCGGCCTCTTTAAAACCCAGGGCAAAACCACAAAATCTCCCGGCTTCCGCCGCCTTACCGGGGAGAAGGAAGAGGAAAACCTCCTCCCTCCTCTCTCCCAGGACCAGCAGCTCGACCTCATCCAACTTAAGCCCGAACAGCATTTCACCAAACCGCCTAACAGATACAGCGAGGCCACCCTCGTAAGGGCCCTGGAGCGCTTCGGCATCGGCCGCCCCAGCACCTATGCGCCCATAGTCTCCACCATTCAGGACCGCGGCTACGTCCTCAGGCGCGGCCAGCAACTATTCGCCACTCGCCTCGGCGAAATCGTCACCGAGAAACTCCTAAATCATTTCCCCGATATTATGGACATCGCCTTCACCTCGCATATGGAGGAGCAGCTTGACAGAATCGAGGAAGGACGTGAAGTCGGCACCGCCGTCCTAAAGGAATTCTACGACCCCTTCACCAAGGACCTCGAGCTCGCCAGACAGGAAATGGGCAAGGAGGCGGACACCTGCGATCTATGCGGCGCACCCATGACACCCAGAAAAGGCAAATTCGGCTGGTTCCTCGCCTGCACCCGCTACCCGGAATGTTCAGGAACCAAGCCCCTCGATGCCCCCGTCCTCCAACCCGGCGAGCAAACCTGCGAAAAATGCGGCAAACCTATGGTCGTCAAGGTCGGAAAGCACGGCCCCTTCCTCGCCTGCTCCGGATATCCCGACTGCGACAATACCCAACCCCTTACACCCCGCCGACAGCCGCAGCAAACCAAAGCTACCTGCGAAAAATGCGGCAAGCCCATGGTCATTAGGCGCGGAAAGCGCGGACCATTCCTCGCCTGCTCAGGATATCCCGACTGCAAAAACACCAAGCCCCTCCGCCGCAGGCGCAAATCCTCCCCCTCTGCAACCTGAAACAGCTTATCACCGGCCGCCCCGCGGCTCGCACTACCACCCCCTTCCCCCCTGCTTACCCCTCGGTTAGAATCTCCTCGTGCCCCAATCTAAACTCAAAATTTATCGGGCCGGCCCTGCCGAAGCACCGGATGCCCTCCGCTTCTATGCTACCGGTGGTACCGGAACCCTCCCCAACACCAAAATCCTGGAAGTGATCAACAGCGCAGTACGCAAGGGCACCTGGCGGAATACGCAGCAAATTGTCGCCAGAAAAAACGAAAACCTCGTCGGCTCCGTCCCGTTCTTCACTTCCCCGGGTCGCAGCGTCGTCATCGCATACCCGGCTGTACTTCATGGGCAGCCCGACGAGCTTCGTGCACAACTTGTACGCGCATCCCTCGATGCCGCCGCCGAAGAAGGAGCAAAGCTCTGCATCGCCTTGATCCCCCAACGGTTCCCCCACGGTGGAAGCCCTTTCCTTGCCGCCGGCTTTCTAGAAGTCGCCGTCCTTCTCAACATGGAACTCGACGCACTCGACCTCCAACCTCCTCAAGACAATCTCCAATGGCTAACCTACGACCAAACTACCGCTCCCCTCTTCGAAAAAACCTTCGCCGAAACTCTTCGCGGCTCCCTCGACTGCCCGCGCCTCCCCAAAGTGCAAACACCCCACGAATCTTTGGAAGGCCACAAAGCCGCCGGCAACTTCTCCCCCGACCTTTGGCTCCTCGCTCTTCGGCAGAAAACTGCAATAGGATGCGTTCTCGTTAACCAGCTCGAAGACCCCGGCCACTTCTGCCTCGTCTATGTCGGTGTAGTACCCCTACAGCGCGGCAATGCCTACGGCCAGCTTCTCGTCCGCAAGGCGACCTTCAAAGCTAAGAACGCCGGCGCCACAAAGATCACGCTCAATGTGGACGAACTAAACTCCTATGCCATAAGAACTTACAAAAGCTTAGGCTTCCGCCCGTCTGAAAGGACCTCACTCTTCGCCGTCGCCGTCCAGCCCCGCTCGTAGCCCCGCCGTCATCGCGACAAACAGTTTCTAACCCGCCACGCAACACGCTTCGCCCACCCTCAAAATCTCCGCTCCCTCACACCCTTTTTGGCGCAAAATTAACGACACGCTCATTCCTTCTTGACACGATCCGCCTTGAACTCGTGCGGAACTTCGCACCCCATTTCACGTAACCCACGCAGCCGCACTACTTACGATGATTGCCCCATGAAAACCTCTACAGAACTTGACGCGATCTCTTCAACACCTCCTCCAAATCACCCATTCCAACTCAACCACTCAAAAAATTTTTCGCCGTTACGCGCCCAAACGTTAGCCGATGTCATTCAACGTCTTACACGAACCTCCCCAACTCACTCACACCCCTCAACCAAACTTTTCCTTCGATCGCAATTTGACACGTTGATAACACCTCCGATAAAATCCCAACTCGATGCCGTCGGGGGGGTTGGCGGCATAGGTTGTTCCCATCCCTTGAACATACGACCACAAGCGACTAGTGGGGAGCGCCATTGACCTCTGTCGACGTTGCTCTTTGGGGGAAGGTACTATCCGAAATTCAAAACCGCGTAAGCCAACAGCGATTCAGCCTCTGGTTCAAGCACGTCGAACTGATTTCCTACTCCGATGCTAGGGCCGAAATAGGCACACCCAACCTCCTCGTACAAGAGTGGCTGCAAAACCATTACGAAACTCTAATTCGGGACTGCTTCGAGCGCCTCACCCACGAGCGCCCCAAAATTGAGTTCCGCGTTGACCCCCGCCTCTTCCATCGCATGCGCGACCAACAGGCACGGCAGCGCGCAACCTCCCCCTCAGAGATCGCTCTGCAGCCACGTGTCACCAGCAAAAACTCTTCCCCCTTCAGAAAAGACCTCCGCCTCGACAACTTCGTGGTCGGCCCCTGTAACTGCCTCGCCCACGCCGCAGCCATCGAAGTCGCCAAAAGCAAAAGCGATATCTACAACCCCCTTTTCCTCCACGGCGACGTAGGCCTCGGTAAAACACACCTCCTGCAAGGAATCTGCAGCGAGTTTGCCGGCCACAACCACAGCGCAGAGGTCATTTATGTCTCCGGCGAGGGATTCACCAACCAGTTCCTTTACGCCCTTCGCACCTCTTCCCTCGACGCCTTCCGTCATTCCTACCGGCGCGCCAACCTACTCGTCATCGACGACATACACTTCCTCGCCAATACCCGCGCCACTCAGCAGGAATTCCTCCACACCTTCAACGAACTCACCTGCGCCGACAGACAGATAGTCATGGCCAGCGACGCACATCCCAAGCACATCAAAAGCCTGCAGCAGAACCTTGTGAACAGATTTATGGCCGGAATGGTGGCAAACCTGGGAAAACCTGACTACGATACCCGCCTCGCCATACTGCGCGAAAAAACCAAAAAACTCCGTCGAAACTTCCCTTCCGACGCACTTGAATTCATAGCAAAGCATGTTGACGGCAACGTCCGCGAGCTCGAAGGAGCCATTACCACCACCGTCGCCTATGCCTCACTAAATAAATCGCCCGTAACTCTCAACACTGCTGCGCAAGTTCTAGACCACCTCCTGGGGGCTAGGTCCGCCAACATAGACCTCGGTTCCATCGAATCCGCCGTAACCCGCCACTTCGCCCTCGCAAATGCTGCCCTCCGCTCAAAAAGCAGAGCCAAGTCCGTTTCCCTCCCACGGCAAATTGCCTTCTACCTCGCTAGGGAGTTCACCCCTCACTCCTACAGCGAAATAGGGAACTTCTTCGGCGGAAGAAACCACTCAACCGCCCTCAGCGGCAAAAAGAAGATCGAAACCCTCCTCAAACACAGCCCCGACATCAGAACAACCCTCGCCGACCTCGCCGAAGCCCTCAGAAACAACCCCGCCAAGTAGCCCATCCCACCCCGCCCGCCCGCCTCCCCAACCGTCCGACCTGCCTCTTTTTCTCCCTCCATTGCTTGACACAAAGGTGCGAAAACTGTAATTCAGTAGTTGCCAGATTCACGCCTCGGCTCTATCTGGCTTCATCCTCGACGAAAGGAACACCCAGTGCCCGGAAAAAGGGAGGAAATCCTCGAGGGCCACGCTCGTCTTGCCAGAGCCCCGGGCCGCGTCAACTTGATCGGCGAACACACCGACTACAACGGCGGCCTCGTACTGCCCGCCGCAATTGACAGGTACATATACGTCGCCTTCTCCCCAATCGAAGAACGCAGGGTCGAAATCTACTCCGTTGATTTCGAAGAGAGAAGCGAATTCTGGCTGGGCGAACCTCCTCAATCTCAGGATGCAGGCTGGGCCGCCTATGTGCGCGGTGTCGCTTGGGCGCTGGAGTCCAGCGGCTACCAACTCCGAGGAATGGTCGCCGCCCTCGGCGGCAACGTTCCCATAGGTGCAGGCCTCAGTTCCTCCGCCGCACTCGAGGTCGCTACCGCCATGGCCTTCTCCGACGACCTCGACACCAAACCCAGAAAACTCGAGATCGCCCTCCTCTGTCGCAAGGCTGAAAACGACTTCGTCGGCGTAAACTGCGGCATCATGGACCAATACGCCTCCGTATTCGCCGAAGAGGGAAACTCCATCCTTCTCGATTGCCAAAAGCTGGACCACCGCCTCGTCCCTATCCCCCCCGAACTCGAGATAATCATCTGCGATACAGGGGTCAGGCGTGAACTCGCCTCCTCCGAATACAACAAAAGGCGCACTGAATGCGAGGAAGCCCTCCTCACGCTGAGCCAAAAGCTTCGCCCCCTTGAGAATCTCAGCCAACTCTCCGCCGACGAACTTCCCCTTATCCAGAAACTCCTCCCCGACAATACCTTCAACCGCGTCAGGCACATACTAACCGAGAATGCCCGCGTCATAGCCCTCGCCGACGCGCTTGGCAGTGCCGACTTCGAGGTCGTCGGCCGGCTCATGCACCAGTCTCACGAAAGCCTCCGTCTTGACTACGAGGTCTCATCCCCTGAACTTGACGCCATGGTGCAGGCCGCAAAACAGGTAGACGGCACTGTCGGCGCTAGAATGACCGGCGCCGGCTTCGGCGGATGCACCGTCAACCTCGTCCGCCACGATGCCGTCCAGGAATTCTCCGCCAAAGTGCCCCAGCTCTTCTACAACCTCACCGGCGAGCAGGCCGCCATCTACACTTGCAAGCCCGCGGCCGGCGCTACCGTCATCCGCATTGAAGAGGGCGTAACATGATCCGCGAGGCCATTTCAAAGCTCATTGAAGCAAAACACCTCTCCCGCGACGAAGCCGCCACCGTCATGACCGAAATCATGGAGGGGCAGGTAACACCCGCCCAAATCGGCGCCTTCCTCACCGCTTTAAGGCTCAAAGGCGAAACTCCGGACGAAATTACCGGCCTCGCCCAGACTATGAGGCAAAAGGCAACTACAATCAATCCAGGCCCTCCTCCCGTCGTTGACACCTGCGGCACAGGCGGCGATGCCAAGGGCACTTTCAATATATCCACCGCTGCAGCTCTCGTCGTCGCCGGCGCTGGCGTCACCGTCGCCAAGCACGGCAATCGCTCCGTCTCCAGCCGCTGCGGCAGCGCCGACGTACTCGAAGCACTCGGCGTCAACCTGAACGCCCCCGTCGCCCTCGTCGAAAAATGCCTCCACCAGGCTCACATCGGCTTTCTCTTCGCCCCCCTCCTCCACGCCGCCATGAAGCACGCCATCGGCCCCAGGAGAGAAATTGGCATAAGAACCGTCTTCAATATCCTCGGCCCACTGACCAACCCCGCCGGCGCCAGATCCCAGCTCCTCGGCGTCTTCGACGAAGACCTCACCGACACCCTCGCACACGTCCTGCACAACCTCGGCTCCGAAGCCTGCATGATCGTGCACGGAACCGACGGCATGGACGAAATCTCCACCACCGCCCCTACGAAGATCACTCAACTCGCCGCCGGCGCCGTCAACTCCTTCCAACTCACTCCCGAAGAAGTCGGCATAAAACGCGCCAGGACCGAAGAACTACTCGTTGAAGGCGTGGAACAATCAGCAAAAGAGCTGAAGGCCCTCCTCGACGGAAAGCCGGGGCCGAAACGCGACATCGTCATCCTCAACGCCGCCGCCGCACTCATCGTCGCGGGAAAGGCAAACCAATTCGCCCCCGCAATCAATATCGCCGCAGAAAGTGTCGACTCCGGCGCCGCCAAAAATTCGCTCGAGAAACTTATAAAAATTACCAACGAAGGAACCTGATTCCATGCCCTATCAACTACCCGATGAGGCCGGCCGCTTCGGACAGTACGGCGGCAGGTACGTCCCTGAGACACTAATGCCCGCCCTCGAGCAGCTATCCGAAGAATATAGCAAGGCCAAAGCCGACCCCGACTTCCACTCCCAGCTCCAGAACTACCTCAAAGACTACGCCGGAAGGCCCACCCCCCTCTACTTCGCCGAAAGAATGACCAAAGAACTCGGAGGCGCAAAGATCTACCTCAAAAGGGAGGATCTGGCCCACACCGGCGCCCACAAGATAAACAACACCCTCGGGCAGGCGCTCCTCGCAAAGAGAATGGGCAAAACCAGGCTAATCGCCGAAACCGGCGCAGGACAGCACGGAGTCGCCACCGCCACCGCCGCCGCCCTTTTCGGACTCAGTTGCGAAGTCTACATGGGCACCGAGGATATCCGCCGCCAGGCCCTCAACGTCTTCCGCATGAAACTCCTCGCCACCCGCGTCATCCCCGTCGAGTCCGGCAGCAGGACGCTCAAAGACGCCACCAACGAGGCATTCCGCGATTGGATGGCCACCGTACGCCACACCCATTACATAATCGGCTCCGTCGTCGGTCCCCATCCCTTCCCCATGATGATCCGCGACTTCCAGTCCGTCATCGGCAAAGAAGCGCGAGAGCAAATAATGGAAAAAGAACGTCGCCTCCCCGACCTCCTCATCGCCTGCGTCGGCGGCGGCAGCAACGCCGCCGGCATCTTCCACCCCATGATCGAGGATGAGTCC
>CAZUUK010000081.1:0-14245 GCA_964622675.1 uncultured Planctomycetota bacterium | reverse complement strand
ACCATGAACTCATATGACGGCTGGCTCACCATGGCCTGTCGTTGGGGCGAAACGGCCGACGGCCGCCCCGTAGCCAGGATCAATCCCGACGACCTCGCAGCTTCCCGCATCAGGAACCGCTGCGTCTTCACCGTCTCATCAGAAAAGGGGAACCTACAGCTCATTGCCGCCGCCGACTCCAACGTCCCCACCGGTATCATAGCCGTCCCGGCTCACATCGCCTCACGATCGGGACTCATAGGAAAGGGAATAGATGCCGATTCCGGTGCGCTCCTCACCGGCCCTGCAATCGTCCAGCTCTCCACCCAAGCGGAAACTGAATAAATGAGTGAACTCGAACAGGTAAAAAAGAAAGTCGTCTGCGACATTGACCACTGCATAGAGTGCAAAACCTGCGCCTCAGCCTGTTTCTACGGACACCAGGGAGTACCTGCCGTCGCATACGGCGAAATGCCCGAAGTGGCCGCTCCCGTTATCTGCAGGCAGTGCGACGATGCCCCCTGCGTCGCCGCCTGCCCCGTCGAGGCCATGTATCGCGACGAACAAGGAATCGTACACCGCAGGCGCTTCCTCTGCATCGGCTGCACCTCTTGCGCCTTCGCATGTCCCTTCGGAGTCATCGACCGAAACCTCTCCTTCCACACCGTCGGAAAATGTGACCTTTGCATGGACAGGGTCCCCGAAGGCCTCCAGCCCAGGTGTGTCGCCTCCTGTCCCACAGGCGCGCTAAAGTTCGCCGAATACGAAGAAGTTGAAAAGGAAGGGCTGATGGTCATTGGCGGCAGAATCGTCGGCCAGCACCCCATAAAGAGGAGATAGCACTTCAACATGAGTGCACCAACACTCGCCGCAGTCTATGCCGTCGGAGTCCTCGGAACCGCCGTCGTCGGACTCCTTTCCAAGTGGATTGACCGCAAAGTCTCCGCAAAGGTCCAATGGCGCGTCGGCCCTCCCTGGTTCCAACCTCTCGCCGACATCATCAAACTCCTCGGCAAGGAAACCATCGTCCCGGACGCCGCGCGCAGGACCGGCTTCCTCCTGGCCCCCATCGTCGGATTCGCCGCCGTATCCCTCGCCGGAGCCATCCTCTGGGCCGTTAACATTAACCCGCAGCTCGCTTTCGTCGGCGACGTCATCGTCGTCCTATATCTCCTTACCATTCCCGCCCTTGCCACCATAATCGGCGCCGCCGCCTCCGGCAACCCCCACGCCGCGGTCGGCGCCGCCAGAGAAATGAAGTCCGTCCTCGCCTACGAACTCCCCTTCGTCCTCGCCATCATCACCGCAATCATCGCCAAGGAAAACAGCTTCCGCCTCGGCGACCTCGTAACAATTAACGCCCAAGGCGCAGTCGCCGTCACCTGCTCCGTCATCGCCTTCATCATCTCCATATTCTGCATCCAGGCCAAACTCGGCCTCCCGCCATTCGACATGGCGGAGGCCGAAACCGAAATCATGGGCGGCGTCTACGTCGAATATTCCGGCGCCGCACTCGCCGTCATACAACTCACTCGCGCCATGATGCTCGCTACGTTGCCCGTATTCCTCGTCACTATCTTCTGGGGCGGCTTCAGCTTCCGCAGTTGGAACATCCTCGCCTCCATCCTCAAATACGTCGTCATCCTCGTCCTACTTGTCCTCATCAAAAACACCAACCCACGCGTCAGAATAGACCACGCGCTCAAATTCTTCTGGTTCATACTGACCCCCATCGCCGTAATTACTGTAGTAGTCATATCGTTCGCTGAGTATTCGTTCTGAGGGAGCTTCGATGAGCCTCAAAACCTGGGCCTTCAAAAAATCGCCCTGGGTCTTTCACGTCAACGTCGGAGCCTGCAACAACTGCGACATTGAGATACTTGACTGCCTCACCCCTCGATTTGATATCGAGCGCTTCGGAATGATCCTCGTCCCCAGCCCCCGCCACGCCGACGTCCTTCTCGTCACCGGCATCGTCACTCGACAGGCTCTGCCCAGGCTCAGAGAGGTCTACCGGCAGACCGCCAAGCCCTGCGCCGTCCTCGCCATCGGCCACTGCGCCTGCTCCATGGGCATGTTTGCCCCCAGTTATCACGCCGCAGGGCCCGTCGACAAGGTCATCAAAGAGGTTGATCCAAACGCCATTATCGCTTATGTTCCCGGTTGCCCCCCCAAGCCCGAGGCCATTATCCTCGGCGCGATTAAAGCACTTTCCGTACTCTAGGACCTGATATGCAGCGCGAAGAACTAGTCGAAAAAATCGCCGGCGACCTCGAGGGAAAGATACAAAACACCCTTCGCCCCTCCGCAAAGAGGCTCTACCTCTTCGTGCCCCCGGAGCACTCCCTCGCCGTAAACCGCTACCTCTTCGAAAACGGCGGTCGCCTCGCAACCGCAACAGGAGTTGACTCCCGCGACTACATCGAAGTCCTCTATCACTACTGCTTCGACACACTCAACGTCGTCGTAACCGTCAGAACCAACGCCTACAAGCCGCAGGTAGAACTCGACTCCGTCGCCTCCATATTGCCGGGCGCTGAATGGATCGAGCGCGAAATCCACGACCTGCTCGGAGTAAGATTCAAAAATCACCCAAGGCTCGAGCGCCTCATACTCTCCGACGACTGGCCCGAGGGCGTTTATCCCTACAGGAGGGATTACAAACCGTGAAGCGCACCCTGATCCCTATAGGTCCCTTTCATCCCATCCTCGAAGAGCCCGAATTCTTCCAGCTCTACGTCGAAGGTGAAAAAGTCGTAGATGCCGACGTCCGCATCTCATACAACCACCGCGGCATCGAAAAGCTCAGCGAGGGCCTCACCTTCGACCAGGTTCCATACCTCGTCGCCCGCATCTGCGGCATCTGTTCCGCCTGTCATCCCTTCGCCTATGTCAACGCCATCGAGGACCTCCTCGGCATCGAGCCCCCCGAACGGGCTAAGTACATCAGAACCATCGTCGGCGAGCTCGAACGCATCCACAGCCACCTCCTCTGGGCCGGCCTCGCAGGGCACTTCATCGGTTACAACACCGTCTTCATGTGGGCTTGGCGCTATCGCGAGCCCATCCTCGACGCCAGCGAAATGACCTGCGGCAACCGCAATCACTACGACATCTACAAGATCGGCGGCGTCCGCCGCGACTTCCCTGAAGAAACCTTTCCCGCCGTAAGAAACATCCTCGACGAGACCGAGGCCGGCGCCACCATGCTCTACAAAGCCGTCCTCGACGACCCCGTCCTCCATCTCCGACTCAAGGGTATCGGCCCCCTCTCCAAAGAAGACGCCATCCGCTATTGCGTCGCTGGCCCGACCGCCCGTGGCTCCGGTCTCCCCATGGACGTCCGTCGCGACGAACCATATGGCGCCTACGACCTCGTTGACTGGAATGTCTGCGTCCACGACGAGGGCGACGTAATGGCAAAAACCCTCGTCCGCCTCGAAGAAACACTCGAATCCATAAAGATCATTCGTCAGTGCCTCGACAACATGCGCCCCGGACCCATACAAGCCGAAATCGGAGAAATCCCGCCTGGTGAGGGCATTGGACGCACCGAAGCGCCGCGCGGAGAAACCTTCCACTACGTCCTTTCCGAAGGCGAAAATCATCCCGTCCGCCACAAAATCCGCGCACCCACCTTCGTCAACCTTCCCTCCTTCAAAGCCAACGTAATCGGTGCTGAGCTCGCCGACGCCATGCTCATCGTCGCCGCTATGGACCCCTGCTACAGTTGCACCGAGCGCATGGCCGCCGTCGACTGGAAAACCCGACACAAAATCGCCGACGGCCCCGGACTTATTGAACTCTGCCAGCAAAAAACCAAGAGAATAAAGAAGGCCCTCAAGCGATGATGCCCTCTTCCGCCCTCTTGAGAATCCTGCTCATCCCCGGCTTCGCCGGACTCGCCTGCTACATCATCAGCAGGCGTGCCAGGTGGCTCAGTTGGCTCATCGCAATCGTCGCCGCCGTCTGGACTTTCGTCATCGCCGTCAAGGTCTTCGGTAGAGGAGGTGCTCCGCTCCACCATGCCTTCCTCAGCGTTGACAACCTCGAACTCACCCTCTCCTTCGCCGTCACACCCCTTAGCCGATTCGTCCTCCTCTTCATAGCACTCTTCGGCGTTCTCGTCGTAATCTATTCACTTCCCTATCTCTCCCGTGAAACTAACGCCGGCGCCTACTACGCCTTCACCCTCTGGGCCCTCGCCGCAGCCTCAAGCGCCATTATGGCCCGCGACCTCCTCCTTCTCCTCGTCTCCTGGGAGGTCGTCACCCTCATGCTCTTCCTCCTCGTTATCCTCGGCCGTAACGGCGCCGCCAGGGCCGCAATGAAATCCTTCATCATACTCGGCGCTTCTGACGCCGCCATGCTCCTCGGCCTCGCACTCCTCTGGGCTAAGCTCGGCACCCTCAACATTGACCAAATGCAACTGCCCATTCTCGTAACCTCCAGCATGCCGTGGACCTACGTCGCTTTCATCATGCTCTTCGCAGGAGCCATAGCCAAGGCAGGCGCCTTCCCACTTCACACCTGGCTCCCTTCTATAGCTCAACCAACACCCACTTCCACCATGGCCTTCCTCCCCGCTTCTGTTGACAAGCTCCTCGGCATATATCTTCTCGCTAGAATCTCGATCGGCATATTCTCCCCGGACGACCTGCTCAGGCTCATCATGATGATCGTCGGCGCCGTCACCATCGTATCCGCCGTCCTCATGGCCATGGTCCAGCACAACCTCAAAAAACTCCTCTCCTTCCACGCCGTCAGTCAGGTAGGTTACATGGTATTGGGCGTCGGCACGGGCAACATCGTCGGCATAGCCGGCGGCCTATTCCACATGCTCAACAACGCCATCTACAAAAGCTGTCTCTTTTTCGGCGCGGGTTCCGTCGAGCGAAAAACCGGCACCACTGACCTTGACCACCTCGGCGGCCTCGCCAGGGTCCTGCCCCTCACATTCGTCACAATGACCGTCGCCGCACTCTCCATCTCCGGCGTTCCACCCATGAACGGCTTCGTCTCCAAGTGGTTGATATACCGGGGCATTATGGAAACCGGCACCCGCATCGCGCCCATACTCCTTGCCGCCGCAGTCTTCGGAAGCGCCCTCACCCTCGCCTCCTTCGTCAAAGTCCTGCACTCCCTCTTCTGGCAGGTTCGCCCAAGCAGCCTCGACAGGATCCCCGGCGGCGAGCGCTGGTTCATGGCTCTGCCTCTCCTCGTCCTCGCCATACTATGCATCGTGTTCGGCGTGTTCGCACAGTTGCCCGTAAGCACCTTCCTTATCCCCGCTCTCGACGACCTCGGCATGGCCGACGCTGAGAGCCTGATGCAGGAAGGCGCTCTCAATATCCTCGGCGCCCTCTGGAGCCCCACCATCGCCACACTCCTCATAATCGTCGGCATCGTAATCGGTGCCCTCGTTTATCTCTTCGGCACCATCGTCCGCATAAGACCCTCCTCCGGCTGGCTCGGCGGAGAAAAAGTAGACTCCGAAAAAATCAGGCTCTCCGGCACAGCCTTCTATCAGAGCGTCAGCGACCTCCCCTTCCTGCACGGCGCCCTTCGCGATGGCGAAGGCAGTGCCTACGACGTCTACTACGCCGCCGGAAAGTTCGGCGCCTCCCTCGTTAGAGTCCTCAGATTGCTCCATAACGGCGTCCTCAACTTCTACAGCGCGTGGTGCGCCATCGGTCTCGCCGTCATCGGTATAATCGCTCTCTACCTCTTGAAGGGCGGAGGCTAAATTTGCTCTTTGACACCCTTCCAAACATATACATCCTTATGGGACTCATGATAATCGGCTCCGTAATCGCCGTCGAAACCCGCGAGCTGCTTTCCAGTGTCATCTCCATCGGCGCCGTCGGCTTCCTCCTATCACTCGTTTACCTCATGCTTGGCGCCCCGGATATCGCCATAACTCAGGTCGTCGTCGAGATCATCGTCCTCGTCATACTACTCCGACTAACCGTCACCCGCGACGACACGACCGTGGACGAGCACCGCGACGTCTTCGCCCTCGGCGCCAGCCTCGTCTTCGGCGGCTTGTTCCTCGCCGCTTCCCTCTTCTGCCTTCAGCAAATGGTCGCCTTCGGAAACCCCCTCATGACCGTCTCGCAGGGCTATCTCGAAAACAGCTTGGATAAAACCGGCGCCGCAAACGTCGTCATGGCCGTCCTCCTCGACTACCGCGCATACGACACCCTCGGAGAAGCAACCGTTATCTTCGCCGCTATCATCGGCGCTTACGCCGTCCTCCGAAGGATAGGGAGAAAACACAATGCAGGGCATGTCCCTCATAGTTAAAACCGCTACACGGATCGTGGCTGAGTTCATAACGATCTTCGCCGTGTACATCGTCCTCTTCGGCCACCTCACCCCCGGCGGCGGCTTTGTCGGCGGCGTAATACTCTCCTGCTCCTTCGTCTTGCTCACCCTCGCCTTTGGAAAAAACTTCTCGCTCGGTATCGTCAGCAAGCGCGCCGCCGGAGTATGGGACTGCGTCGGCGCCCTCGCTTTCCTCGTCATCGCTCTCATCGGCTATCACGCCGGCGCCTTCTTCTTCAACCTATGGGCTGAAAAAGCCGACTTCAGACTCATCAGCGCCGGCATCATACCTCTCGCAAATGTCGCAATCGGAGTTAAAGTCGGCGCCGCCCTCTTCGGCGGTTTCATCGCCTTGGCAGTCTTCCGCCGCGGTGGCGGCGGCTTCGAGGAGGACGAGTAATGCTTCTACCTTTCTTATTGATCATCGTCCTCTTCGCCATAAGCCTCTACGTCATCATGGGCAAAAATGACCTCATCAAAATCATCATCTTCCGCTGCGGCGGTCGCGTCGAGGAGGACAAGTAATGCCTGAAGAACTTCTTCCTTACTTCCTGGCCATGGTCCTCTTCGTCATAGGTCTCTACGCCATAATGGGCAAAAAGAACCTCATCAAAATAATCATCGGTGTCGTCATCATGGAGTACGCCGCCAACCTATTCCTCATACTCGTCGGTTACCGCCGCGGAGCAGTCGCCCCCATAATAGAAAAAAGCGTCGGCGAGAACCCGCAGCGCCTCCGCGAATTCATGCAAACCTCCGTAGACCCCCTTCCCCAGGCGCTCATCCTTACCTCCATCGTCATCGGACTCGCCACCCTCGTTCTCATGGTCGCCATAGCCATAAGAATATATGAGAAATACGGCACCTTCGACGTCTCCAAAATAAGGAAACTGAGAGGCTGAGATGCCAGTACAACCTGCCCTAATTCCGCTCCTGGTCGTCATACCCCTGGCCGTGGCCTTCCTCTTGCCCATACTGCATAAGGTCAAACATTCCGCCGCCATCGCTAACGTTGTCTCCACACTCGCCGCCATCGCCCTCTTCGCCCTCACCCTCTCCCTCCTCGGCAGCGGCGAGCACCTCTACTGGGCCGGCGGTTGGAGCCCCCAGAGGCTCATCGGCGTCGCCCTTTACGTCGATGGCCTCAGCAAACTTCTACTACTCATCATCAACACCGTCGCCTTAATGGCAGTCCTCTTCTCAACCCAGTACATGGCACGCTATACTTCCCGCGCTCTATACTTCTCCCTCTTCATGCTCATGGTCGCCGGCATGAACGGCGTCGTAATCACCGGCGACGTGTTTAACCTCTTCGTATTCCTCGAAATAGCCTCCATCGCATCCTATGCACTCGTCGCCTTCGGCTGCGAAGGCGAAGAGCTCGAAGCCTCATTCAAATACTTGATCCTCGGCAGCATCGCCTCCGCCTTCATTCTCTTCGGCATTGGAATACTCTACAACCAAACCGGCTTCCTTAACCTCGCCCAGCTCAGCGCCCACTTCAACCAGTTCGGCATGAGCCGAATGGCCGTTATGGCCGCCTGCTTCTTCACCCTCGGCTTCGGACTCAAAGCCGCAATGGTACCCTTCCACGCCTGGCTTCCCGACGCACACCCCTCCGCTCCGGCACCCATTTCTGCCATGCTCTCCGGCGTCCTCATAAAGGCGCTCGGCATCTATGTCCTCGCCAGGCTCTTCCTTAACGTATTCCCCGTTAATCACGCCTTCGCCGTAATACTCATGACCCTCGGCGCCGCCTCCATGCTAATAGCCGGATTGGTCGCCATCGGCCAATCCGACCTCAAGAGACTTCTCGCATACTCCAGCATCAGTCAAATGGGCTATGTCGTCCTCGCCTTGGGCATCGGTGCTGACGTAATAAGCCGCGGCGGCCTTCCCAGCGTCGCCGGTCTAGCCCTCTTCGGCGCACTCTTCCACCTCTTCAACCACTCCGCATTCAAGTCACTCCTCTTCCTTTGCTCCGGCTCCATAGAGCACGCCACCGGCACAAGACAGCTCGCCGAAATGGGCGGCCTCCGCAAAAAGCTCCCCGTCACCGGCACCTGCTGCAGAATAGCCGCACTTTCCATCTCCGGCATTCCTCCCTTCAACGGCTTCTGGAGCAAGCTCATAATCGTCATAGCCGCAGCACAGGCAGGCCATCCATGGCTCGCCGCACTCGCCGTTATTGTCGCTGTCCTTACCCTCACAATGTTCGTCAAAGTCCAGCGTTACGCTCTCGACGGCGAACTCCCTGAACGATACGCCAAGATCAAGGAAGCTCCCGCTCTCATGGGATTAGCAATGGTTATCTTGGCCTTAATCTGCCTGGGCGCCGGCATCCTGCTCATGCGTTCGCCCCTCCAGCAAACCATCCTTGAACCGGCCAAAGAAGCTCTACTTCAAACCGCTCAATACGCAAGGCTTGTCCTGGGAGGATAATCAGCCTTGAACAAAGCAAGCTGCTTCGTACTCACAATGGCCATATGGCTCCTTCTCACCTGGAGCCTCGACCCCCAGTCCATTCTCGCCGGCGCCTTCTTCTCTCTGCTCATCGCCTTCATCTTCGGCGAAGTCTTCCCCAAGCACGCAGGCATGATCGCCGACCCAAGGCGCTGGTTCTGGATGGCCGTCTACATACCCTACTTCCTTTACTATTGCGTCAAGGCCAATTTCGACGTCGCTTACAGAGTCCTCCACCCCGATATCCCCATAAAGCCCGGCATCGTAAAGGTCCGCACCACCCTCACCGGCGACGTCTCAAAAACCTTCCTCGCTAACTCCATCACCCTTACCCCGGGCACTCTAACAGTTGACATAGTCGGACAGGATTACTACGTTCACTGGATATATATCCCAACGGCCGACACCGAACAGCAGACCCGCATCATCATCGGCCGTTTCGAGTGGATCCTAAGGAAGGTGTTCGAATGACCTTCTTCAGCGTCGCTCTTTTTGTCCTCCTCTTCTGCTGCTTCCTCTGCCTCTGCAGAATTGGCATGGGCCCCACCGCGCCCGACAGAACCGTCGCCATCGACATCCTCGGAACCCTCGTCGTCGGCTTCACCTGCATCTACGCCCTCGCCCGCGGAAGCGACTTCTACATGAACATAGCCATCGCCTGGGCCTTGCTCAGCTTTATCGGCACGATAGCTCTAGCCAAATACCTGGAAGGACGTGGATTCGATGAGTGAACTCGTCGCAAGGGTCCTTATCATCGTGGGACTCGTATTTGACGTCTTCGGCGCCATCGGCCTCATACGTCTGCCGGACATCTACAACCGGGTTCAGGCCGCAACCAAGTGCGTCACCCTCGGAACCTGCACCATCCTCGTCGGCGTTGCCGTTCACGCCTTCGGCCTGGACCTCAACGCTCTCGGCGTCAAAGCCATAATCTGCGCTGTCTTCATCCTCCTCACCTCTCCCGTCGCCGCTCACGCCGTCGCGCGCGGCGCCCACATCTCAGGCGTCGAACTATGGGAAGGCAGCATCATGGACAAGTACCGCGACGAGCAGGGAAAGTGATACTTCGTTGATGGAGATACGAATAGATGCGAAAACCTAAGCTCCGTGAACTCAAAGAAGCTATAAGAGCTTTCGTAACCGGACCCTACACCTCCAAATTCCCCAAAGAGCCCGCTCCAGCCTTCCCAAGCTACCGCGGCAAAGGAAAATTCAACGAGGACATATGTATCGGATGCACCGCCTGCGCTGAAGTCTGCCCCGCCGGCGCCATCCATATCGAAGACGACATCACCGCAAAACCCCCCGTCCGCAGAATCGTCCGCCATCACGACGAATGTCTCTTCTGCAACGCCTGCCACGAATACTGCACCACCGGTGACGGCGTCGTCCTCACCCCCGAGTACGACCTCTCCTGCCTCGACCGCGCCGAGGCGCGCGTCAGCATCGAAAAAGAGCTCGTCCTCTGCGAGCACTGCGGCGGGCCCATCACCACAAAAGACCACCTTCGCTGGCTCGGAGCCAAGCTCGGACCCAAGCGCTTCGCCAACCCCACCCTCATCGTAACCCTCCAGCGCGAATTGGGCCTCGCCGCCAACGAGCCGTCTCCCGCCCCTGAAAAAATAACCCCCGACCGCGACGACATAATGCGCATCCTCTGTCCCAACTGCCGCCGCCAGGTCGTCATCCGCGAACTCTGGGCTTAGCTTCCCGTAGTGTGGTCTAGCCGTCCGCCATCCCTATCGCCTGTCGCAGATCCGCCGAACGGCGGACCGCGCCCTCTTATGCTGCGCCCGTACCTTCGCATGACACGAAGCAAGGGATCTCGCGCAGGACGCGGCCCGGGCTATGGGAAGACGAACCCTTCGTGCACGTCGCCCTTTATGATCATGTCCCCGGCGGCGCTGATGTACGCGACCACGCTCCCTCCGCCGTCTTTCACGATGAACTCGCCCGCGGACGTGGGCGTGATGCTCCCCTGCCGGGTTGTGATCGAACCCGCAAGGTCCAGATCGCCCGTTGTCGTCTCTATGCGAGCAACGACCGCGCCGCCGCTGTCCTTCACAAGCACTTCGCTGCTGGTCGTAGACGAAATCGAGCCGGCGTTCGCCATAACGTTCCCGGTCAGGAAGAGATCCCCATCGCTGCTCACGGATAGGACCGTCTGTCCAAACTGATCGTCCACCTTGAATGAAGGTGGAAGACCTGAGAGCACGATGACCGTCGTGGAGCGCACGTTCGCCGCGTATTCCAGCGAAAGCGGAATGTCGTTGGGGTCCTTGGCAGTGCTGGTCGTCTGGGTCAGGTGGGTGATGGTGAACGTGTTCGGCGTCTGCGACGCCGCATCGGGAGTAAGCACCACGGCCACGAAGTAGGTTTTCGGGCCCCCGTACGGCACGTGGACGTTGGGGTCTGTACCGATGAAAGCCAGTGTCTGGACACCGCTTACCAGAGAAAGGGTGGATGTGATGGCGGTGACTGCATCAATGCTGGGCTCGAAGTCTCCGGAGCCGTCGTCAACGCACACGAAGAGGTAGTCGATGAGGGCGTTTGCCTCTGCGCTGCTGAGCGGGTCGCCGGGGGTCTCCTCGAAGAGAATTTCCATGGTGTCCAGCACCACGTAGTTATCGCCCCCGCGGCCGTTGTGAGTGGCCACAGTCGTCAGCAGGTCGCCGATCTCGCTGTTGAACATCCGCGACGGTCCGCTGTCTGTGGTAGGAAGAGCAAACTGCCCTCCCTTGTTCTCGTACCAGGCTATCTTGTCGTCAAACTCTGACGCGGAACCCGCGTCCATGTCTCCGTCACCGTCCAGATCCGCGGCAAAGACGGCCCTGGCCATTCTCGCACGGGTGTAGATTGTGCGTTCGGTAAAGGAAGGAGGCGAGCCGCCGTCGCTCTCGTACCATGCTATGTCGTGGTCGTAACTGGACGCGGAAAGGACGTCCGTATCCCCATCGCCGTCAACATCCCCGCCGACCACGCAAAAAGGGCCGTCGCGAGCGGTGGAGATTACGCGTTGGGTGAATGAGGGAGGTGAGCCGCCGTCGTTCTCGTACCAGGCAATCTTGTCGTCGTAGAAGGAAGCACAAAGGACATCGGTGTCGCCATCGCTGTCCACGTCCGCTGCGAAGGCTGACACAGCGCCGTCGGCGGAGGTGGAGATGACGCGTTCGGTGAAGGAGGGAGGTGAAGCGCCGTCGTTTTCATACCAGGCTATCTTGTCGTCTTCTGAGGAAGCGGAAAGCGCGTCTGTGTCGCCGTCGCCATCCACATCGGCCGCGAAGACAGACATGGCGTTGTCAGCGGAGGTGGAAATGACGCGCTCGGTGAAGGAGGGGGGTGAACCGCCGTCGCTTTCGTACCAGGCAATCTTGTCGTCGTTATCCGAGGCGGAAAGGACATCCATGTCGCCATCGCCGTCCACGTCCGCGGCGAAGACTGACCTGGCGATGTCAGCGGAGGTGGAGATGACGCGCTCGGTGAACGAGGGCGGTGAGCCGCCATCGTTCTCGTACCAGGCTATCTTGTCGTCGCCGGCAGAAGCGGAAAGCACATCCATCTCGCCATCGCCATCCACATCCGCTGCAAAGACAGAAAACGCGCTGTCGGCGGAGGTGGAAATGACGTGCTCGGTGAACGAGGGCGGTGAGCCGCCGTCGTTCTCGTACCAGGCTATCTTGTCGTTCCCGTCGCAAGCAGAAAGTACGTCCGTGTCGCCATCACCGTCCACATCTGCGCTGACGGCGGAATAAGTCATATCGGCGGAGGTAGAGATCACGGCCTGGGCCGGGAACGCGGCGCTGCGGTGGATGGTCTTGTTTTCGTACCAGGCTATCTTGTCGTCGAAGAACGAAGCGGAAAGTATGTCCAGATCCCCCTCGCCGTCCACGTCCGCTGCGAAGACGCAAAAGGCTTGCAACGCATTTGCCGAGATTAGGCGTCGTGTGAATGAGGGAGGGGAGGTGCCGGCGTTCTCGTACCAGGCTATCTCGTTGTCGAAGTACGAGGCGGAGAGCACGTCCACGTCACCATCGCCGTCCACATCCGCAGCGAACACAGAAAAGGTGCCGTTGCCGGCGGTTGAGATTACGCGTTCTGTGAAAGAGGGGGGTGAGCCGCCGTCGTTCTCGTACCAGGCTACCTTGTCGTCGTCCAATGAACCTGAAAGGACATCCATGTCGCCGTCGCCGTCCACGTCCGCCGCAAAGACAGAGGTGGCACCATCGGCTGCGGTGGAGATGACGCGTTCTGTGAAGGAGGGAGGCGACCCGCCGTCGTTCTCGTACCACGCTATCTTGTCGTCGCTGATTGATGCCGAAAGTACATCTGTGTCGCCGTCGCTATCGACGTCCGCCGCCAACACAGAGTAAGCACCGCCCGCGCTGGTCGAGATTACGCGTTCGGTGAAGGAAGGAGGAGAGCCGCCATCGCTTTCGTACCAGGCTATCTTGTTGCCGTAGTACAAAGCGGAGAGTACGTCCATGTCACCATCGCTGTCCACATCGGCCGCAAAGACGCACCACGCGCCATCGGCCGTGGTGGAGATTACGCGCTCGGTGAAGGAGGGAGGGGACCCACCGTCGTTCTCGTACCAGGCTACCTTGTCGTCATTAGCTGACGCGGAGAGCACGTCCATGTCGCCGTCGCCATCCACGTCCGTAGCAAAAACAGAAACCGCCTGATCGGCGGATGTGGAGATTACGTGTTCCGTGAATGAAGGAGTTGAGGCACCGTCGTTCTCGTACCACGCGATCGTGTGGTCGAGATACGAAGCCGAAAGCACGTCCATGTCCCCGTCGCTGTCCGCGTCCGCTGCGAAAACGCACCTCCCCCCATTCGCGGCGGTGGAGATAGTGTGCGCGGTGAACGGAACCTCCGTCGCCTCGCCCCACGGCGTGGCCCAGAGCAACGCCAAAACCGTCATGGCAAAGCCCACGAACTGAAAGCAAATCCTGCTGCCTCTTTGCTGCCTTGAAATGCGGCTAGTGCCGTTCTTCATCCCTCCAACCCTCCTCCGACCAATGGCTTTCACGTCCCGAGTCAATAATTGAGCGTCGTTTTCGCCCCATTGCGAGGGAACAGCGCTGGCGTCAGGTAGCTTGAGCCGAGGATGAGGCTGGTCTGGGTAGGTCGGGGGAAGGGATGAGCGCGGCGCAAGTTGTGCGCATGACTGATCTTAGCGATGCTTGGGCGGCCATGGTTTCCGGCTCGCGCTTCCCTTCGTTCCCCCTCGCAATATGTCCAACTTCTAAGCCATCCCAGACACTATGTCAAGTCTAAAACCTCGCTCGATTGGGCTGCTAGCGCGTGGTTCACCCGCCTTGGCGATAGTTCAGAGGTATCTGCCGGATCTTCACGCAGTGGCTCTGGCCATTTCACCCCGCGGCGGATATAAGATCTATTCCTGGTAGCTTCGTTGCACCCTTTTTCGCGCTAACCTTCCCCGCGCAGGACGGAAATCCACAATGACATCCTG
>CAZUUK010000080.1:0-14327 GCA_964622675.1 uncultured Planctomycetota bacterium | reverse complement strand
GCGAGCTGGAGAGCGCGGAAATTGACGCGCGGGGATACGTGCGCGAGTGCGAGGTTACACTTCTGGCTCACGACGTGCCTTCGGTGGGGTACAAGACGGTCTACGCGGTGCGAGCGGAAAAGCTTCCGGAGGCGCGGCGGAAGCAGGGGGGCTTCAGCATTGAGAACGAGTTCTTCTCGGTTACCGCGGATGCGAAGCTGGGCGGCGGAATAACGAGCATCTACGACAAGGAGGCCCAGCGGGAGCTCGTTAACCTCGAGGCCGGGCCTGCCAATGAGCTGGTCGCTCTGGAGGAAGATGGAAACATCGAGGAGCCTTCGTGGGAGCTATGGACGAAGGGGCCGAAGTATTTCTCGCGGGACTACAAGGATAAGGTGGGGGTCTGGAAGGGGCCTGTGTCGGAGCGACTTGTGATAAGCGGGGATATGAAGGACTGCGGACGGAGGCAGGAAGTCGTGCTAAGGCGCGGGGTGAGGAGGATAGATTTCGTTACGAGGTTGGAGAATTACGATGGGCTTGACCACCTTCATGTGGTGACGTTTCCGGTGAAGCTGGAGGGGCTGGAGCCGGTTTTCGAGGACAGGTTCGGGGCGACGGTTAAGCGCCGGAGCAAGGGGAAGCTGGATTTCCGGACGTACCGGCCGGAGAACAGGTCGAATTGCGGGGCGCGGCACGGGAATCAATGGGTTGACCTTTCGAGCTCGGCGATTCTGCGGTTCGGCGAGAAGGCCTACAGCCTGGGGATGGCGAATATCGTCTATCCGGCGGACGAGACGGCGGCGATGGCGGCGGAGGTGGTGCAGGAGGCGCTTATAAAGCTTGGCGTTCCGGTGACGCCGTGGCAGGATGATCTCTGGTGGCCGCAGAGGAAAAAGCTCCGCTTTGAGAATACGATTCTGCCGAAGCCCGACGATTTCTACGCAGACCTTCCTTATGGGACTTCGTTCAGGATATGCCTGGACGTGGGTGGGAAGAACTCGTACGCGAAGAAACTTCTATCACAAGTTACGCGGAACGTCAGGCAGCGGTTTAACGAGGAGATTAGGGGGAAGGGAGTAGGGCATCTTTTCGTGAGGGATCGGGGTGCGCCGAGAGGGTGGGGAGCGCTGCCGGTGCTCATTGTCTCCGCAAGCAGCAGGCAGGCGCTGCTTCGAGCAGCGCGGCGGCTGGCGAAGGACTTTTCCGACGATGCGGAGGCGAGTCTGCCGGCGGAGGCGGATGCTTCGGGGCTGGCTGGCCGCGTGGATGATTACGGGTTCGGGATATTGAACCGGGGACACGTGATGGCATCGGTCGAGCGGGATTCGACGATGGTGCTGTTTCTGATGAGGACGGCGAAGTGGGGGGTGACTCCGTGGGGGAAGGATCGGCTTCCGTTTTTCTTTGTCCCGGAGCACAGGACGCACGTTTACAGGTACGCTTTGCATCCGCATCGGGGCGACTGGCGAGAGGGACGGACGTACAGGCGGTCGCGGGAGTTCAACAATCCGCTTCGCGCGGTGTGTACGGGGATTCACGTGGGAGCGCTCAAGGGAGAGATGGAGTTTTTGAGGAGCGACGTCGGAAGCTTCGTGGTCACGACGGTGAAGCCTTACGGATACGCGGCGGCGGGGTTTGCGCCGGATGCGCTGGACCGAAAGAAAGGGATTACGGTGCGCGGTTACGAGGCGTCCGGGAGGCCGGTTTCTGGAGAGCTTAAGTTGCAGCAGCCGCTTCGGTCTGCTTTCAGGACGAACCTGCTCGAGGAGCGCGAATCGAAGATGGAGTTGAAGGGGCGGTGGTCGGTGCCGCTGGAGCTTGGGGCGTTCGAGATCGAGACCATGCAGGTGGTGCCGAGCTTGCCGAGGCCGGTTCTGAAGGGGCGAAGGCTCGGGCGGGAGCGCGAGCCGGCGGAGGTGATCCACTTCAGGCACTGGGATCACAATAAAGGCGCGGCGCCGATCGGATACGGGTCGGTGGCGATATCGCTTCACGGTGAGCTGACGCTGCGGAATCCCATCATGCAGGGCGGGATAACGATCAATGAGGCTGCGGTCGCGGTAACCAATAACTACGTGAATCGCGCGGTTGAAGGGGACGTGGAGTTCGAGCTTCCATCCGGATGGAGGACGCGTCCGGAGAAGATTCATTACCGGCTGGGCGCGCGCGAAGGCAAGGAGTACAAGGTTTTGGTGATAACGCCGCCGACGGGGGTGGTTCGCCAGGGGATCGTCAAGGCGAGGATCACAGAGGGCGGGCAGGTTTTTCAGGATGTGCTGTACGTGGATGATGTGCCGCCGCTTCGGTGGGAGGTGACGAACGATCTGAGAAAGGTGACAGTGCGAATCGAGAACGACTGGGTGCAGTCTGTCGAAGGTGAGGTGGATTTGATCTCGCCGATGGAATCGTGGGGCGAGGAACTAGTGGGCGAAGATTCGATAATGAGCTTGGGGCCGCTCTGCAAGTACTTCGAAGTAAAGGGGAAAGGGGCATCGGAGCTGATTTTCCCCCTTTCGCCGCCTAGAATGAGCAGGCGGGCGATGAAAAAGTGTGTCTGGGCGGTGGCGAAGCTTTCGTACCATGGGAGAGTTGACTACAAGCCGGTGCCGATGACGTCGGTGCCGGCGGATGAAGGGAAGCTTCCTACAGGCCTGAGATAGTAAGGGGTGAATAGCGAGGTCCCGCACGGCGTATATACCTGGTAGAAGCCCGAAGCGGGCTATTGTGGACCTTGCGAGCGGAAAAGGAGGTGGCCGGATGCGGAGATCTGTGGTTGCTGCTGTGCTGCTGGCTGGGCTTGCGTTGGTGCCTGGCTGCGGCGAGAGGGCTTCGGGGGCTGAGGAGCTTGGTTCGAAGGCGAAGGAGTTTGTCGAGTTGCTTGCGCGCGGGGATTTTGCGAAAGCGGCTGAGGGATTCGACGGCACCATGAAGAAGGTGCTGCCGCCGTCAAAGCTGGAAGAAGCGTGGAAGTCCATCGCGCTGCAGTCTGGTTCGTTCAAGGGTCAGCGCGGCGTGCGCGCGGCGAAAGAGGCGGGGCGCGAAGCTCGTTACGTCACGTGCGAGTTTGAGAAGGCGGCGATTGACGTCAAGCTCGTCTTCAACGGCGCCGGGGAGATCAGCGGATTGTGGTTTGTTCCAAGCAAGGCGCGCGCCGGATACAAACCTCCGGCGTACGCGAATCTGGAGTCTTTTGACGAGATAGAGGCGACGGTTGGGACGGGGGAGTGGGCCTTGCCGGGGACGCTTTCGATGCCGGAGGGTTTTGGGCCGTTTGCGGCGCTTGTGCTGGTGCACGGGTCGGGGCCGCACGACCGTGACGAAACAATCGGGCCGAACAAGCCGTTTCGCGATCTCGCGTGGGGGCTGGCGTCGCGCGGCGTGGCGGTGCTGCGATACGACAAGCGTACACAGGTGCACGCGGCGAAGCTCGTCGCTATCCAAGATAAGGTGACGGTGAACGAGGAGACGGTGGAGGACGCGGTAGCGGCGGTGTCTCTTCTGCGAACGACGCGAAAGATAGACGCGAAAAGCATCTTCGTGCTTGGGCACAGTCTGGGCGGGATGATGATTCCGAGGATCGCGAAACACGATCCGGAGATCGCGGGGTTTATCTTCATGGCGGGGGCAGCGAGGCCGATGGAGGACGTGATCCTCGAGCAGATGTCCTACATATTCTCGAGGGACGGGAGTATCTCGGACCAGGAGAAGGCGATGCTGGAGGATATGAAGGGGAGAGTGGCGAAGGTGAAAGCCCCGGGGCTGTCGCCGGAGACTCCGTCGTTGCTCCTGCCGTATGGCGTGCCGGCTTCGTACTGGCTGGACTTGCGCGGATACGACGCGCCGAAAGAGGCGACGAGTTTGAAGCAGCCGATGCTGTTCCTTCAAGGTGGAAGGGACTATCAGGTGACGATGGAGGATTTCGGGCGGTGGAAGGCGGCGCTTTCGTCGCGAGATGACGTGCTTTTCAAGACTTATCCGGCGTTGAATCACCTGTTCATTGCGGGAGAGGGGAAGTCTACGCCGCAGGAATACGAAAGGCCGGGCCACGTCGCGAATGAGGTTATTGGTGACATTGCGGATTGGATAAAGAAGTACCAGGCGAGTGACTGACCCTTTTTCGTCCCCCTCCAAAGTTTTCCCCTGGCGGAGCTGTATTCTCTTCCCACTATTTTCTAGCGGTTGACACAGCCCATCTATCGGCTAAAGTCTTACTGAGTCGGCCTCGAACAAAAACGGTGCGCGTCCAAGCTAGGGCCTCTGGCGGTCGAGCGGACGAAGAGGTGGTTTTTGGGAATTCTGAAGCGGTACGTCGGATGGGAGCTTCTGAGGGCGTTTGCGCTTTCACTCTGTGTGTTTACGCTGGCGGTTTTCTTCGTCAACTGCGTGCAGTACATCCATCGGGGTCTGGACCTGGTGCGGCTTGTGAAGCTGGCGCCGGCGGTGATTGCGACGATACTGACGTACAGCCTGGGGATATCGGCGCTGACGGGGTGCGTCATGTGCTACGGGCGGCTTTCGGCGGATAACGAGTTCCGCGGGGCGATGGCGAGCGGGATTCACCCGGTCTCCCTGCTCGGTCCTTCGATATGGCTTGGCTTGGGGGCTGCGGCGCTGGCGCTGTTTCTCCAGGCGGGGGTGGTGCCGGAGGGTCGCTACAGGATATCGAAAGCTGGGAAGGAGACGCTATCGGAGGTCTCCAGCAGGCTGCTGAACGTCGGGCAGAGGGTCTTTCCGATCCCGGGCGGGGCACTCTATTCCTCCGCGCACAGGGGCGGGAAGCTTTTGAACGTGATGGTGGTGCAGGAGGAGACTGACGAGATCACTCGCCTGGTGCAAGCCAAGGAAGGGGAAGCACGGTTCGAGGAAGAGAAGAACGCGATAGTCTATGAGCTTCGAGATGCGGTGTATACGGTCTTCAGGACGCGCCAGGGAAAAGAAGCCGAGGGGAAGAGTCTGGAGGCGAGTGCCTGGCATGGGACGGTGGAGACGTGGGAGTTTCAGCTCGACTTTCCAGAGTCGGAGCGGGAGCGGAAGACAAAAGAACTCTCTCTGGGTGAAGTGATGAGAAAGGCGAAGGGGGAAGGTCGGAAGGCGAATAAAGCGAAGGTCGAGCTGCAGAGCAGGCTTTCTTTGGCTTTTGCGCCGCTGGTGATGGTGTTTGTTGGAGCGCCGCTGGGGCTTCTGACGAAGAGGGGCGATAGGCTGAGCGGGTTCTTCATAGGGCTCGCGCTGGTGGTGGCTGTCTACTACCCGCTCTATCAGGTGGGAAAGACGCTGGCGCAGCTTTCGGCGATTTCCGCGGCTGCTGTGTGGCTGGGCAACGCGGCGGTGGGGGCTTTGGGGATAATGCTTTTCCGGCGCGCGCTGAGAGGATGAGATGATCCTGGAACGATACGTGGCAGGGAGGTTTTTGAAGGCTTTCGCGGGAGCGCTGGCGGCGCTGGTGGGGCTGTACGTCGTGGTTGATGGGATCGAGCGGCTTGACGAGTTTCTTGAGGCGGGTTTGGGGATGTCGCTGCGCGTTTGTGCGTATCAGATGCCGTTGATCGTGGGGCAGCTTGTGCCGATAGTGACGCTGGTGGCGGCGGTGTTCACCGTACTGAGCCTTCAGCGGAGGAATGAGCTCTGGGCGATGGTTTCGGCGGGGGTGAGTGTTTATCGTTCGTTGCTTCCTGTGATGGCGGCTGCGGTGATGCTGATGGTGGGGCTGTGGGCGAACCAGGAGTGGTTGGTGCCGAAAGTGGCGCCGCGGCTGATGCATGCAAGGAAGGCGGTTTTCGGGGGCGAGAAGTTCTCGTACTACGACGTCCTGGTGCCGGACCGGTGGGGGAAGCTTTTCTGGATGAGGAGGTACGATTTCGTTGAGAAGGTGATGTACGACGTGGCGGTGATGGATTTCTATCCGTCGGGTGAGCCGCGCGCGTACTACCGGGCGGAGCGAGCGGAGAGCGTAGACGGTGAGCCGAGGGGCTGGACGCTTCACGATTACACGGCGCTTTTTTTCCTTCGAGGTGGAGAGCGGGATACGTCGAAGGGCGTCGGAGGGAAGGAGGACGGGGAGATGGTGCTTGTCGAGACGGACCTGGCGCCGGGAGCCATCGGCGCGAAGCAACTGGAGGCGGGTTTTATGGGGATATCGCAGGCGTACAGGCTGGTTAAGGAGAGGCCGGATCTTGGAGGGGTGAAGGTGGCGCTGCACGCGAAGGTCGCTTTCCCGATTTCGACGGTTGTGCTTCTGCTGGTGGGACTCCCTTCAGCGCTGAGGTGGGGAGGAAAGAGCTACCTTTTGGGAGCTGGGGTGGGTCTGATGGTCGCATTCCTTTTCCTGTCGTTTTATGTGGCTTCGATCGAGGTGGGGAACCGGGGGGAGCTGCCGGCGGTAATTGCGGCGTGGTTTCCGATTTCATCGTTCGGTGCGGTGGGGCTTTACCTTTTCGGGTCCATAAGGACGTAGGGAATGGATAAGAGCGGGCGGGGATTTCTCGGCTTTGTGAGGACGGTGAGCGCGTGCACGCTCCTTAGCCGGCTTCTGGGGCTGGCGCGGGACATTCTGTGCGCAAGCGTGTTCGGGGCGGGCAGTGTGTGGGATGCGTTCATCGTTGCGTTCAGGATCCCAAACCTTTTCCGGAGGATGTTTGGGGAGGGGGCGCTGAGCTTGGCGTTCGTTCCGGTGGTGGCGGACTACACGGAGAACCGGTCGGAAGAGGAGACGCGGGAGCTTGTAAGCGCTGTCTTCACTGTGGTGGGCCTGATCCTTTCGGCTGCGGTTGCGCTGGGGATCGCCGGGACGTGGCTTTATTACCGCGCGGCGGAGCCGAGCTCCGAAGGGAAGCTGCTCGTGAGGCTCCTTTGGATAATGCTTCCTTATGCCATCTTCATTTGCCTTGCGGCGGTTTCGATGGCGGTCCTGAACACGCGGAGGCATTTTTTGATACCGGCGCTGGCGCCGGCGGTGTTGAATATTTTCTGGATAGCCGGGGTGTTCGCGCTGACGCCCTTGATCGGGATATACGGAGTGGCGGCGGCGGTTCTTGCCGGGGGGGTGGCGCAGTTGGGGATGCAGCTGCCGGTGCTCAGGCGCAAGGGGCTGCTGCCGCGATTCAGGTTTAACCTGAGGCATCCCGGGTTGGTCAGGACTCTCAAGCTGATGACGCCGGTGTTGATAGGCTCGGCGGCGATGCAAATCAACGTGGTTTTGGACAGCGTGATTGCGTGGTTTCTCGCGGGTGAGGGGGGGGTATCGAGCCTTTATTTCGGGGACAGGCTAGTGCAGTTTCCGCTGGGGGTTTTCGGAATTGCGGTGACGACGGCCGCGTTTCCGGCCTTTGCAAGGAGGGCCGCGGTAGGAGACATGAAGGGGCTGACGGAGTCGGTGCAGCAGGCGCTGAGAACGGTGGCGTTTTTGATGCTGCCGGCTGCGCTGGGACTTATCCTGATAAGGACGCAGGCGGTGGAGCTTCTATTCAAGCGCGGCAGCTTCACGGCGGAGGCGGTGAGCAGGTCATCCCGGGTGATCCTTTTCTATTCGCTGGGCTTGTGGGCGTATTGCAGCGTCCACGTGCTGACGAGGTCGTTCTATTCGCTGGGGGATATGAAGACGCCGGTGAGGGTGGGCGCGATGATGGTGGGTTGCAACCTGGTGCTTAATCTCATACTGGTGTTTCCGCTGAAGGAGGCGGGGCTTGCGCTGGCGACGGCGGTTACGGCGACGGTGAGTTGCTTGGTGCTTTTCGTGAAGCTGAGGCGGAGGCTGGCTGAGCTTAGTGGAAGGGAAGTGCTTGCCGCGGCCGGGCGAGCGGGGGTTGGGTGTGCGGTGATGACGGTGGCGGTGTTGGGTGCGATGCACTTTGGGGGGGAGAGTGAGCTGCTGGCGGCTCGCGCGATGAAGGTTTTGGTGCCGGTGATTCTGGGCGGCGCGGCGTTTGGAGTTGTGTCGCTCGCGATGGGAAGCAGGGAGCTAAGAGAGCTTCTGTCGCGGCGCGGGTGAGGGGAGGCAACCTACGCGGGAGATCTGCTGCGCATGTAGTCGGGGTTTTCCTTGAGCCGGCGGCGCGTCTCGTCGAACATCTGCCGGAGTACTTCGTCGTCGCTGCGCCATGCGCGTGAAGCCACGTTTGGCTGGAGGCGCATTTTCTCGACTTCGGGTTTGAGCTTTCCGAAGTCCTGGCCGTAAGCGTGGAACGAATCGGAGATGTCGACGTAGCGGCCGACTTCGACCTGGCGGCTGGTTTTCCGGGAGATTTCGCGGGCGAGCTTCGCCTGCAAATCCGTCAGGGCGTATGAGTTCATGAACCAGGCTTTGAAGGCGTCGCGGCTGCGCCAGTGGGTGTTCATGTTGAGTACGAGGCTCCCTCCGCCCTCGACGATCCTGCACCAGACGCGCTGGAGGCAGGGCGGGTGCTCGCAGGCATTGTCGGGGCCGGGAATCCAGGTGATGGCCTGCGCGCGGCGGGTGTAAAAGACTCCGGTGAGTTTGTCGAGGAGGAGCTGGACCTGGTCAAGCGGCGGCAGGCGGGTGTCGGTTTCGCTGAAACCTGTGGCGGCCGAGTAGTTGAAGAGCCGCTGGTGATAGGTGTAGGCCCATTTCTGCGGGTCGTTGGGGTCGATCCAGTGGTCGTGGATTCCGTCTACGACCTCCTGCCGGTAGACTTCGAGCTCGGCGGGACCGGCGGGGATGTTCTTGTGGATTCGGGGCTCGGCCAGGGGTTGGTCAACTTCGATTATCATTGTGGCATCACGGCTGGGAGGGTCAACGAAGGAGCCGTCTCTGGCTTTCCTGTCGGCTTCGGTGCGTACGTCAACGCCGTGGTCCCAGAGGGCTATGATGGCCTTTTCCCAGGCCTCGGGGAGGGAACGGGCGCGAACGAAAAGCACCGGTATGTTGCCGCCGGCAGTCCAGGTGTTCATGTTTCGGCTCGGGTTTAGATTCGCCTGCGGCCGGCGAGCTGATCCATACGATAGATGAAGGCGAGGATCTCAGCGACGGCCGCGTAGAGTTCGGGCGGGATTTCCTGGTTGACGCGGAGTAACGAGAGAGCGCGAGCGAGGGATGCGTCTTCCTTTATCGGGACGCTGCTCTGTCTGGCAATCCTCATGATGGTTTCGGCGATCTGGCCGAAACCTTTTGCGACGACCCTGGGGGCCAGGTCTCTTTCGGGTTGGTACTTCAGTGCGACTGCCACCTGGCGATCCATTTTTCAAACCCTTATGTCGAGGCCGGAGGAAGTTGCCGGCGCGGAGGCTGCAGGGATGTCGAGGAAGGGAGGCGGCTCTTCCTCGCGGCGCCTGCAGACGACGTCGAAGGTGAGGCGGAAGCCCTCCTCTTTTAGCCTTTCTTCCAGCTCGCGCTGGTGAACGATGAACATCGTGCGTACGGAGTCGTCGGCGACGACGAGGCGCGTTCGGATGAGGTCTTCTCGGAGGGCGAGATTGCCGAATATCCTGCCCAGGTTGGAGGTCGTGAGGTCTATGACGACGGTGTAGGGTTCCTGCGGGGCGCGGGCTTCTCCCTCGGTTCTTCTGCGGATGTAGAACCTGAGGCGTGCGGTGGCGGAATTTCCGCGGTTGGTTATGGGGATTTCTGCGTAGAGGATCTGGGGCTCATGCCGGGCGCCGGAGAGGTCCAGGACTTTGTAGGAGGCCATGCGGGCGGCGAGGGTTCTGGTTGAATGGAATAGCTGGCGCATTTGCTGAAGAAGCGGCATGTCCCTGATGCGGCTCTCTTCGCGCGCCTGCAGGCTGCCCAGGAGCTGCTGGTGCTGTTTGGGGCTGAGTCTGTCGAGCAGCTTGCGGAGCTTGGTCGAGAATTCGGTCTGGTCGGCGATGGGGAGGATTTCTACGATCTGCGGTTCGATCTTTTCGGCGCTCGTCGTGGCCTTGCGGCGAGAGGTGTATCCGGCGAGCAGAAGCTCGATGGCGGTCGCGAGATTGCGGAGCTGAGGGTTGGCCTGAAGCAGTAGCCGGGTTGCTTCGGCGATGCCTTCGAGGGCTCGGATGAGGGGTTCGGTTGCCATGGTGGTGGCCGCATCCTGGAGGGACTCGGTGCCGGCCGGTTCTATGAAGGTCGAGGACATCTCCGCTTGCGCTGCCTGGAGCTGCTGGCGCAGTTGTGCGAATAGGGAGGCCGTCTGGCGAGCGGCGGGCTCCAAACCGGTGAGGATATCCTGGGCCTGAGGGAAGGCTGAAAGGAAGCGAGCGGCCTGCTCGACGGAGGTAGGCGGGGGTTGGCCGCGAGAGCCGGCGAGAAGGAGCGCGGCGAGCTGGGCTGCGTTGGGATGTTCTCCGACTTCGGAGGCGAGCTGCCTGAGGGTGGCCTGCATTTTTGGGGTGGCGGCGAGGCCCACGGCCCGGAGGAGTTGGACGGGTTTTTCAGGAAGTTCAGAAAGGGATTCGGGCAACGCTAGGTTGGGCAGGTCCCCACGGAGGCGAGCTGCCAGGGATTGGATGTCGCTGAGGAGCTCTGCGAGACTTTGCGCGGCGGGCGCGATTTCGTTGGGATCGGGTATTTGTGAACTGAACCGGGCGGCGAGTTCCTTCAAGGTCAAGGCGTAGTTCGCCAGATACTCGCGGAGCGACGGATCCAGGATGAAAAGGTGTGGGTTCTGTGACAGCATGGTGGAGATTTCGGACAGAAGGCCGGGAATGTCGGTGAGAAAGGATTCTCCGGCGCGGAGGGGATCGATGAGTGAGAGGGCGAGTTCGTCAGCGGCGGTGAGGAGTTCGGCGAGCATGTCGCCGCCGAGCATGAGTTCTGCAACGCTGCGCGCGAGGTCGGGTGTGGGCGCGATGCCCTTGGTAAGAAGAAACGCGGCTGCGTCCGCTTCGGCCTGGGTGGCGGCTTCCTCGGCGATGAGAGCGACGGCGGTTACGTTCTCGGCAGATGGCTGGATGCCGAACTTCAATAGAGCGACTACGGCCTGCTGATTGGCTTCGGAGACGGGGAGGCCGAGGGAGCTGAGGACGCCTTCTGCGGCCTGTAGATCTCCAGTGTCTGCCTTGGAGGCCGCGGCCTGAAGCAGGACATGGGGTCTCAAGCTTCTTACCACGAGCTCGACTTCCTCACCTTCCACGAAGCTGCGAGCCGAGTCTGCTTGGACGAGGCGGCCCTTCAACTCTATCAGATAGGAGCCGTCGGCGAACTTTTCGCGTACCCTGGCAGTGATGACCTGGCCGACGCGGAGGTTGCTGAGGAGGTGCTGGGTGCGTATCGGCGGGACGTGCAGGCTGTCAAAGTGAGGCAGTTCGCTAATTTCCATCCCTTCTCCTCGATTGAGCCGGGAGGTATTCTAGCAGGCGGACGCGAACCAGTCAAAGGGAAGAGGGTCGGTTAATAGAGCGCCGCGCTCAAATCTAGAATTGGCTTGTCGTGTGCGCGGCCACCGATGGGCGGCAAATTCCGGGCGTTGGTCTTGAATATTGGAGATCTGCGAGGAGGGCCTCAAGGGGGCACCGGAAGGTGGGGGCCGGGCAGTTATCTTGCTACATTTCGCCAATGCCGCTAGATGCGCTGGTAGACAACGTAATGGTTGCCTCGATGTACGAGCTGCATTTGCCTGCTGCGAACGAACGTAGAAGCGACGTGCTTTCGGAAACTCTCGCTTACTTCACGGATGTCGAGCACTACGAAAGCGAGTTGTTGATTTGAGAGGGCGAAGTTGACAATGAAGTCGGCATCATCGGGACTTTGACGCGGGACATCGGGAAGGGGGGCAATGCGGCGGCCGCTGAGGAAGTGAAACAAGCGAACTTTATGAGCATCCGTCGCGACCAGCATGCCCTGTGGGCATTTCTCGCGCAGGATGTCGGCTATGGGGAATACTTCACCGTGCTTGCCATTACGGACAACCTGGTAGTAACGCGGCGTGTGGCTGAGATAGCTGTAGTAGAAGGCGTGGCGCAGAATTCGTGGCGCGTTCGTTGCCACAACAAGGACTGTGAAGATCGTAACCGCTCGTAGGAGATGGAGCGGCTTTGTTGCTCTCGATCTCCATTGAGAAAATTGGCTTATGCTCCACCTCAGCCCTTCCATGCATGCAAAGAGTAGAAAAGCTTGAACAGGTAAGAGGTAACGGGACTTCGCCTGCCCGGGGCCTGCGATAACTTCCAGGCAAATCGGATAGAGTACCACTAACACCGGAATAAGTCTGTGGCCTTTTCTCCATAGACTTGCGACGCCGGCCATTCCCAGCAGAAAGGCGGCAACACCGACAAGCATAAGCCCTCTTTGACGGGTAAGAAGCTCTGTGAGCGCGATTGTCATGTGAAGCGGCCAGTGCCAAAGCCGTCGTAGGTATTCCAAGACGCCCGCCGGCGCCGCCTGTTTGGCTAGAGCGACATAGCCTGGTGTGCCTTCGGCAACGGCAAGTGCCAGTACATATAAGCTTGCAGACGTAACGGCGATGGTTCCAAGGATTAACCCTGCGGCGAGTAGTCGTTTACGCGGTCCTCGGTTGAAAGGGCGATCGAGTGCAAGCCCAAATGCCAGCACTCCGAGGACCATCAGACCCGGGGCACGGGTGAGAACACCCGCTGCGGCAAACAGCCCGGCTGGCACAATCCACAAGGAGCTACCGCGACCAAACCGCACGCAGGCGTACAACGCTGCCCAGAATAGGAGCACAAAAGGCATGTCCGTCAAGATAGTGTGGGCGCTGATGAAGTACTCATACGAAAACGCAGTACACAGGGTAACAGCCAGCGCGGCGCGCCGGTTGCTGAGTTGCGCTATGACCACGTATGTCAAAGCGAGGGCTATCAATCCGCATGCAGTGATGAACAAGTTGGGTGCCCAAAATCCGGGTCCGAAAACGGCACGGATGGCGGCCAGAATCAAAGGCAACCCGGGCGCAACGAGGGTGTGTGGTTGACCATTGAAGCGAAATCCCTCGCCGTTTGCCAGAGATCGACCCAGGTTCAGGTATAGAGCGCTGTCGGGGGTGGGCCACCAACGGCCGGTTGTGGCTGCCAGGTACACCAACAGGATGCAACCACCCGCCAGCAGCAGAGGCCAACGAGGTGGGGACACATCTGGTAGGCGCGCAACACCTGGCTCACTGTCTTGCCGAGCTGTCTCGGGCTCCCCCGTCAACCGAAGGCTCCGTTGGCAATGCCACCTGCGAACTCTTTGCTCAAGAGCATGAAGAAGCCGAATCATAGCATCTCGATAGATGTCCGTCAATCTGTGCTACGTCGGGGGCGATTATGCGAAGTCAGTGAGGAGCACTAAGGCTCGCCATGCGCGATTGACCTTCGCTGGGCTGAGGGTACTCCAGCAAGCTGCTCGTCAGAACGGACCTGGTCTGGCGCCACACTCTGGATCAATTCGTCAGCGGTCTGGGAGGAGGTGCTGGGTCCGCATCAAGGGGGCGCACAGGGCGTCGCAATGAGGGGGTTCGGTGATCTCCATCTCTTTTCCTCGATTGAGCCGGGGGGTATTGTAGCAGGGGGACGCGAAGCGGCCGAAGGGGAGAGGCGCTGTTGACAGGGCGTGCGGGCGGAATCTAGAATCCACATATTGGGAACGGAGGTGCCGATGGGCGGAAAGCTGCCGATTTCGGTGGCGGTCATTACTCTTAATGAGGAGAAGGCTGTCCGGGAGTGTCTTGAGAGCGTGCTGTGGGCCGAAGAGATTGTGGTGGGGGATTCCGGGAGTACTGACGGGACGGAGGCGGCGTGCAGGGAGTACACGGACAGGTTGGTGGTGCACGAGTGGGAGGGTTACGTGGGGCAGAAGAATTACGCGCGTTCGCTCTGCAGGAATGATTGGGTGCTGTCGCTGGATGCGGACGAGCGGGTGACGGCGGAACTGGCTGCGGAGATAAAGGAGCTTTTCTCCAGGGCGGGAGGGCCGGAAGCGGATGGTTACTATATGCCGCGGAAGCTTTTCTACCTGGGTCGTTATCTGACGCACGGGGGCTGGTACCCTGACAAAAAGCTCAGGCTTTTCAAAAAAGACAAGGGGAGGTGGGTCGGCGGGCGCGTCCACGAGAGGGTCGAGCTCGAGGGCAGGACGGGGCAATTGAGAGGTGACATAATCCACCTGAGCTACGAGGATATCCGGGATCACGTGATGCGTGTGGAGCGTTTTGCGTCGCTTTCGGCTGAAGACAAGCGTGGTAGCGGGACTTGCTCGATTGTGTTGAGAATGGTTCTTGAGCCGCCGCTGGTTTTCGTCAAGAAGTATCTCCTGCGGCTTGGTTTTCTGGACGGGGTGCCGGGGCTGGTAGCTGCGTGGCTGAGCGGGGTGCACGTGTTCTTGAAATACGCGAAGTGCTGGGAGCTGCGCCGGGAGGAGCCGCGGAGGGGGGATGGGGTGTGAAGGGCGGGCGGGGGATCCGCGTTGCCTATGT
>CAZUUK010000079.1:0-14581 GCA_964622675.1 uncultured Planctomycetota bacterium | reverse complement strand
CCCCTCCCCCTCCCTCGCGCAACGACGCGGTGTTCTTGCTCGTCCCCTCCTGGTAGTCCAGCAGTTGCTGTCTGTAATTCGCAACGAACACGAAGCCACTCGTAGCGAAAACCAAGACGACCAGCACGCTGGAGAGCATGAACCGGAGGCTCAAGAGACTTTCGAGTATCTCTTTCTTCACAATCCTGAAGACCATAGTCCTTACCCCGCGTCATGAAACGGCCGCAGGCATCGCTGCCATCTTTTGTGGCCCGCCGGCCAGCCGCTGCAGTTCACCTGACGTCGTATCCCACGAAAGCCGCGAAAGACAAAACGAAGAGCAACACTCCCGACACTGCCAGCAGTGCCAGGTCAGGGAGGGCCCTGCGGAGGAGGCCCACCCCGGATTCCTGATGCGCAGTCATCGGCGGAAGGTCAGACAGATCAAGCGGCGTTACGGCTGCACGCATCCTGTTGTACAACTCTTGCCTCCTCTGATTCAGGGGTTGCTTCTCCCCTCTGCTCGCAGTTCGCATCTGATCGATGAGGGCTTCCACTTCTTCAGACATGGCCCGGTCCACTTGCGAGGAGAATGACGGTGTAGAGAACCCATCAGTCTTTGAGCGGACATATTCGATCAGCTTAGCCCTCTGCATTCTCGCGGCATGGAAGAAGTGCTCGAAGCTCTGCGCATCCGTCCCAGCCAGCGCCGACATGAGCACGCCGTAGACCGAAACAGGCGAAGCCCTGGAGATGTTCTCCGCAAGCGACCTCTGCTTGAGGAACCCTTCCAGGTAGCCCCGCTGAAGTTCCGCGGCCCTGTCGGCACAACGGATCCTCACCGGCTCCACAAGAGCGTGCAATCCCTGGTGGTATTCCACACCGCCCTTCGAGCAGGTGAGCAAGAAATACTGGCCGAATGCCCCGCGCTCGTCGGACCTCCAATCGTAGTCAAGGGTGCTATTGTGGTATCTTGATTCCTCCTGCTCGTACTCGCCCCAGACCTCGGCAGACCGCCTGGCAACCTCGTCCTTCGCCTCGGCGCCGGGGAGCGGCAGGACATTCACGGCTACATATAGGCTCGCGTTTGGGATGACCGCGACGAAGCATACCCACGAAAGCAGCGAGAACATCAGCGCCGTAGTCGCTCTCTTCGTCACGGAAGAGAAGAACATGGCGAGATTGTGCATGCAGAAGACGAATAGCAGCGAGGTTATGTACATCAGCCCGATTCGCATCCAGTCCGACCCGCTGAGCGCTACCATAGGCGATAGTTCCAGCATCAAAGCCGCCACAATGAAGGCCACGCTTACCGGAATCAGCAGTGTCAACATGCCCGAGGCCAGCCTACCCAGGAGCAACTGATAGCGGGGAGTCGGTCCTGAGAGCAGCAACTTCAGCGTCCCTCTCTCCCTCTCCCCCGATACAGCATCGTAGGCAACCAGCAGCGCAAGCAAGCTGATTACAGATGCGAATATCAACGAGAAGTCCAGGTCGGGAAGGACTTCCAGAAACGGGTTCACCTCACTTGACGCCTCCCTCATCTGCGGAACGCCGCCGAGGGAGATCTTCGCGCTCCTTTCTACCTGCCCTTCCACTCCCTTGCTGAAGACTGCGAGAGCCGAGGGAGGACGATACACGGTCGGCGTCAAGTTCTTGTAGACCATCAGCTTCCTGAGCTCTGCATCGTTGAGGGCGACGTTCGCGGTGTAGTTCTCGAGCCTGGCCTTGTAGTCCTCTATCAGAACTGGAACCAAGAGAACGGCGAGGAGGACGCAGACCGCCGTCCCAACAGCGAACCTGAAGGTCAGGATGTTCAGTAGCAGTTGTCTCTTTGCGATCTGCCAGCTCATCACTTCAAAGCTCCTTTACGCTTCTCCTCAACATCCATCTCTCGCCTGTTTATCTGGCTCCGTTCTGTCCCGCCTCCTCGGCACGGAACGTCAGCGCACGTCGTACCTCGTAAATGAAACGTAGGAGGCCGTAAAGAAAACAACGTTGAAGGCAATCAACAGCCCGACATCCCAGACGGCGCGGCCAAGAGATTTGCCAAGTGACAGATCCCTTTCCTGGAACTTCGGCACCGCCTCAAAATCGACAGGTTGGTGCGAAATAGATTTCCATTTTTCCGCCATGCTCCGGTCCTCACAGAGAAGATGGAGGCTCTCGGCGTCTTCCTGGTCTTTGCTCCGGATATATTCCATGAGAGAGGCCTGGTATTGTTTGACTTGACCGTAAAGATTGAAGGACCGTTCAATTCCTGTGCCAGCGATGGCCTCGGCGGCACAGTGATAGAGCACAGTGGGAGAGACGCGGGTAAACTGCCGACCGATCCTCCCCTGTGCCGCCGCCTGCATGAAGTACTCCTCGCCTATCCGATTGCTGGCGTCCGTGAAAGCTTCTCGGTACCTCACTCGTGCCGGGGGGTTATTCCTGGGATCGTTGGGGTCATCGAACAGAGAGCGGGCCCTTTCTCCGTACTTCCCGGCTTTTACGTTCTCCCACACCTCTCTCCATGCCTCATGCAGCCTTTCCTGCATTTCGGCGCCACTCGTAGCCTTGCCGAACGCCCTCGCGGCAAGCCACCCGGAACTCGGCGCAAGGATGACAAGGCCCACCCATACGAGCAAGAGGATGACCATGCTGCTGACGGAGTGCTGCGCTCTGCTGGAGACAAAGAGTCCCAGCAGCACAAACACGGAAAGATATGCCAGCGAAAGAAGAAGTATGGCCGCGATTTTCAGCCAGTCCCCCGGCGTAATGGCCACGATGCCATAGGACCTCACAATGATGAGGTCTACAAGCATGCCCAGGAGAAGAGGGATCCCGAGCGTGAGCATCGTACCCACGTACTTCCCTACGAGAACCTTATCCCTGGGAGCCGGCCCAGCCAACATCAGACGCAGCGTTCCCGCCTCTCTTTCGCCGCTCACAGCATCGTACGTCAGCACAAGCGCTATGAAACTGAGCACCGTGCCAATGAAGAAGACCCAATCGATGTCGTTGAATGGGGGGAGCATGAAGTTGCTTCGACTCTTCGCCTCGGGAGCCCGCATGCTGAACGCGTTCATCTTGAAGTAATTTGGTAAAGATTCCTCAAAGCCTTCCGCGCAAAGGCCGAGCGGCTTCGGCTTACGCCATATCTCTTGCTCATGGAGCGCCACTTCATACAGGTGGCCCGTCTGCTCGCGCAGAGCAGAAAGATTCTTGTTCGTTCTTTCCCCGTAATCCTGTAGTTGCTGCCTGTAGCTTGAAACGAAGACGAACGCGCTCGTCGCGAAGAGCGAAACTACCAGGATGACCGACAGCATAAAGCGCAAGCTTACGAGGCTTTCAAGCACTTCCTTCTTAACAATCTTCAGGATCATGGCGATGTCTCTACGCTGGACTGTGGCTCTGGATCGGTCTTATTGCCTTTTCCTGTAACCCAATCTCTCATCCAGCTTTATCTCACGTCGTATCTTACAAACGCCGCAAAGGACAGAACGAAAAGGAAAACCCCGAGAAGAATCGAGAGAGTCAAGGCTGGCAACATTCGGCCAAGGGTTTCTGTTACGCTCTCCCTGGGGGCAGCCAATACGGGAAGGTCTGACAGATCGAGGGGCGGGGTGGCTTCACCCGCCTTCTCCCTGCGCTTGGCCAAGCTCTCATACTGTGCGACTTTCTCGCGCCTGCTCAAACTGTTGCTATGGGCGCGATATTCCATGGCTTCCTCAGAAAGCTCCTTGTCCCTTCTCGAGAAATAAACTGGCGCGGAGAAGTCATCAGTTTCTGACCTGATGTACTGTATGAGTTCAGCTCTCAGTTCCTTGACCCCTTCGAAGAAATGCGTCGCGCTTTCGGTGTCCGTTCGGGCCAGAGCCGACACGATCGCCCTGTAGCTTGACACAGGAGAGATCCGCGAGAGAAGATCAGCCAGAGATTTCTGTCTGAAGAGGCCGTTCAGATAGCTCCGCCAAACCTGGGCCACCTTTTCCGTCCGTCGAATCATTTGGGGTTCCATAAACGCATAGCGCTGCTGCAGCCATTCGATATACTCATTCGAGCATTGGATGATAAAATAGCTTTCAAATGCGCCGCGAACACTCGTCATTCCCTCTTGCTGATTATAGGGATGACTCTCGTACCACTCGCGGCTCTCGTCGGAGTACTCGCGCCACAGCTCGCGAGCACGTGCTTCGATCTCCTCTTTCGGCTCCAGGGGGAGAATTTTGGCGGCCAGATAGCCGCCTGCGTTGGGAATAATTGCCACAAAGATCACCCACGAGAAGAGCGAGAACATAAGCGACGTGGATGACTTTCGGGTTACACAAGAGAAAAACAGCGCCAGATTGTGCATACAAAGGACGAAAATCAATGACGCAATGTACATTAAGCCGATCCGAAGCCAGTCGGACCCCGTCAGTCTTACCATCGGCGAAAGCTCTAGCATCAACACTGCCACGATGAACGCCATCGTGATGGGGAGCAGTAAAGTCAAGGCTCCTGATATGAGTCTTCCCAGCAGCACCTGGTGCCGGGGAAGCGGCCCCGAGAACATGAGCTTCAGGGTCCCGCGTTCCCTGTCACCCGATATCGCGTCATATGCCAGCAGGATGGCCAGAATGCTCACCACCGCCGCCAAGATCAGCGATACATCCGGCACCGGAAATATCGAAAGGAACGGGTTCAGATCAGACGAAGCCTCACTCATCTCAGGTATCTCCTGCAGCGTTATCTTTGTCGAGTCATCGATCTGGTTTTCCACGCCTTTGCTGAACAGGGCCAGTACCGAAGGGGGGCGATAGATCGTGGGCTGGATGTTCTTGTAGATCCTGACCTTCCTGAGCTCGTCCGTGTCAAGCGAGACATTCTTGCCGTATTCCTGCAGCTCCGCCTTGTAGTCCTCGATCAGAATGGGCACGAGCAGGGCAACCAACAGAACACACACCGCTGTCGCAACGGCGAACCTGAAGGTCAGGATGTTCAGTAGCAGTTGTCTCTTTGCGATTTCCCAGGTCATCTTGCCTCTCCGGTCACGCGTCGTGCTCTACCGTTGGCTCCATGCCCGCACTGGAGAAAGGTCGCGATGCAGACTTGTGCCTGCGTCTGCGTCCTCAGCCTGCTGTTGTGCCGCTCACTCCTCAGCAGCTCCTGCTTCCTGCATCTGGTGCATGTATATCTCTTCGAGATCCTGATGAGCGAAGTCTTCTCTGTGGCGGATCGCGACGACGCGTCCCTGCTTCATGATGCCCACCCTGTCTGCTATGATCCTCGCCCGGAATATGTCATGCGTTGTCATAAGGATCGCTTTCCCCTGCTCGCGCAGGCGACGAAGCAGCTCCAGGAACTCCCTGGCGCTTTCCGGATCGAGGCCGCTGGTGGGCTCGTCCATGATCACCGCGGGGGCGTTCCTCAGAAGCGCGATCGCTATGCCAAGCTTCTGGCGCATGCCTTTGGAGTAATGTCTCAGCCTCATGCGCAAGGCGCTCTGGGGCAGCCCCACTGCCACCATCACATCCTCGAAATCCTTCTTCTTGAGCCCCTTCCTGCCGGCCACCTCCGCAAAGAAGGACAGGTTCTGCCTAGCTGTGAACATCCCGTAAAGCTGAACATTCTCGGATACGTACGAGACGTATTTCTTGGCGATCAGCGGCTCCTTGTTGCAGTCATAGCCGTTGATGCTTGCGGCTCCGCTCGTGGGCCGGATGAAGTCCAGCAGGATGTTGACCGTCGTCGTCTTGCCTGCGCCGTTGGCACCGAGCAGGCAGAAGACCTCCCCCTGCTCCACGGTGTACGTCGCGCTATCCAACGCCAGAACACCGTCCTCGTACCGCTTCGTCAATTCCTTCAGCTCAATCATCTTCTCATCTCCCGTCTCTCACCGTCTGCTTAGTCTCACGCCTATGACCACGATGGCCGCCATGAGCACCACCAACCCTATGACCAGCACGAGGGTGACGGTGATGCTCGTGTCGGCGCTCACGCGCAGCCTTAGTCTCTTGTCCAGTGCTCGCACGATGTCGCTTCCTCTTTGCCCCGTAGCTTCGACCAGGGCTTCGTAGTCCCCGACCATGCAATCGGGTCCCGGGACGAGGCGGATGGTAACGTCCTGCTTTTCACCCGGGGCGAGTCCCGGCACCGACTCTGGGAAGACTTCCGCAACCCAGCCCAGTGGTGGAGACAACTCGGCAGTGACGTTGGACAACGTCAGCGTGCCGATGTTGGCCAGGCTGGCCTTCATCTGCACCTCCTCGCCGGGCTTTATCTCAGCGAAGAGGTTGTTCATCTGGACCTCCAGGCGACCCGTTCCCTTCGGAATCAGAACCAGGTCAGTTCGGCCACCGTTGATCTCGCGGAGGTCCTCTTCTTTGATCTCCCCCTGGCGCGCGTCCCGCATGAGCGCGCTCAGATTCTCCAGGTCTCCTGTCTCCAGAACCCACGCCTGGAAGTTCACGGGTTCGTCCACCTCGCACCCTTCAAGCTTCTCTGGTATCGACAACTCCAACCGAAGAGCTTGTTTGCTGACCTCTTCGGTGAACCGCACCCGTGTTACCCGTGCGCCCCGGTCCGCGTCGACGAACGTATGCTTGATTTGCGCAGGGAGGTTGGTGACCGCCAGCGAGAAATTGGTGTCCGTTGTCACTAACATCTCAAGCTCGAGGTCGTAGGTGATCTTGGTCCCCAACTCTCCTTCTTGAGAGAACTGCGCTGCCACCATCGTTGGAATCTTCTGCAGCGATTCCTTCTCCAGGAAAATCCTCTCCGTCACCTCCTCATCGAGATACTTCAGCCTCACGCCCACATCTTCTGCGTCCCTGAGCAGCGTGAATGTCAGCGTCGTCTCCCCGCGGTACCCGAGTAAGGGTATGATCTTCTCGTAAGGCTTCCCTATGCTCACCGATCCATCCACGAGAGACACGACGACGCTCTCGATATCGAGCAGCGACTGGATCTGTTCCAGGCTCTCCCAGCCGCCGCCTAGTGCCGACTCGGCTTGCGTTAGGTCGGATGTATTCTTCAGCGTCAGGTCGAGCATCCGCCGCCCGTCTACGTTGTAGTACTTCTTGGCCTCCATGACAGTGATGTGCGTCGCGTTGGCGAGGAAACCCAGCCTGGTTTTCTCAAGTTGGATCTGCGCGGCCCTGAAATCCTGTTGCGCCGACTCGTACGCGGAAAGGGCTTCGTCAAGCTCCTTCTTCGAGTAAATGCCCTGTTTGAACAGTTCTCGCGCGTTCTCGTATTCGCGCCTGTACCGCTCATGCCTCTCATCGGCGTTATCCAAAACCAGTTGCGCCGTCTTGAGGTTCAGCTCGTTCAGCAACTGCGTCCGAGTCTTCGTCGTAACGCTCGCATCCGAGACATCAGCGCCCTCTTCCAGCTCTTGCGCAGGCAGGGACGTGCCGAGCACCGCCGCGACCGCGATCAACACACACGCTGCAAACTTGCTCTTTTCGATCATTTCGCGCCCTCGACAGGTTCGAAGTACCTCATTGCCACTCGCAGATCCTCCTGACGTTCGATCAAGGACTCCTGCTCCCTGAACAGGCTGTCCTGGGAATTGAAGAACTGTGTCCTGAAGGTCTCCAGCTCATCATCAGTGATCTTCCCGATCTCCTTGAGTTGCTCCTTGATCCTGAGTCGTTCCTTGGCGATGCCCACTCTCTCCTGCTCCAGTACAACGCGGTACTTCTGTTCCACAAGCAGCTGGTAGCTCTGGCGAACCCTTATCTCCACAATGGCCTTCGCGTCTCCCAGCGCCGCCCGCAGGCTTTCCAACTTGGCTACCTCCCTGATTCGCCTTCCCTTCCGCGAGTTTCCCTCAAAGATGGGTATCCGAACTTGCAGGCCAGCAAACCACCCCGGCTCAGGTCCAGACAGAGATATCCCATCTCCGAATAGCCCGAGGGTCCCCCCTTCGTCGAATGCTTGCGGCTGGCCCACCAGGTCCAACGCCCAAGTATCGCTACTATTGCTGAGATCAGCACCCAGCCTCCCATCTGCATCCTGGTAGCCCGCAGTCAGCCTCATGTCCGGCACGTATTCGTATCGCAACTGCGCCAGCGCCCTCTCCTGCTCAGCTACCTGCGCACGCGCCAAGGCCACCTCAGTGCTCTTCGCCAAGGCTACATCAGTCGCCCAATCCCCGTCGAAATCGCTCAATCCGAAGTCGTCCTCCCTTGTCTCGAATCTCACCAGGTCCGCACGCACCGGCAGTCCAATGAGCCTCAAAAGTTCCACCTTGCGGTTGAACTGCTGGCGAGTCAGGGTGTTGATCCGAGTCTCTTCATTCAACACGTTCAGTCTGGCCGTGAGTACGTCCACCTTCACGCTCAGGTTGTCCGCCGCCATCCTTTCCTTCTTTATTTCGTGCTGCTTCTTGAACTCTTGCAGCAGCTTCTCTCTTGTGGCGATCTGCTCATCCTTGAGCCCGACGAAGAAGAACGCCCGCCGAGTTTCGGAAAGCACACCTGCCACCGTATCCTCGTAGCCGAAAAGCGCATCACGCTGGTCCGAGCGAAGCGCGATATCCGTCGGGTTGTCCTTCCCGTACTCCAGAATCCGCTGCCTGATCTCCGCTCGCACGCCGGAGGCATCCTCGTGGGGGTTTGTCGAGGCGAAGTTCCGGAAGTGCTCGTACTGGCCGATGACCTGCGCCGCAGGCAGGAACCGCGATCTGGCTGTAAGCGCTGTGCCCCCCACAGCAAACATCTCTTGCCGCGCCTGCTTGATCTCGTCGTTATTGGCGAACGCCAGCAGCAGGCATTCCTCCAGCCCAAGCACCTGAGACTCCGGCGCGGGCAGCGGAGTGACGACGGGCGCTTGCACTTCTCCCACCGCCCGTCGGTAAATTGACGAATCTGTCCTTCGAGGGCTTGTAGCCGTCTCCTCCTCCAGCCGGTCCTCAACGCCCAACAGCGCCTCGTCCAGCCTTCCGATTGCATGACGGCTGGATAGAGCCGAAGCTGCAAACCCTACCACAAGTAAGACAATAGACCTAGACAAGTCTGCGAGTGGCATAGGCCTCCGCCCCAGAATTCGCGCTCACCTGTCGTTCCCGAGTAGTCCTTCTAACTGTTATACGGCTCCGGTAGGGCGTCTTTTCATTTTTTCTCGAAGAATGTCGCTGGTCCTCCCCCACCCCCGTCCTTATTGCTGTGCTTGAAGTTGCGGGGCTGAAAGCGAGATGCACGAATTTATCATGATGCCCAACTACCTCTCCGCCTGGACAACCCCGTGGGGGTGATAACGGGGTGACGCCAGACAACGCTGGCCGCCGCCAGCTACCGCTCGGGACCGCTCGCAACCACATCAGTCAAGATCATAAGTTCGCAAACACAAAAGCACTTATGTCGTAAGGGGTGGCCGCGCCACAAGTTACGTTGACTGGTCTCAAACGGCCCTAGAAGGGACTCATAATCCGCGTGTCGCAGGTCCGAATCCTGCAGGGCCCACTGACGTAACTTTCTGTCCAGGTTTAAGTTACGGCTCACCTGCGTCCGCTGGAGCGCCTGGTTGGCCCGGATGAGCGGCTGGCATTACCACCGACCGAAGCGCCTTCAGGTAACTACCGTCCGGGTCGCCCTTCGTCGGGGCAATATACCCGCCTTCTCCGAACTCGTTCCACGCATAGATGAGAACAATGCGCTCGGCGGTGGTTTGCTCCGGATGCTTGTCCATCCACGCCACCGCATCGCGCAGGAAGTCGGCGAACAGGTCCGGCGTACGGTCCGGGTAGTACCAGCCAGCGTCTTGTTTCAGGCCGGTCGGCCCCTCCCACGGCCGCTTGTCGCACCCGGCCGTCACGACGGGAATATAGGGCTGCTCACGGCTGCCGCCCCACGCCGCCCGGTTAGCCGCCACGAGCTCCGCGTATTCGTGCTCCTCCGATCCTGCCGAGTACCCCGGGACCACGGCGTAGTGGGTTCTGTACGTGTAGCCCATCTCCAGCACCGCGCTCCCGCAACCGGCGGTCGCCACCCCCGGCAGACCCGCTTTACGGGCCGCTTCCTGCAGGTAGGCGAAGCCGCCTTTGTCCCCGCCGCCGGGATTGAAGATGATCACCAGAGGCTTCCCGCCGACCGTGAGATACCGCGGGTGCTTCAGATAGCGCATCCAGAAGTCGGCAGCCTGCTTCCAATGCTCGGTCCCTTTGATCTCAAATCCCTGGTGATTGGCCACCAGCAGGCAGAACTTCAGGCGATGGTTGTTCTTGGCCTTGAGGAAGAGCTCCAGAGAAGTGTGTTTGGGGTCCTTCCTTATCGCCTCCTTGTTTATCGATTTCGCGTCGTCGTGCCAGTACCAGCAGAACGCGAAGAAGGCGAGGCCGTGATCCGCGGCGAGGTCGATCTGCCGCTCCATAATCGCGAGCGAATCATCCCGCCAACCCCAGACGGGCTCCCGTTTGGGGAACTCCTCGATCATTCTCCGGCTCAGGTGCGTAGGCGCGTTTCGAGCCCATGGTTCTCTGGCATCCGCGGCCAGTTGGTTGCGGCCTGCCCACCCGTCGAAATAGTATGCGCCGACGGCCATCTTCTTCTCCTCCTGGGTCGTTCCCTTCGTCTCTGCGCCGATCCCTGGAACCGCGGCGAGCGTGGCGAAGCAGGCCATCACCGCCCGCACCGCCCAGCCTTTATTCAGCACCTCTCCCTCCCGAAAACTCCCTCAACCTTGCAGTGATTAGACTTACGTCGATAATTGTCCCGAGCACGTGCCTATGTTTCAAGCAGGATTTGGCCCCCTCCCCCACTCCCGTCCTTGTTCCTGTGCTTGAAGTTGCGGCGGCGATCGCTCAATTGTCAGATAAGGTGCGGGTCGAGTTCCCGGGATTTGCAGCGCGCACGATGGGGCTTCTCTTCACCCGTCGCCGCCCAATTTCAGAGGATAGGCGCGAGGTCCACAACAACTCGCAGGGCGTTGAGCACGTCGGACAGGTCGATCGCCCCGTCACAGTCGAAGTCCCCAGCGTTTCTCTGCTGCTGAGTGGGAGTGTGGAGGCCAACGACGCACTTGAGCATTAGTATGACGTCGCTTAGTCCGACTCCTCCACCGTCCAGGTCCATTGAAGTGGGCGGCCCCACAACACCGGGCGCCCTCGGAGTCATCGTGACGTCAATCTGCGTTCTGTCCTGCTCGGGCCCTATGTCCACCGATACCTCATCCGTTTTCCCGCCCGTTTCGCCCGCCCTGTACAGTCCCGTCACCGCCTCGATGGTGCCTCCCGACGGTGCCGACACCATTGACCACGTGCCGCTCCCTGCCGTTGCTATGAAGTGAAGGTACTCTCCTACGGAGACGGTCGCATTCCGCGGCCAAACCCCCAAAATGGCCAGGATCTTTATCCACGACGTGGAATGGGTGTCCACGTATTCCTTCAGAAGCGGAATACCGTAGTCTCGATCGACGGCGTGAGTTGTATACACCTGGTCGCCGTACGACGCGATCACGTGCACTATGTAGAACTCATCTTCGCTCTCCGACGCCGCGTTGTCGTCTATGTTCAGAACGACGAAATATGTCTCGGTACCTCCGGGGTTGATGCGCACCGTCTCACGGCCGGGAGGAAGCGGAATGTGCTGAGCCCCCGATGTATACGAAAGGGTCGAAACGGTCGTCACCCACTCGTCCCACAGGAACTCGTAATCACCCGACCCCGTGTCCCGAAACACCTTGATGTCCTCGATGAGCGCGTTCGCCTCCGCTTCCGTCAGGTACTGGAAGTCCATCACGATTTGTGTCAACTCCAGGTCATTGTCGTCCGGTCGCCCGTTGTGCGTCACGGAGATCTTCAGAACATCAGGGCTCGAGCCCTGGTATATAGACGTCGGCGCCGTCGAAACGCTCTCCAGCGTGTACTGCCCCCCGGCGTTCCTGTGCAGCCTTACCGTATCGTCGTAGTAAGATGCCGAGACGACATCCACATCCCCGTCCATGTCGATGTCCCCCGCGCACACTGCGCTCGCCCCGTTTACGTCCACCGAAATCACGTGCGGCGTGAACGACGGCACCGCCGCCCCGTCGCTCTCGTACCACGCAATCTTGTCGTCGTCATGCGACGCGCTCAGCGCGTCCATGTCTCCGTCCAAATCGACGTCCGCCGCGTACACCCACCTGGCGTCCAGCGCGTCCGTCGCGATCACGTGCCCCGCCCACAGGCTGGTGCCGTTGTTGTCGTACCACGCTATCCTGTTGTCGCCCGAAGAAGCCGAAAGCACGTCCGGCTTCCCGTCTCCGTTCATGTCCGCCACGGCGAGGTGCCTCGGCTCGTCGGCGGCGTAGCTTATGTCGTAGGCTGTCCAGCTCGGCGTCGTGCCTCCGCCGTTCCGGAACCACACGATCGTGTCCTCGTTCTTACCTGCGGAGACGATGTCCTTATCTCCGTCGCCGTCCAGGTCTGCGCAGCAGACCGACAGCGGATAGTCCAGGCTGCTCGTAATCGTGTACGGAGTGAACGACGGAGGCGACGCCCCGTTGTTCTTGTACCACACCACCTTGTCGTCCTCGCTCGAGCAGGCCACCACCTCCGCCCGCCCGTCTCCCGTCAGGTCCGCCGCGCATACCCCCGTCGGCCCGTCCTGAACGCCCGTTGACACAATGTGCTGCTGTACGGAGAAGTGAATACTGCTCGCCCCCTTGATCTCCGTCCATGCGATTTTGTCATCCGCCCACGAGGTGACAACAACGTCCAGGTCCCCGTCATCTTCCATGTCCGCCGCGCATACCTGCTGCGGCATGCTCGCGCCGCTGTACAGCCCGAATATCCCGAACGCCGGATACCCCAAACGATGGCTCTCGTAGCACTCCACGTTCCCCTCGAACAGCGACGTGCACAGGATATCCGTATCACCATCCCCGCTCATGTCACCGAGGAAGAGTGAATTCACTCCGTCCGGCGTCGAATCAACCTCGCTTGCCCACGGGAAAACCGCATGCCGGTGAATCGATTCGTTCTCGTACCAAGCCACGTCGTCGTCATCCGCCGAGCCCGACACGACGTCCAGGTCCCCGTCCCCGTCTATATCCGCCACCGCCACGTCCCGCGGATTGTCGGCCAGCGTCGAGATCGTCCATGCATCCGCGAACGTCAAATTCCCCTCGTCATTTTCGTACCATGTAATCCGGTTGTCGTTCGCCGAAGCTGACAGGACGTCGACATACCCGTCCCCGCTTATGTCCGCCGCGAAAACAGCCCTCACGTTGTCCGCACTCTCCGTAACCGGATAGTCCCACCACGCGCTCGCGTCCCCGTTGGCGTTCCTGAAGTAGTAAATCGAATCATCCACCGCCGACGCCGACAGCACATCCAAATCCCCGTCCATATCGAAGTCCGCCGCGATGACGTCCGTCGGCCCGTCCGCAGAGTAGTTGTCTATCACGACCGGCGTGAACGACGGGTTCGACGCTCCGTCGCTCCGAAGCCACCCGATGGTGTCGTTCAGATACGACCCCCACAGAATGTCCATTGCACCGTCGCCGTTAACGTCCGCCGGATAGACCGACCTCACCCCGTCGGCCACGCTCGGCAGCGGCCACATGTAATACACTATCGAGTGCTTGGAAAAGCCGGGTATCGCCTCCCCGTCATTCTCGTACCACGATATCTCGTCATCGTTATACGAGCACGATATCACGTCCACGTCCCCGTCTCTGTCCATGTCCGCCGCGCACACCGCCTGCGCCCCGTCGGCCGCCGTCGTCAGAACGTAGGGAATTGCGTAGAACGCTGGCGGCGACCCGCCGATGTTTCTGTACCAGCGGATCGCGTCATCGTAATCAGACGCCGACAGCACATCGATCAGCCCGTCCTTGTTCAGGTCCCCTGCCCACACCGACGTCACGCCGTCCGCCGCCGTGTAGATGCTGCGCTCAATCCACCATTCCCCCGTCCCCAGATTCTCGAACCACGACACCGTATCATTCGCCTTGTCCCCGCTCACGACATCCATGTCCCCGTCGCGGTCCAGGTCTATCGGGAAAACCGAATAACAGTCGGCGCCGCCGATCTGGTATTTCGGCGCGAACGGGATTTCACCTGCCTCGACATTCCGCGCTCCGACGCCGGCAATCACAAAGAGAACACCCGACAGAATCAGGAAAGCACGGTATCTTACTCGCGCGGAAAACGTCTTCGCATCGACTTCAGCACTCGCCATCGCGTGCCCCTTTCCGTAGACTCAGCGGTCACACCGAGTGACCGATCTGTTAGAGCTTGCCACAACCCATCCCGAGCGGCACAAGCGACAGATTACCTGTCATCCCTCTGTCCCCACACGCCCCTACCGCCCGAGTATCCTATTTCGGACCGCGCAATTCGTCAAGCGGATTGCTTCGCTGACTTCCCTCCAGGAAAAGGACCCGCGACGCTGTCTCTCACCGTAAAGGCATCACCCTCAATCTAGCCGGCCATAGAGAGGCCGGGTTCAACAGCGGCAATTTCGATCTCCAGACCCTCAGCGTTGAGGAGTTCTTTTCCAACCTCTTGGCCAGCCTGGCGTCCAGCCGCACCACGGCGATTCCACGGTAAGGCGCAGATCGCTAATCCAAGAAATTGCGTCTCACGGATTCCGGCCAGTCCTTACTGATGCACCGATAGCCCTTGGGGGACCACAGCACTATCTCGGCC
>CAZUUK010000078.1:0-14636 GCA_964622675.1 uncultured Planctomycetota bacterium | reverse complement strand
GAATAATTTCATACCTGTGTAACGGGTGTGGAGTATGTGTTCAAGTTTGTAGGTTCGGAGCGATAAGTGAATACAGGGACGAGACTTAGAAGTTACGGGGACGGGCCGCTGAAAGGTCGAAATGGGGCGGCAAACGTTACCAGCGTAATTTTTTGCGGGCGGGGAGGGCAGGGGGTTCTTTTTGGGAGCGAGGTGTTGGCGCTGGCGGCGATGTGGGAGGGATTTGACGTGAAGAAGAGCGAGGTGCACGGGATGGCGCAGCGGGGGGGAAGCGTGGTCAGCCAGGTACGGTTTGGGAAGAGGGTGTTTTCTCCCTTGGTGCCGCGGGGGGGCGCGGATTTCGTCGTGGCGCTGGACGAGAAAGAGGGAAAAAGATACGTTCCTTATCTGAGCGAACGTGGTACACTTGTCGCCTTGCGAGAGGAAGTGAGAGAGGCGCTTCCGGACCCGCGGACGGAGAACGTTGCGCTGGTGGGGGTGCTTTCGAGAGAATTTGATTTCAGTGAGCGCTCGTGGAGGAGAGCGATAGCGGCGGTGGCGCCGCCGGGCACGGTAGAAAGGAACCTCGAGAGTTTCGAGCTTGGCAGAGGAGGATGTAGATGATTTGGGATGAGAAGTACGAGTGCATGGCTAAGGGGGAGAAGGAGGCGTTGCAGCTTGGGCGTCTGCAGGAGGCGGTCAAGCGGGTGTACGATAAGGTGCCAGCGTACCGTGCGAAGATGGATGAGAAGGGATTGAAGCCGTCGGATATCAAGTCGCTGGAGGACCTGGCGAGGATGCCGTTTACCACGAAGGAGGACTTGAGGGACAATTATCCTTTCGGTCTTTTCGCGGTGCCGCTTTCGGAAGTGGTGAGGATTCACTGCTCGTCGGGGACGACGGGCAAGCCAATAGTCGCGGGATACACGAAAGGTGATGTGGATTTGTGGGCGGAGACTATGGCAAGGACAATAGCGGCGGCGGGTGGAGGGGCGGAGGACGTTATTCAGAACGCGTACGGCTATGGTTTGTTTACGGGCGGTTTGGGCATTCACTACGGGGGTGAGAAGGTGGGAGCGACGGTGATTCCGATCTCGGGTGGAAACACGCAGAGGCAGGTGATGCTTATGGAGGATTTTGGGAGTACGATGTTGGCGGCGACGCCGTCGTATGCGCTTTATATCGGGGAGGTGGCGGAGGAGAGCGGCGTGAAGATGTCGTCGCTGGCGCTCAGGTGCGGGATACTGGGCGCGGAGCCGTGGTCTGAGAACATGAGGAAGGAGATCGAAAGTCGTCTCAGCATTAAGGCTTACGACATATACGGCCTGACCGAAGTGATAGGTCCGGGTGTGTCGACGGAGTGCGAGGCACAACACGGGCTGCACGTATGTGACGATCACTTCATAGCTGAGATAATCGACCCGGGGACGGGAGAGGTTCTTGACGCGGGGAGTAAAGGTGAGTTGGTCTTCACGACGATAAGCAAGGAAGCATTTCCGGTGATCAGGTACAGGACGAGGGACATAACGAGGCTGATTGCAGAGCCGTGCGAGTGCGGGCGGACAAGCGTGAGGATGGAGAGGGTATCGGGGCGGACGGACGACATGCTGATCATTCGAGGGGTGAACGTATTTCCGTCACAGATAGAGGACGTGTTGATGCGCGTCTCGGGTGCGGAGCCGCACTACCAGATAGTAGTAGATAAGCGGGGACGGATGGACGAGCTGGAGATCCACGTGGAGGTGAGCGAGGAGACATTTTCAGACGAGGTCAGGGAGCTGGAGGATTTAAGGGGGAAGATAGGGGAGGAGATCGAGAGCGTGCTTGGGGTGAGGGCTGCTGTTAAGCTGGCGGAGCCGAAGACGATCGAGCGAAGTATGGGGAAGGCGATACGAGTGATTGACAAGAGGAAGCTGTAGCGTGGAGGGAGAGGAGGAAGATGGTTAAGCAAATATCGGTGTTCCTGGAGAATAAATCAGGACGGCTGTCGGAGGTCTGCGAGGTGCTGGGAAAGGTGGGGGTGAACATTAGAGCGCTTTCGCTTGCGGACACACTTGATTTCGGGATACTGAGGCTGATTGTGGACGATTCTAACAAAGCGACGGGCGCTTTGAGAGATGGGGGTTTTACGGTGAAGGAGACGGAGGTGCTCGCGGTGGAGGTTAAGGACAGGCCGGGGGGGCTTGGGGAGATTCTGGCGGTGCTTGCGGCCGCTGGGGCGAACGTGGAGTACATGTACGCGTTCGTGGAGAAGTCGGGCGAGGAGGCGGTGGTGGTGTTCAGGGTGGAGGATACGGGGAAGGGGGCGAAGCTGCTGGGGGCGAAGGGTGTGAAGATGCTGACGAGCGCGGAGGTCGCGCAACTGTAGCGGCTGGTGCGTAAGAGTGGCTCCAGGCATGAGGAAAGGAGGTGAAAGGAAGTGCTGGGCATACCTGATCCGTGGGTTGCTGCGGCGTTTCTGCTGTGCATTTTGAGCTCATTGGCGTGCGTGATTTACGGCCTTGTGACCTGGAACAAAGGCGAGGAAGGGGAGCCTCGTGAAGTTGTCGAGAAGTGGGTCAAGGCCGAAGATGAAATGGAAGAAGGGCTATAGGGGGCGAGGCTATGGAGCAAGGCGTTCAGTTTTACCAGATATTGGTAGTGATAGTCTATCTGCTGGCCGTTTTCTACCTGGGCTACCGGGGCTACAGGAGAACGAAGTCGGCGGAGGACTACCTTGTAGCCGGTCGCCAGATGCACCCGTATGTGATGGCGATGTCGTACGGGGCGACGTTCATCAGCACGTCGGCGATCGTAGGCTTTGGTGGAGCGGCCGCGGTGTTCGGGATGGGGATCCTGTGGCTTACGTTTCTGAACATATTTGCGGGGATCCTGATTGCGTTTGTGTTTTTCGGCGGCAGGACGAGGAAGATGGGACACCTTCTTGGGGCGCACACGTTTCCGGAGCTTTTGGGACGGCGGTTCAAGTCGAGATTCGTACAGGTGTTTTCAGGCCTTGTGATATTCTTCTTCATGCCGATCTACGCCGCTGCGGTGATGATGGGAATATGCCGGTACTTGCAGGTGAATCTGGGGATCAACTACCAGGTGGCGCTTCTGGTGTTCGCCGTCATGATTGCGGTATACGTGGTCATAGGGGGACTGAAGGGAGTGATGTACACCGACGCGCTCCAGGGCTCGATCATGCTCGTGGGGATGCTCATACTGCTCGTGTTCACCTACAAGATTGTCGGGGGAGTTGTTAGCGGACACGAAGCGCTGACGGCCATGGCGGACAAGGTGCCGGAGAAGTTGATCAAGGGAGGGCATCAGGGCTGGACAATGATGCCGAAATTCGGTGCGCCGCTTTGGTGGACGCTGGTTTCGACGATCGTCATGGGAGTGGGGATAGGAGTTCTGGCGCAGCCGCAGCTTGCCGTCCGATTCATGACGGTAAAGAGCCAGCGGGAGTTGAACAGGGCGGTTTTGGTCGGCGGCATATTCATCCTGGCGATGACGGGCATTGCTTTTATAGTGGGTTCGCTGACGAACGTTGCGTTTTTCAATGACGCGAGGTTCGGGACGGTTTCGATAGCCGCGGCGAAGGGAGTGACGGACGAGGTGATCCCGACGTACATCAAGAGTTTCCTGCCCGGGTGGTTCGCGGCGCTTTTCATGATCACGCTTTTAGCGGCGGCGATGTCAACGGTGAGCTCGCAGTTCCACACCGTTGGGACGTCGCTGGGCAGGGACTGCTGCGAGCAGCTCGCGCGGGGGCACCAGAGTTCCATTTTGGTGAACCGGATAGCGATTTTTGTCGGATTCATCTTCACCGTGTTTCTGTCGTGGGGACTGCCTAAAATCTACGCTAGGGGGGATGTGATAATCGCACGTGCGACGGCGATCTTCTTTGCCCTTTGCGCGGCGACGTTCCTGCCTGCTTATTTGGGGGGGCTTTACTCGCGAGGGATGAGCCGAGCTGCGGCGATATGGGGGATGCTGGCGGGGTTCCTTTCGAGCGGGTTCTGGCTGGTTTTCGTGCATGCATCGGAATCCGGGGCGCTGGGCATCTGCCAGAGGCTGTTTGGGAAGGCGTCGCTCTTCAACGGGACGGTGTGGGATTACGTGGACGCGCTTTTCATAGGCCTGCCGATAGCGGTGATCGTGACGCTGGTCGTGAATGCTTTGACGAAGCCGCTGCCGGAAGAGCACGTGAGGAAGTGCTTCGGAGACTAGGAGTCAGTGGTGCGAATTTGGGATCCGAAACACGAGTGCATGCCCAGGCGCGCGCTCGATGAGCTGAAACTGAAGAGGCTTGGCGCGACGCTGAGGCGCGTGTACGAGAGCGTGCCGTTCTATCGCCGCGCGATGGACGATGGGGGCATCAAACCGGAAGATGTCCGCTCGCTGGAGGACCTCTCCAACCTGCCGTTCACGGCGAAGGGGGATCTGCGGAATCACTATCCATTCGGGATGCTGGCGGTTCCGTTGGAAGAAGTGGTGCGTGTACACGCGTCATCTGGGACGACGGGGGATCCGACGGTAGTTGCGTATACGAGGAACGATCTGGAGACGTGGTCGGAACTGGTGGCGAGATTCATAACGGCTACGGGAGTGACGGAGAAGGACGTGGTGCAGGTGGCTTTTGGATACGGGTTGTTTACGGGAGGGTTCGGGCTGCACTACGGAGCGGAAAAGATAGGGGCGACGGTGGTGCCCGCGTCGAGCGGAGGATCGGAGAGGCAGCTCAAGCTGATGAAGGATTTCCGCACTACGGCGGTGGTGTGCACGCCGACCTACGCTTTGCACCTGGCGGAGGTGATGGAGGAGATAGGAATGAGCGCGGACGAGCTGGCGCTGCGTGTGGGGCTCTTCGGTGCCGAGCCGTGGTCGGAGGGTGTGAGGAGGGAGATTGAGTCGCGCCTGCACATAAGCGCGACGGATAACTATGGACTGAGCGAGGTCATCGGGCCGGGGGTCTCTGGGGAGTGCACGGAGAAGGACGGGTTGCATATCTTTGAGGATCACTTCATTCCAGAGGTGATCGATCCGGAGACGGAGGAGCCACTGGGTTACGGGGAGAAAGGGGAGCTGGTTCTGACGACGCTTACGAAGGAGGCGCTTCCCGTAATCAGGTACAGGACTCGGGATATTTGCTATTTGGATGACTCGCCGTGCGGGTGCGGGAGGACGTTGGTGAGGATGTCGAGGGTTAGCGGTCGTACGGACGACATGCTGATAATCCGGGGCGTGAACGTGTTTCCGTCGCAAGTGGAGACGGTGCTTTTGGAAGTGGAGGGGACGGAGCCGTATTATCAGTTGGTGGTTTCCAAAAACGGTGCATTGGACCATTTGGAAGTTCGAGTAGAGGTCTCGGAGCAGCTTTTCGCCGATGAGATGAGGAAGTTGGAGGAGCTGCGAGAGAGGATACGACGGCGCCTGGAGAGCGTACTGGGTCTCTCTCCGAAGGTGACGCTGGTGGAACCCAGGACAATAGAAAGGAGCACAGGCAAGGCTAAAAGAGTGCTGGATTTGAGAAGGTGAAGGGGGAAGGGGAAGGCACCTTCCCGGTCTGCAACTTAGTGGAGGAGAGAAAGTGAGAAGGTTGCTTTTGTTGATGGTGGCTGTGGGAGCGGTGGCGGCGCTTGCGGCTCCGCAGTCTGCTTTGGCGTACAAGATAAACGACCAGGCGTCGGTGGGTTTGGACATTAGGTGGCGAGGGGTGATGTTCGACAACATGTGGAACTTCGATGATGACAACAATGTGGATTCGTGGGAGTTTCACAGGTTCCGGTCGCGGGTTTGGCTTGATCTCGCCCCGCTTCCGGATCTGCGCGCCTATGTCCGGCTTGCCAACGAGTATCGTTGGGGCGATAGCCCCGAGGAGCTTGCACAGGTTGGGGATTCGAAGGAGATTTTCCTGGACAATGCCTTCATCGAGATGACGGGATTCCTTGGCACCGATTTCAACGTGAAAGTCGGTAGGCAGGATCTCATGTACGGTGAAGGGTTTGTCCTTTTGGATGGCTCCCCGAATATGGGCTCGACCACAATCGCCTTCGATGCGGCAAAGATCACCTACACAGGTATCACCGACACGACAATGGATTTCATCATGGCGAAGCCGTACGAGGATGACAGAGAAGACGCTGATGATGAGGACCTCTACGGCGTGTACGCGAAGACTACTCGTGTGAAGAAGGTTGCGCTTGAGCCTTACGCGCTTTACAAGAAGCGCGGTGATATTGGTGGAGGCATGTCGCCGGAGGGTGAGACGCTGGTGCTGGGTGTGCGAGGGACGGGTAGCCTGGTAAAGGACGTGGATTGCGTGGCGGAGTTGACGTTCCAGGATCGTAATTGGATCGATCCGACTAGCGCGGCGGAAGAAGACGATTCGATGGTGGGAGGCTACGCTCGCGCGCAATACATGTTCAGCGAAGCTTCGACGAAGCCGCGCGTGTGGGGTGAGTTTGTGTATCTGCCGACGCACTGGGACTCGATGTACGCCGAGTGGCCGAAGTACAGCGAGCTGCTCATTTACACGGTTTACGACGGTTTTCCGACCCTTGACGACCCGGATGAGGGTTCGTGGGTGAACATGCGGATCTACAGCCTTGGCGCGGGGTTCACACCGAAGGAGAAGACCGACGTTTCGCTTACCTACCGTATGTTCGATGCGATATCGAGCAACGGGGCGGGAGGCGGCAACGAGAGGGGTGACCTGCTCGCGGCGATGGTGAACCACACGTTCAACGACTACCTGACGGGTCACGTGTTGGTTGAGTGGTTTGATCCTGGCGATTACTACGGCGCGGAAGACGAGGCGTACTTCGCCAGGTTCCAGTTGATGTTCAAGTACTGATCGGCGTCGATTTAAAGGGTGTGGGGTCCGCCCGGCTCGCGAGGGCCGGGCGGATTACCGCCCGAGCCGGATGCCAGAAGGCGGCGCCGGGAGGTTGTTCGGAAGAGGCTTTTCAGAGGGAGTTGTAAGAAATGGATGACAGGATAATACAGCTAGGGCAATCGGAAATCCCGAAGCGTTGGTACAACATCATGGCGGATTTGCCGGAGCCTCTGGCTCCCCCGATCAATCCGGGCACGGGCAAGCCTCTTACGCCGGATGAGCTAGCTCCGATATTCCCTATGGCCTTGATAATGCAGGAGGTTTCTCCGGAGCAGTGGATAGATATTCCGGACGAGGTGCGGGAGGTCTACACGATCTGGCGTCCGAGCCCGATGGTTCGGGCGACGAGGCTGGAGAAGGCATTGGGGACGCCGGCGCGCATATACTACAAGAACGAGTCGGTGAGTCCGCCGGGGAGCCACAAGCCGAATACGGCGCTGGCGCAGGCTTACTACAACAAGGCGGAAGGGGTGGAGCGAATCGTCACGGAGACGGGAGCGGGGCAGTGGGGAAGCGCGTTGAGTTTTGGGTGCAATCTGTTCGGGCTGAAGTGCAAGGTGTATATGGTGAAGATAAGCTACGAGCAGAAGCCGTATCGGAAGTCTCTGATGCACATATGGGGTTCGGAAGTTGTGCCTTCGCCGAGCCCGGACACGCAGGCGGGGAGGGCGATCCTGGAGGCGGATCCTAAGTGCTGGGGGAGCCTTGGGATAGCGATTTCGGAGGCGGTGGAGGATGCAGCGACGCACGATGATACGAAGTATGCGCTGGGAAGCGTGCTGAATCACGTTCTTCTGCATCAGACGGTGGTAGGACTGGAGGTGAAGGAGCAGTTCAAGCTTGTCGGGGATTATCCGGACGTGATAGCGGGATGCATCGGGGGCGGGAGCAACTTTTCAGGGTTCGCTTTTCCGCTCGTACACGACAAGCTGAAAGAGGGGAAGGATATTGACGTTGTGTGCGTTGAGCCGAAGGCATGCCCGAGTGTGACGCGGGGACAGTACAGGTACGATTTCGGCGATACGGCTAAGCTGACGCCGCTAATGAAGATGTTTACGCTGGGTCATTCTTTCGTCCCGCCGCCGGTGCACGCGGGAGGGCTGAGGTATCATGGGATGGCGCCGCTCGTGAGCCATTTGAACAAGTTGGGTGTCCTGCGGACGGTAGCGTATCACCAGAACGAAGTATTCGATGCCGCGTTGACGTTTGCGCGGACGGAAGGGATAGTGCCGGCGCCGGAGACCGCGCACGTGATAAAGTACGTCGTGGACAGGGCGCTGGAGTGCAAGGAGAAGAAGGAGGAGCTTTGCATCGCGTTCAATTTCAGCGGGCACGGCCATTTCGACCTTGCTGCTTACGATGCCTACCTTGCAGGTGAGTTGAAGGATTATGCGTATCCGAAGGCGGAGATCGAGAAGGCGCTTTCGGAGCTTCCGGAAGTGAAGTGAGGGTTCACAGGAACTGTAGCGGATACGAGAGCGCCGCACGGGGTCAGCCGCGCGGCGCTCTCCTTTTGCGGGAGGGGGGGCATTTCGCGTAAAATGGCTTTGATGGGGGGCGGGGTCGGGGTAATATGAAAGGTTGAGCGCGAAGACGGGCGACGGAAAGGAGATAAGGTGATAACTACGAAGAAGTTCGATACGGCGCTGCGGGGGCAGACGAGGATATGGCTGCAAAACCTTGGGCGGCTGGACGTTCTTGCTGGGATTCCATGCTACAACAACGAGGGGACGATACGTAACGTGGTGGAGACGGTGGGAGAGGGGCTTGAGAGATATTATCCGGACTTGAGGACGGCGATACTTGTTTCGGACGGGGGCTCTCTGGACGATACGCGGGAGGAGGCGGACCTGGCGGAGCTCTCGGAGAGCGTGGAGCGAAAGGTGGTGATATACCGTGGGAGGCCTGGGAAGGGGACGTCGTTCCGGGCTGTGTTTGAGGCAGCGGCGCTGGCACATGCCAAAGCGTGCATAGTTGTAGACTCGGATTTGAGGAGCATTTCTCCTGAATGGGTGAAGCTTTTGGCGGGGTCGGTGCTCGAGGGCAAGGCTGGTTACGTGGCGCCTTATTACGTGAGGCACAAATATGACGGGACGATAACGAACAACATTGTGTATCCAATGACGCGGGCGCTCTATGGGTTAAGGGTGCGGCAGCCGATAGGGGGGGACTTCGGGTTTTGCGGGGAACTGGCCAGCCTGTACGCGCGCGAGGATGTTTGGGATACCGATGTGGCGCTTTTCGGGATAGACGTGTGGATGACAACGACGGCGATAAATGAAGGGTTCAAGGTGTGTCAGGCCAACCTTGGTGCGAAGGTTCACGATCCGAAGGATCCGGCGGCAGACCTGGGGCCGATGTTCCGGCAGGTGGTGTGTACGCTTTTCTACCTGATGGGGGAATATGAGGATAATTGGGTGAAGGCGCAGGGGTCCAAGCCGGTGGAGATGTGCGGGAAGGCAGAGAACGCGGCGAAGCCGATGGATGTTAAGGTGAACTTGGACAAGCTGCGTGCGGAGTTCACGGAGGGTTTTGACCAGTTCAAGGGGTTGTACGGGCAGGTTCTGGCGCACGAGAGTTTTTCCCAGTTGGAAAGGGCGGTCAGCGCGGCAAGAGGAGGGGATGTTTCGCTTCTCGGGGCAGAACTGTGGGCGAGAATTCTGTACGATGTGGCTTTCGTTGTGCAGGCGTGGAGCAGGAACAGGCGGAGGCTGGTGGATACGATGACGCCGCTTTACTTCGGGAGGACGGCGGCGTATTGCCAAGAGGTGGCGGATATGGACGGCGCGGGTGCGGAGGCGGTGGTGGAAAGGCAGGCCGAGACGTTCGAGGGGCTTAAGGGTTACCTGAGAGAGAAGATAGCGGCGTGGAGTTAGGGAGAGGTCGGGCCGCTGACGGCTGAGATCCCTTGGGGAGCGGGAGATTTTCGGATGGCGGCGTTGCCGCCTGCGACAAGGAGAGCGTGACGTGGCGAAGAGAAGGTACAAGCTGGTCATGAAGTCCTCCTACAGGAAGGTTGATCACGAGCGGCTGAGGAACGTTTCAGATCAGGTAAACTTCGTGCTGGCGGATTCGGAAGAGCAGATGCTGAGGGAAGCGGAAGATGCGGACATAATTATGGGAATCGGGGCGGAGGCGCGGGAAGTGTTTGGGGCGGCGAAGCGGCTTAAGTGGATTCAGATAGGGGGGGCGGGTGCGGAGTTCGTGCTTTTCCCTGAGTTGATAGAGAGCGATGTGATTCTGACGAATGCCCGCGGGATATTCTCGGAGCCGATCGCGGACCACGTTTTCGCTATGCTCCTAGCGCTGACGCGGGGGATGAAGAAGGCGTTTGAGGATCAGAGGAAGCATGTGTGGGCTCACGTTGAGGCGCAGGAGCTGGCGGGAAAGGTTATGGGGATAATAGGTCCGGGTGGGATAGGGACGGCGGTGGCGAAGAGGGCGCTGGGATTCGGGATGAGGGTTGTGGCGGTGAGACGGAGGGCGGAGCTTCCGTTTGAATACGCGGAGAAGGTGTGGGGGAGGGAAGGGCTCGGGGAGCTTTTGAGGGTGTCGGATGCGGTGGCGATATGCGCGCCGCATACGAGGGAGACGAGGGGTATGATCGGGCACGCGGAGCTGGAGCTGATGAAGCCGACTGCATACCTGCTGAACGTGGGGCGGGGAAAGATAGTGGACGAGGAGGCGCTGATCGAGTTTCTGAAGGCGCAGAGAATCGCCGGAGCGGGGCTGGATGTGTTTGCAAACAGGAGGCCCGCGCCGGAAAGCGAGTTCTGGGAGTTGGAAAATGTGGTGATTACGCCGCATATGGCGGGGAACTCACCTGAGGTGTTCGAGCGCCGGACGGAGCTTTACTGCGAGAACGTGAGGCGATTCGCGGCTGGCGAGGAGCTTTTGAACGTTGTGGATAAGCAGGCTGGGTACTGATGGATTCGGAGACCGATGACGGGGATTGAAAGGGCGAAGCTGGCGCTGGATTTCAAGCCGACGGACCGGGTGCCGGTCTATTCGCACCTTCGAAACCCGGCGGCTATCGAGGTGGTTACGGGGATGGATTTCTGGGCGGATCCTTGGAAGGCGACGGTGAGGGCGTATCAGGCTCTCGAGATAGATATGGTGAAGGCAATAGCGGTGCCGGTTACGCGCAACATACCGCCGGGATACAAGCTGAATCCGACGGGATACGGGATGTTTAAGATGAAGCCGGACTTGGGTTCGTTGGAGGAGATCGTGGAGTATGCGAGGAGGCTGCCGTCGGAGGTGGAAGTTAGAAGAAGCTACGATTTTGAGGGGTCGGCGCGGAGATACGAGGGAAATTGGAGACGGCATCAGGAGGCTGTGGGTGATTCGACGCTGATAACGTGGGCGATGGCGTGTTGCTTTGACCGTGGGATCGATCTTATGGGCTACGAGAACTTTTTGAGCGGGCTTATGCTGGAACGAAGTGCGGTTTCGGACATTCTGCGAAACTGGGCGGTGGGTAACAGGCTTTATGCGGAGGTGATCGCTTCGAAGCGGCTTTCGCCGGCGATTATGGTATGCGACGATATAGCTTTCTCCGGCGGACTTTTCGCGTCGCCGGAGATCATGCGGAAAGTGTTCGTTGCGAATCTGAAATATGTGATAGAACCGTTCAAGTGGGCCGGGATAAAGGTGCTGTTCCATTCGGACGGGAATTTGTATGAGATACTGGACGACCTAGTGGAGGTGGGGATAGATGGGCTTCATCCGATCGAGCCGAAGGCGGGGATGAGCCTCACCGAGGTGAAGCAGAAATACGCCAACCCGGCAGCGCCGCGGAGGTTGATCCTTCTGGGGAACGTGTGCGTTGCGACGACGCTGCCCAGGGGGACGCCGGAGGATGTGGAGAGAGAGGTCAAGGAGTGCATCGAGGTGGGGGCTCCGGGCGGGGGTTACTTCGTAGCATGCAGCAGCATGATGGGACCGGACATACCGGCTGAAAACGCGCTTAGGTTCTACGAGGCGGCAAAAAAGTACGGGCGGCTGGAGTAGAGAAGGCACGAGGGCAGGGCGACCTTTCTGAGGCAAGTTCACGTGCGCAAAGGAGTGAATCATGAGCGTGTTCGATGAGACGATCGGCGGAAGTTTCTTCGAGGAGATGTGTGTGCTGAAGGAGGCGACGAGCCGGCGGATTTCAAGTTGGGATCGGTTGGGGGGGAACAGGGACTTCATCATGATTCCGCCCGGCGCAACGGCGGTGCTGGCGGACATCAAGGGGGCGGGATGCATAAGGCACATTTACTTCACGATCTCCTGCATGGACATGATGCATCTGAGGACCGCGGTTCTGCGGATGTACTGGGATGGGGAGAAGAAGCCGAGCGTGGAGGTGCCGGTAGGGGATTTCTTCGGGATTCCATTCGGTTCGATGCGGTACTTCACGTCATTGATGCTTACGGTGAATCCGGGGCGGAAGCCGGGTGGGACGCATGGGCTCAATTGCTACTTCCCGATGCCGTTCTCGAAGGAGGCGAGAATTACATTCGAGAATGAGGGAGAGGTGCCGATTCAGAATCTCTGGTATCACGTCGAGTTCGACGAGTACGGGGAGCTGCCGGCGAACGCAGGCAGGTTCCACGCTCACTGGCGCCGGGAGAATCCGTGCGAGGCGGTGAAGTTCAAGGAAGGTGAGGAGCAGGCCAATCTCGACGGCAAGGAAAACTACGTGATTCTGGAGGCGAAGGGGCAGGGGAATTACGTTGGATGCCTGCTGCAGGTGGATAACCTGAAGCCGAATTGGTACGGCGAAGGTGACGATATGATCTTCGTTGACGGCGACGAATGGCCGCCGAGATACCACGGAACGGGGACGGAGGAGATATTCGGCGGCGGCTCGTGTCCGAACAGGGAGTACTTCGGGCCGTACTCGGGTTTCCACGTGATTGAGAACAGGGATGAGAAGAACTTCCTTGGGCACAACGCGATGTACCGGTTCTACGTGCACGACCCGGTCAGGTTCAAGAAGTCGATCCGCGTGACGGTGGAGCACGGACATGCAAATAACCTTGCGAACGATTACGCGAGCGTGGCGTACTGGTACCAGTCGGAGCCGCATGGGGCGTTTCCCGAGTTGCTTCCGGCGGAGGAGCGAATTCCGCGGCTTCCGAAGGAAGGTGTGGAGGCGCGGAAGAAAGTGGTGGGGCTTCAGAGGCTTACGGACGCGCGCGGGGGCTGGGGAGGGATGCGCGAGCATATGGGCACGGAGAAGTTCTGGGAGTTTGTGATGAAGGTGTCGGTGGTGCGAGAGGAGCTGGCGACGTGGAGGTTCGGTAAGGCGGTGAGGAATCTTGACGAGATCATGGGTTGGCTGAAGGGGGCGTTTCCTGAGGGTGCGGAGTAGCGGGCGAAGGAGTGAGGGGTGTGACGAGCAACTTTCGAGAATACAGCGCGAGGTCGTGGCACAGGTACGGTCTGCGGATGGAGGAAAGATGAGCGAGGCGAAGGCGAAGACATACGTGGTGCCGGGGTTTCATTCGGACGTGGTGTGGCTGGAGGACCAGCGCGACTATGCGCGGGTGCTCTTCAGCGATCTGAGGCAAAACCTGCTGGTTGTTCGGAGCGACCCTGACTACGGCTTTTTCGTGCACGAGCTTACGTATCTGAAGCCGTACGGAGACATTTATCCGGGGCACCGGGATGAGTTGAGAAGGCTTATAGCGGCGGGTTGCGTGGGTACAGCCGGGTCGCACAGTCAGGCTGCGGAGACGCTCATCGGCGGGGAGGCGCTGGTGCGGAACATAGTCTACGGGCGGCTCTACCACGAGCGGGTGATGGGGGACAGGCCGGAGGTGTATGCGAGCTGGGACGTTTTCGGGCACTGCGCGCAGCTTGCGCAGATATGCGCGAAGAGCAGGTTCGTCGGGGCAATCTGGTCGAAGAGGATAGTCGGGGCGAGGGCGGTGTTCTGGCACCAGGCGCTGGACGGTACGAGGCTTCTCTTCAAGCATACGAATTACAGCTTTAAGATCCTGGGGATACTGAAGTACGAAGATTTTCATGCGCGGATGGCGGATGCGTTCGAGGAGATAAAACAACTTGGGCTGCGGAGCGACGTGCGCCTCGATTGCCTTGATTTCAGGCCGCCGAAGGACTGGATAGCGGGACGCGCGGGTGAGCTTTCGGTTCCCTCGCACGAGTTCGTGGTGACGGGGATAGGTGAAAAGGTCTGGTTCCGGGAAACCCTCAAAGAGATAGGGCGGAGGAAGCTTTGGATACCGACGGTGGCGCGGGACTACGAGTTTTACCACCAGGGGACGGGAGTATCGCGGATAGAGCTTAAGCTGGCGAACCGGCTGGCGGAGAATCTGCTCGCGAGCGCGGAGAAGTTCGCGACTATAGCGTGGCTTTACGGCGCGGAGTATCCGGACGCGGTGCTGGATAAGGCATGGAGGCAGGTGCTTTTTTCACAGCATCACGACATCGTTACAGGGGCAAGCTGCGATCGCGGGTATCTGGACGTTATGGCGAGCTACCGGGAGGCGTGCGAGCTGGCACAGGAGGTGTACAGGGACGCGACGGCGGCGCTGGCTGACGCGGCGGATAAGAAGTCGGAAGCGCCGAAGGGGGCAGGGCTGGCTGTCGTGGTGTTCAACCCGCTGAACTGGAGGCGGACGGACGCCGTAAGTGTGAAGCTCGAGTTCAAGGGGCGGAGGTGGCGCGGCTTCCGTATTTTGGATTCGCAGGGGCGGGACGTGCCGTGCGAGCTGGAGAGCGCGGAAATTGACGCGCGGGGATACGTGCGCGAGTGCGAGGT
>CAZUUK010000077.1:11402-15069 GCA_964622675.1 uncultured Planctomycetota bacterium | reverse complement strand
GTGCATCTGCACGTTGCCCACCGGCGTTCCGCAGTAAGTCCATTCCGTCCCGCCCTCGTACCGATACACCGCTCCCCCCTGCGTCCCGCCGTAGAGATCCCCGTTATGAACCGCCAGCGCAAAAACGTTATACGTATTCCCCAGCCGCCCGCAGTCAACCCACTCCTTCCCTCCCGCGTACCGATGCACCTTGCCTGCGTTCGGATTCGCCCTCATCGCATCCGTCCCGCAGTAAAGCTCCCCCTTATACGAAGCCAGCGAAAGTATCCGGTAGTTCTCCCCCGGCTGCCCGCAGTCAGCCCACTCCTTGCCCCCCGCATACCTGTACACCCGCACGAAATCCCGCCTCTCCGGCTTCACATCCGTCCAATCGTACGTCCCCGTCCCGCACCACAGGCTTCCCTTATGCACGATCATCGAGTACGCCGACGGCGTCCGCAGACTATCGCCCACTCGCCCGCAGTCAACCCACTCCTTCCCTCCGCCGTACCGAAACACGTGACACGCATCCTCCCCGTCCCCGATCGCATCCGCGATCCCCGCATAAAGGTTCCCGTCGTAAACCGTCAGTGGCGTCACGTACGTGTTCGTAGGCCACGGCTTCCCGCAGTCCTCCCACGGCCCCTCCATCCCGTTATCTATCCCGAAATGCACGTTCTTCTCGTCCCCCGACGAGTTGTATCCGCCTGAGCTCCCCTTTATGCAGAGGTTGAACCCCCTCCGGCTAAGCTCATCGTACTTGCTCGCAATATCCCCGATCACGTCCGTCAAATCCTCCTCCACATTCACCCAGGCCGCTATGCTGAAATCCTTCGCCGCCAGCGCCAGCGACTCGCTCTTTCGCACCTCGATGCACTCGTCTATCCCGTCGAACTTCGCCGCCGTATTCGGCTTCCCGCTTCGTCCCGCAGCGCTTAAATCCACCCCGTGCCCCTTCCCGTGGTTCTCCTTCCCCGAGTAATCCTTGCAGTCTCCCTCGAACTTCCAGTAACCGATGAGCCCTGAATCAATTGACATCTTCTCTTCCTCCTCGCGATCCACGCTCTCGCCCTCCCCCGCCCTCAAAACCCCCCGCTTCTCCAGCTCCTCACGCGTAGGCACCTCCGCCCCTTCCCTCTCCCTTCCGCTCACCGGCAGCGCTAAAAGCAAACACGCAAAAACCGCGCAGACTCCTGCAATACGCCCGCCGCTCATCTCCTCGCTCCTTTCCCCGGCGCTATTCCTTCGCCATCCTCAGCACCTCCTCCACCTTCGACCACGCAAGCTCCGGATCATCCGACGTCTCCGTCGTCCCCACCTGCGACTTCCACGCCCACACGTACAGCGCGTCCGGCTGCTCCCTCACCAGCACCTTCCCCTGCTCCAAAATCCTCCCCTCGTTCCCCCTCTTCGCATGAAATCCCTGCAGCCACTCGTGATGTATCTTCCCCGCCTTCTTGCAGATCGAATCCAGCTCCCTGATAAGCGGCGTCATGGTACTTTCGATATCGTTTTCCCTGTTCACCAGGTATATATCCGTCCCGAGGTTATCCAGTTCCTTTATCTTCGCCGACTCGACCCAAAGCCCCCTGTCGTGCGGCATCACGCAGCAGCTCGTCTCAATGCTTGGATGATTCGCCTTGCAGTAATCCGCTATCTCCCTCACGTACTCGATCACGCACCTTCGGCGAAACTCCCCCCTCTTCTCCTCCTTCGCCGTCGCAAGGTCCCCGCCGTACCACTCCTCGAACCTCCCTCGGCACGACTTGCAGTAGCACTGCCTAAGCTCCGTCGGCTCATCCACGAAGTACCCCTCGAACCCCTTCTCCCCTATAGTGTCTATCATCTCCTTCACCCGTCCCAAGCACACCGGATTCACGTAGCACCCATGCGGCCTGTGCGAACCGTCTGCCGCCACCTGGAACCCCTCCGGGTGCTCCAGCAGAAACTGACTCGACCTCCCCCCGCCGAACAAATTCAGAACCCCCCAGAATATCGCCACCGGCTTTATCCCAAGCTCCTTCGCGATCTTCGGCGTGAACTCCAGCTTCCCGACGAAATGCGCAAAATCGTTCTCCTGCGCCGCCAGAAAAACCTCATCCAGCCCCAACTCCTTCATCTCCTCCAGATCGCTTCTCAGATGTTTCGGATTATGATGACCCATGTACGAAACGCCCGTCCGCATCACTCACTCCTCCTTCGCTTCCTCATCTTCCGCAGCCGGGCCATCCCAGCCGAATCCAACGTGAATCACGCCTGTCCGCGCTCGACCGACCGTCATCGGCACGGTTATCTTTCCGCCGCCTCTCTCAAACTCGATCCCCTCCCCCGTAAACGCATCTCGAACCGCCGCACCCTCCCCGATCCGCAGCGCCTCCGCGTCTATCCTCAACTCGCCCGACGCCTCCTCGTCACTGAAATTTCTCACCGCAAAACGAAGCGTCCCCTGCGACCAGTGCCCGTACCTTTCAACGCGCACCGCCGCATTATCCGTCGCCGCATGCGTCAAAGGCTCCCACCCCCCCATCCCCAGCGCCCTTATCACCGGCATGTACCTCCGGTATATCTCCCTATAAGGATCCGGATCCTCATCCAGCCCGTGCCCCAGGCCCGGATATATCGCAAAGAAAGTGCACCAATCCAGATACTCCCTCACCCGCTCCATCCCGAACTCCGCCAGCTCCTCCTTCGTCATAAGCTTAAGCAGATAGCAATAAGGCTTCTGATACATCATCGCCCTTCTATGATACGCCGCCTCCTCACTCCGCCAGTCGAACGGCGACACCCACCTCCTCCCCTCCTCCGACTCATCCCCGAAACCATCTCCCCTTCCCCGCCTGTCCCACCCCTCCATCCCCCCCACGTCCAGCAGATTCGTGTAAAACGCGTACCTTATCGGCGTCAGATTCGCCATCATCAGCTTCCCCACCTCCAGAAGCTCCTCCCTCACCGCCTTCAGGTACTCGTACCTCGTAACCCCCGTATTTATCCCCGGCGTCCCCGTCGCCCAATCGAAACCCAGCGGATAATCCGCGTAAGCGAAGTGTTCCCTCCGGCAGTTCACCGTCTCCGAAAGCCACTCCGCCGAATCTATGTACTGACCGTCGTATCGCCCGTCGTAAAGGCTCAGCATCCGCGAAAGCTGCTCCTCCCGCCACCTCTCCAGCCTCGTCTTCCCCGCTCCCGGCAGCATTATCTCCGGATCCGTCCCCGCGCTGAAAAGGCACCTCCACCCCACGTTCGGGCGCGGCACCACCGTTATGTAATAGCTCCCGTCCGGCCTCCTCGACGCCACCTCCAAAACGTTCAGCGCCGTCGCGTGCTCCTCCGAATCCGGATCCCCCGCAAACTCCTTCACCTTCTCAAGCACGTACTCCCTGCTCGGCCTCCTCCCCCATCCCCGACGTTCCTCCCCCTTGCCCTCCTCGAAAGGAAGGCTTATCTGCACCCGCGTCGGCGAATCGTACATGAACGTATAAAGCCCCGCCGCGTTATCCAGCGCCAGCGAGTTCGTCATCACCGACGACACCTGGTGAAATGTGATCCCGAAGTCCTCCCGATTCTCAATCACCTCCGTCGGCGTCCTCGCAAGCCACAGCCCCTCTTTCGTCACCCTCTTCACAAAATACTCCGGGAATAGGTCGTAGTACTTCCTAAGCGCACCCCGCATCCCCAACCCGCCGTCAAA
>CAZUUK010000077.1:7811-11302 GCA_964622675.1 uncultured Planctomycetota bacterium | reverse complement strand
CCCCCCTCGCATCCCGCACTTCCTCCACCCAAACCCACCACGCATCCTTCCCCCTGAACTGCCCCGATCGCTCCGCCCTCTGCCTCGACCCGTTCGGAAATACCCCCTCCGCCATCGCAGCCCTCGCCGCATCCTCGCTCTCAAACGGCCCAAGCCGCACCGCCAGGCTCGGCAGCTCCCGGTCACTCACAAGATTAAATCCCCGCCCGCTCGCATACCTATAGCTCACCCGCGCAAGTCCCACCTCCCCCTCCTCCTCGACTACCGTCGGGAAATTCCTCACCTCGATCCCTAAAAGCGGCTCCGGCACCCGCGGCAGAATCTTCAAAGCCGACGGATCCGTATCGTCAATCCCCGCGCACGCCTCCAGCGCGTGCATCGCCGGCCCCTGATTCGCTCCGTTGCTCAAATCCCCAAGCCTGTACCAGCTCCCGTCCGGCAGAAGATGCACACCCTCCGGCACTATCCACATCCACTTCCTCCAGTCAATCCCCCGCTTCTCATCCGCGTAATTCATATTCTTGTCGTATGTACACCTCGCAATGTTTATCAGGCACTCCCCCGCCGCATCCATCTCGTCCATGAAAAGCGCCGCGTGCGTAAGCCACCCCTGCCCGTATCCCATCGCAGCCACCGCCGCGCACCCCGTTTTCAAACTCAACTGCCGCCTCAGCGTATTACGCGTCACCGCAGCTATTTCCGCATCCCACCTCTTCGGGTCATACCCGTCGTAATACATCGCAAACCACGCCGGCGCCAACGCCTCCTGCCCGCTCGGAAAAACCGAAAGGGTGCACTTCCATCTCGCATCCGCACCCTCCCCCACCGTTAGCTCCCTCAGCATCCCATCCCGAATCCTCTTCGCATACCCCCTCCACTTCCCCGCCGACTCCCTCTCCCCCACCGCATCCGCAATCTCCGCCGAACACCGAAGCGCCGTCATGCAGACGTACGTCGGATACACCTCGTACATCTTCGCTTCCGCGTACTTCTTCTTTCTCTCAGCCTCGTCCGTTTCGTCCGGCATGTTCTTCGGAGTCCTCAACAGCTTCGGCCCCCCTCCCCACCCCGTTGATTCCCCCTCGCTCCATATCACGTCCCGCCCCGTATAATCCATCAGCCAGCAGATGAACTCCGCCGCATCCCGCGTCGAATCCCACCGGCTCTTCCCATAAACCTTCTCCCGCGCCCCCGTCAGCCACTCATCCTTCGGGCATCCCTTCATCCGCCACGCACTCCACCTCGCCACCGCCGTCGCCCCATGCCCGTCCATCTCCTCATCCCCGGGCACCTCGTTTATCGCCCACTTAGGCCACGACCCCGGCCTATTCATCACAAACCCCCAATGCGGCGGCGCATCCTCCGGGTACTTCGATACGTCCAGATCCCGGTTAGGCGGACCCTTATCCGGGGCGCGGTCCCTCCGATAGAAGTAAAGCCACCCGTCAACGTAATCCACGAAATTCGTCCACCTCTCGGGATCGTAAACGCATCTCATCACCGCCGTCGCGTAATGATCCGACGACCTGCCGTAGCACCACGGCGAATACACCCCCGTTTCCGGCGCCCACGTCCCGATCCCCTGGTACCCGCCGTACCACGGAGTATCCTTCCCCGTCTCGCCGTAAAACCCCGTCCCGCTGTCGAACTTCCCCGCCATCTGCATCAAATTCGCCGCCCACACGTTCGAAAGCATATTCCCCCATCTCCCCCCTCCCACAAACCTGATCTCCGCCGCATCAAATCCTTCAGGAAATCTCACCAGCTCCGCCTCATCCGGCAGGTCCTCCTCCCGCGTGTAAAGCACCCTTCGCAACGCTTCCAACTCCTCCGACCACTTCATCTCCTCCCTCACGTCCAGCCTCGCCTCCACATCGCTTTTCTCCACAGCGCACTTCCCGAAAGCCTCAAATCCTTCGCCCGCCTCCGCCGCCACCGTTATCCCCGACACCAGCGGCTTCCCCCTCAAAAACGCATTGTCGTGAATCACAATCGCCTCGACGACCTTCTCCCTCGGCTTCACCGCAAGGTAAAAATGCTTGTGCTCCTTCCCGCCCCTGGGCAGCTCCTCGTCCTCCCGCAGCAAAAGGCATCTCTCCAGCACCGCCTTATACTCCGGCCGGCTGGAAAAAGGCTCCTTCACCGGCTTCATTACGCTGTTCGAGGGCCCGTAAGCCCAGTGGTTCACGTACCACGCCGTCGCTCCTATCACCAGTGGAATCAGATCGCTCGACCCGTCCGCATATCTGATCTCCAACTCCCCGATCCGCGTCCCCACCACTATCTGCTCCCGCCTCTCCTCCATGAACTCCGGATGCTCCCCCCAGTGCGCCAGCGCGTTATCCCACCCGTGGTTGTACATCCCCAGAAGGTAAATCGCCTCCGCCCTCGCCCCTACCGGAATCACCTCCCGCTCCCCCTCCATCTTCCGCCGCGTCTCCCCCCTCGCCTTCGGATCGCACGCCAGAAACGGCACGCTCCGGCACTTAACCCGCTCCGCCCCCCCGTCTATCCTCACGCCAAAAAGATCCTCTCGCTCCATCTCCGCCTCCGCATAGCAGCCGGCCCACCCCGCAAGCAGACTACACGCCAATCCCGCCAGAAGTGAAAGCGTTCGCCCCCTCTTCATCCCTTCGCCCCCGCTCACTCAGCGGCCTCGAACGTCATCGTCCTGTGCGCCGCGTTGTTCCCCTCGGATATCTCCGCCAGTTCCCCTTCAGGATCCACCACAACGTATATCTCGTGCTCCGCCTCAGTCGGCCTCCACGTAATCCCCACCTTCATCGTCTGCGGATCGAAATCATTCGGCGCCCGAAGATGCGGAATCCACGCCGACCCCAGCTCCTCCCCGCCGCTCTTCGGATCCCCGTCGTAGAACCTCACCACCGCCCCCTCAACCGCCAGCGCACCCACGTTATGCACCCGCGCGTTCAGTATCCCCGGCCGCGTTACGTGTTCTATGTCATCTTCCGTCACCGCCAGGTCCGGCAGCAGCTTCGTTCCCGCGCCCTTCTCCTTCAGCTCCACCTCCACCACGTACGTCTGTCGCCCCGGCACCGTCACATACACCGGCTGCCCCTTCGCCGCCATCGTAACCTCCCCCCTCTCCTGAACAGCGTCCATCACGTCGTCCCCGTCCGCGTCCGGCCCTGCTCGCACCTCGTACTTCCCCCCGGCTTCCAGCTCCCACGGCCGGAACCCTATCACCCTCGCCTCGTCGCAGAAAAGGAAGATCACCACCTTCAGCGCATCCCCCTCCGCCACCGGCACGTACGCCGCAAAATCCCGCCCCGTGTTCTCATACGTCACCTGCAGCCACGTGCCCATCGAACCGTCAGCCGACGTCAGAATCAAAACCGGCGAGATCATTCCCGGCACGTGCACCCTATCCGTCGCCAGCGACTCCGTCGTCACTATCGGCCACCTCTGCCTCATCCCTTCCCGCAGCCTATCGCACTGCTCGATTATCCTCTCCTTATCACCCGTCGCCT
>CAZUUK010000077.1:0-7711 GCA_964622675.1 uncultured Planctomycetota bacterium | reverse complement strand
AAGAACTGCCTCCACGGCATCTCTCCCGTATCGTACCAGCTAGGCGAATCCGGCCCGCCCATCTCCGCCTCCGGGAAGCTGAACGTCGCAGGTATTATCCCCTCCGGCTTATCCTTCCCCGTATCCATCGCCGCATCCAGCCACCCGTCCGCCAGCTCCACCAGCAGCTTCTCCAGCCCCGGGCTCCGGTTGTACTCGTAAAGACTATGCAGCGGCTCAATCGCCCGCAAACAGATCGCCGAACTCGCCGCCGTCTTCCCGCTTCCCACCGCCGTCGCTCCCAGGTAATTCGACCGGAAGCTCCGATACCCGTGCGCGTTCTCCGCCGTCCACAGGTCCCTCAGCAGCTTCCCCGTCTTCATCGCTCTCTCTATCCACACAGGATTGCCCGGGTCCAGCATCATGATCACCGGTATTGTATCACCCGTAAACTCCGCCGTATGCTGCGCATCCGCCACCCCCGCAAAGTATCCCGCCTCCGTATCTATCTCCGACATGATCCACGCGTTCGAAATCAGCTTCTTCGCTCCCGCCATAGACATCTGCGATATCCCCTCGCTCACCTTCGCGCAAAGCCCGAAGAACCCCACCAGCTCCACGTCATCCCCCCATCCGCCCCCCAGCGATCCGTCCGGCTGCTGCTTATATTTCATCCACCACTCCGCCAGGTCCAGCACCTGGTTATTCCCCTCCCGCACCGCAATCGCCCACTCCGGCGCTTCACCCGCATCCGCGCGATAATCGTTCAGCTTCCACTCCTCCGTCTCCGGCCAGCCGTCCTGGAGGTAAAGCTGCACGTATCGGTTCTCCGGATACTTCTTCTCCAACTCCCCCAGCACCTTCTTCCCCGTCCCGCTGCACTGCGCCCACTGATGCGGATCGATCATGTAAAGCGCCCTCGCCCGGTACACCAACCCCTCGTAATAAAGCGCATCATCCGGCTGCAGCTTCTCCAACTGCGTCTGCGCGTTAAGACAATTGTGATAAGGATTTCCTATCCGCGACCGGTTCTCTATCTTGAATACCGCATCCCGGAACAGCTCAAACGTCATCTTCGCCTCGACGATCTCGTAATCATCCGGATGCTTCGCAGCCTCCTCTTCCATCACCGGCTCTATCTTCTCTATCAGCCTCTGATCCCCTCCCACCACGTCGTACTCCGGGTTCCCCAGTATCCTCAGCCACCCAAGCAGCCGCGACCTCGCATCCGGAAAATCCCCGTACTCCCGAATCGCCTCCTCAAACCTCTTCTCAGTCTCGCTCACAACAATCCACGGCGCCTCCCTCACCGCCGCTGGATATATCTCAATCCCCTGTATCGCGTTATGCACAAACGGATGACCCAGATCGCTTCGCGGGTCCAGCGGCTCCCCCTTCTGGTACTTCTCCAAATCCCGGTTGTACTTGCTTCCCCCTTTCCCCGCCAGAAACGACTCCATCGGCGGCTTCTTCCCATCCTCCTCCACCCATCTCCGATAATCCGAATCGTCCCCCTTCACTCCTACCTCCAGCGCCTTTCCCTCCACTGCCACCGTGAACCGCACCGGAAAGCTGTTCCCGTACGAGATCTCTCCCCCCTGCCGGCTCCTCCAATGCTTCGCCTGCACGTTCTTTCTCACCAGCTTCCCATTCGCATAAACCTCCATGCTTCCCAGCGGCTGCCGCAGATCTCCCAGGTACAGGATCACCCGGTACTCCCCGTCAGGAAGCCCAACCCGAAACGTCATATCCCCACCGTTCTTCACCTCATCCCGCGTCAAGTCATTCGCCAGCCCCGCGTAGTGATCCTTCTCCTGATAGAACCAATGCGCCTGCGGCGCTGTCGGCGCCTCCGTCAGCACTGACTCATATCCTTCCCCGACCCACCCGTAGGTTTTCTCCTCAGAATACACATCCTCCGCCGTCACCCGTTTGAACCCCTCCATCACCGCCGAATCCCCCGTCCCCATATCGAACCGCATCACCTCCGCCTCTTCCACCACCACAGCCGGCTCGACCCTCACCTCCTCCGCATAAACCGCAAAAGCGCACGCCGCCGCCGTCACGAAAACCATCGCACTCAATCTCTTCAGATTCATCCCCCGCTCCTTCTTGAAGAGTCAATCGAAACACTCCGCCCGGCCTTCTCGCCGGACGCATCGCCCCTCAAAATATCCCCATCCGCCTCCCATTACAAGCTTCCCTCCGCCTCGAACTCCCGATATTCTGGTAACATAACCCCTCAGCGCGCTCCCATTCGATCAACCTGCGAAGAAGCCCATGCTCAAAAGGAGAACCCGTCATTTCACGCCTGATTCTCCCGCTAACCCTCACCCTTCTCCTGGGGACCTCAGCCATGCCCATTGAACCCACCGTCCGCCTCGACCTCTCCGGCGAATGGAACGTCCGCCCCGAATCCTCGCCCGAATACCGCAAGCTCCACGTCCCCGGCGTCTGGGACACCGGCCTCAAAAAATCCGAAACCTTCTTCTACTCAAAAACCATCCAAATCCCTCCCGAGCACGTCGGCCGCCACGCCTTCATCCGTTTCGGCGGAGTTGACTACTCCTGCGAAGTCTTCTGGGACGGCCAACCCCTCGGCTCTCACGAAGGCTACTTCGAGCCCTTCTACTTCGACCTCGGCAAACTCGAATCCGAGCACACCCTCTCCCTCAAAATCACCAACCCCTGGGAGCAGCCCGAAGCCTATCGCGGCTGGCACGGCGACATTCCGAAAACCACACTCCAGGGCGTTGACACCGTCGCCTGGGGCCACAACTTCGCCGGCATCTGGCGTCCCGTCGAGCTCATCATCGGCGACATCTTCATCCACCGCTTCTCCACACGCCCCTTCCCCGACGAAAATCACCTCCAATTCGAATTCGAAATAGCCGCCGCTCCAAACGCGCCCCCCTCCGCGCTCGAACTAACCGCCGACCTCACTCCCCCCGAAGGCTCCAGATCACGTCCCATCTCAGCCCGTATGAAGATCGCACTCAAAGCACCCGCAACCCGCCTCAGCATCGACGTCCCCCTCGGCTCCCTCGAACTCTGGTCTCCCGATCGCCCTCTCACCTACCGCGCCTTCGCCGCAATAACCGACTGGTCCCGCACCGAGCAAAACGGCCGAATCATAACTCACATGTCGCAGCTCCGCATCGACACCCTCCGCCGCACCGTCGGCTTCAAGAACCTCACAATCGAAAACCGCCGCATCCTTCTGAACGGAAAACCCATCTTCTTCCGCGGCCTCGCCGACTATCGCTTCTTCCGCACCTTCCCCTTCGCCACTTCCCCGAAGCAGCCCTCACCCGACAATCCCAACGCCTACTATCCCATCATCTCCGAGCAAGTCTCCGCCCGCTGCGAGCAGTTCGTCAAAATCCTCAAAGCCGCAAACTGCAACCTCGTCCGCATCCCTCACTTCGTCATGCCCGAAGAATTCTACACCGCCGCCGACCGCCTCGGCCTTTGCCTCTACAGCGACTTCCCCCTCCACTGGGCGCACGACCTCAACAAAATGTCCCCCGACTGGACCTTCAAGCAATTCCAATCCTTCCTCTGGGACCTCTCCCCTCACCCTTCCACCTGCATCATCGCCTGCTCCAACGAATTCGTCGGCATCCCCGAATCCGTCGGCACCGCCCTTCTCAAGAAAATGCTTTCGGCAGCTCGCTCCTGGGACCCCACAACCCTTCTCATCGCCAACTCCGGCGCCGAAGGTCGTGCAGTCTGGGGCTGGCCCGAAGGCCCCTCAAGTGAAATCCTCGACGACGACATCGCCGACTACCACCGTTACGTAAGAACCCCTCGCAACCACCCCTCCCCTCTCGCTCACCTCGCCGACTACATCGGCCGCACATTCGACAAAGCCGCCGTCGCAAAACCCTTCAAGCCCTTCTTCTTCAGCGAATTCTCCGCAAAAATCCCCCAAGACCGCGCCCAGCTCTTCGACGAAATAGACCAACTCATCCGCAGCCGGGACGACCCCCAGCAATCAGCCGTCAAGAAAGAACCACCCGAACCTGATCCTTCCGCTCCCGATCAAGACGACGCCCCCGAAGCAGACGTCACAAAAAAATGGCAGCAGCTCTTCGGAGAGCAAATCCCCTTTGAAAAAATTCTCAAATCCGGAGGCACCACCCGTCAGCTACTAGCCGCCCACTGGAGAGCAACACAGATACTCGAGACCCGTCGCCGCTGGGACCTCGGTGCCGCCGGCTGCACCGTCTGGCACTCCGGCAGCATCATAAAGGACCTTGAAACCCCAACACCCATCTCCTACGAACGCATCAAGCGCGCCTACGCCCCCACCGCCATCTACTCCCGCACCAGAAGAACCGGAAAAGGCTACCAGCTTCGCATCTGGATAATCACCGAAGAGCGTTTAGGCGAATGCACCCTCGAAGTCTCCGGCCAGCCACCACGCCACCTACAGATCAACCAGCCCGGCGTCACCCTCCAATCCTACACCCTACAATCCCCCACCCCCCTCCCCATCACCCTCCTGAATCAACACAAGTTATTCACAGAAACCACGGCCAGCCAAGCCGCAAACCATCACAGCAGTGCTAACTAGACGCTCTTGACAGCGAGGCTCTTCCCTGCTATTCTGAAAATTGCGCAGTAGCGTAACGTCACCCGATGAAATAGCACCCAAACCAGGCACAAGGAAAGCCAGGAGGCAGACTCAAATGACCCCAGAGAAATCGAGTACAGAGCTGCAAGTATTCAATCAGATGATATCAGGGCTATCGAGGCTACAGAAGGAAGCGCGCGCACGGCTACTCCAAATGGCTGCGACGTACTTCCAAATCCAGGGCGCCGCCCCGTCGCCCGTCTCCGCTCCGCCAAAGGAACCCGCAGAAACACCGGAGGCGGGCCACGGAGTGCTCGGGTTTTCAGAGCGCGAGCAAATGTCTCCCAAGGAATTCATATTAGAGAAAGAGCCCAAGACCGACGTCGAGCGCGCCGCGTGCCTCGCTTTTTACCTAACTCACTACCGCGACACGCCCCACTTCAAGACACTGGACATTAGCAAACTCAATACAGAGGCGGCCCAGCGCAAGTTCGCCAATGCCGCCTATACCCTGAGCAACGCCGCCAGGCGTGGCCTCGTCGTCACAGCTACAAGAGGTCAGAAGCAATTGAGCGCCATAGGCGAGCAATTCGTACAAGCACTACCCAATAGAGATGCTGCGAAACAAGTATTGGCCCGGCTCAGCAAGCCCCGCCGCTCGAGAAAGCCCTCCCGTACACGCACACGACGCTCACGAAAGCAGGCCCCGGACAAGGAGACATAGTGCCACACAAAGCGCTAAGGATAGCCATATTCAACCACAAAGGAGGCGTCGGCAAGACCACACTCAGCGTCAACCTAGCCGCGGCGTTAGCTGAGACAGGCAGAAGAGTGTTGTTAGTGGACTCAGACCCGCAGTGCAACCTTACCTCCTACCTTGTCGAAGATTCAGTTGTCGACGGACTACTCGACGATTCCGACGGACCCAGCGGAAACACAATCTGGTCAGCACTCAAGCCCATCGTCGAAGCAAAAGGCAACCTCAAATCGGTTGCCACGATAGAAACCTCAACGCCTGGGCTTTTTCTTCTGCCCGGGGACATACGGCTTTCAGAATTCGAGTCGGAACTAAACGAATACTGGGCCGCGTGCTTTCAAAGGAAGGTGAAGGGCTTCGACGGCACCGTGTCGCTCAGCAAACTGGTCAACGCGTGCGCAGGGAAGAACAACGCGCACTACGTCTTTTACGACACAGGCCCCAACATAGGTCCGTTAAACAGAGTCATCCTACTCGACTGCGACTACTTCATTGTGCCAGGAGCATGCGATCTCTTCTCAGTTCGGGCCCTAAAGACCCTCGGCCATACGCTCTCCTCATGGATCACGGACTGCAGCACAATAGCCAACCTGGCCCCTGATAAAACGCTGCTCCTCAACGGCAGACCAAAGTTCCTAGGATATATCCCCCAAGGATTCAGAGTGTACGGCCAGCTCATAGCCACCAGGCAGGCAGCCTACCTCGCAAGATTCGAAAGGCAGTTACACAGCGACCTAGCTGTCCCACTAAAAAATATTGACAGTACACTAGTACCATCAACGGTTTCCCGCTCAAAACTCGGAGAGGTCAAGGACTTCGCAACGCTCATACAGCAAGCCCAGCAGCAAGGCGTCCCACTATGGAAAGTGACCCGCGGTAACCGCCAGCTCATAACCCAGGCCCTCGCCGCGTTCTCTGCCATCGCCAAAGCCGTCATCCGCAGGACCACCTAAAGGCAAGCTTCGATGCAGACCGCAAGCCTAGCAAAAGCGACAATGGCACAGATTGAGACGGCGGTAAAACGATTCGAATCTAAAAGGAGCGAATTCGACCTCCTCGCCAAAAACCTGCTCAGCAGCCTCACCGAGAATGACACGTTGAGACCACTCATCCACTCCACGAAGCTCCGCACTAAGGACCCAGACCACCTCCGACACAAGCTAGAACGCATCGCCCTGCAAGCAATAAATCAGCCAAAACCCTTCAACATCGACGAGTCCAACCTCTTCACAAATATTGATGATCTGGCTGGCGTAAGACTACTGCACCTCCACACGAAGCAAATGCTCCAAATAAACCCCGCGATCCAGGCGATACTTGACGAGTTCAAATACAAACTCGTAAAGAAGCCCGTCGCTTACACATGGGACATAGAGAACAAGCGCTTCTTCGAGCAGATCGGAATCCGCACGGTACATCGCGACACGCTGTACACCAGCGTCCACTACGTTGTCGAGGCAAACAGGCGAACGAAAATGCGATGCGAAATCCAGGTAAGAACGCTCATGGAGGAAGTGTGGAGCGAGGTCTCGCATAACATCAACTATCCACACGAAACGGAAAGCCTCGCATGCAAAGAACAGCTAAATGTCCTCGCCAGAATAGCTTCCGGTTGCACCAGACTCGTTGACTCGATATACGCTTCCTATGACGAACACAAGAGAACCGGAAGGAATACCGAGCACCCCCCGGTTAACGCGCCATAAAGACCTAACACACCCACCCTACGCCGCAAACTCCACCTCCCGCGCGCACGAAATCCACACGCCATGACATCTGCCGCCTCGAAGGATCCAACCCACAAAGCTCGCGGCGTACACCCCCAACAGCCAAACCACGCTACTCGCCCCTCGGAAGAACACCCGCGAATTCTACTCCGCTTCTCCCGCCTCCGCAAGCGCCTTCATAATCGCCTTGCAAAACTTCGGCAGATCTGGAGGAAACCGCGACGTAATCAAATTCCCGTCAACCACCGCCGCCTCATTCACGTACTCCGCCCCCGCGTTCACCACGTCATCCTTAATGCTCTTATAGCACGTCGCCTTCTTCCCTTTCAGCACGCCTGCCGAAACCAGCACCGACGGCCCGTGGCATATCGCCGCCACCACCTTCTTTTTCTCGAACGCATCCCCCACCAGCTTCAGCACCGCCTCCGACATCCTAAGCGAATCCGGCGCCCAGCCTCCTGGAACAATAACCGCATCCACCTCCTCCGCGCTCATCTGACTCGCAACCGCATCCACCTTCGCCTCCCATCCATGTTTCCCCGCCACCTTTCCAGGCCGCGCCGCTCCGACCATAACCACCCTCGCCCCTTCCTCTTGCAGCCTGTACATCGGGTACTGCACCTCGATATCCTCAAAATCCTTCGCCACCAGAATCGCAACCGTCTTCCC
>CAZUUK010000076.1:0-15159 GCA_964622675.1 uncultured Planctomycetota bacterium | reverse complement strand
ATCACCGTCGAAGGAGCCGGAGAGGGATTTGAATATCCCCTTTCGAACACGTCCGTGATGATCGGCTCGTCTCGCGAGGCCGATATACGCATCCGCGAAAGGGCCGTCTCCAGATTCCACGCCCGCATCGAGCACAGCGGCGGAAGATACGTACTTTTCGACCTCGACAGTGCGGCGGGCACCTTCGTCAACGGCAAGCGCGTGGACAACAAGTTCCTTTCCAAAGGCGACCGCGTCAAAATCGGTAACACTGTCCTCGAATTCGAGGACAGGGCTCCCGACTCCCGCATCGGAAAAGCACTCGGCAAGTTCAGCATCCTTGCAAGGCTTGGCAGCGGCGGCATGGGAAGCGTATATCTCGCCGAGCAGACCGACATAGACCGCCTGGTGGCGCTCAAGGTCCTCAAGCAAACCCTGACGCAAAACCCTGACTACGTCGCCCGTTTCCGCCGCGAGGCCTCCACAGCCCTCGGCCTCATCCACAAGAACATCGTCCAGGCTTACGAAGTCGGCTGCGAGGATTCCACCTACTTCTTCTCCATGGAATACATAAACGGCCCCACGCTGCACGACATCCTCAAGGATGAGCGCATGTTCGAACCTGTGCGCGCCATAGACGTGACCGTTCAGGTCGCCGAAGCGCTCGATTACGCGAGCCGCGTCGGCATCGTGCATCTCGACATCAAACCCAGCAACATCCTTCTTACTCCCAGCTCACTCGTCAAGGTCGCCGACTTCGGCATCTCGAGACTCGCCGGAGAGCAAATAGCTCGTGCCGATGACGACGAGAACAAGCGCAAGGTCGTCGGCTCTCGATTTTACATAGCGCCTGAGCAGATTCGCGCCTCGACGGTTGACTTCCGGACCGATATCTACAGCCTCGGCGCCACCCTCTATCATATGCTTGCCGGGCGGCCGCCCTTCATGGGCGCCAAAGGGATCAGCGTATTCAAACAGCATCTCGCCGCTCCTCCGCGCCCGCTGGAAGAGCTGGTTCCGACGGTCCCGCGGACGCTTTCCGCTATCGTGGCCACAATGCTCCTCAAGCGACCGGAGAACCGCTTCCGGTCGCTCTCGGAGCTTATCTCCGCCCTTGAAACCTGCCGCAAGCAACTCAAATAGCCGGGAGCAGACGGACGTGCGCCGCTCAGGGTTAACAGCTATCGAGGCAGCCCCTCTCGCAGGAATCCATATCTCGCGTCGGCTCTTCGTTTCCGGTCGTGCGCAGCCAGTGCGTGCCCGTCGGGCAGAGGCTTTTCATGATTCGCGCCTCCTCGGCCTCGCGCCGCTTCCGCAGGCGAATCCATGCCGCTGCAGATCCTCCCATGGACTTGTTGCGGGCGAGCGCGCACCCATTGCATGGAGCGAACTTGTAGCGGCCCTTTTCGATGGAGCTAGCTGATGGCGCGAGAACGCTTCACACCCCAGGCCCGACTTTCCAGCCGCGAGCGGCTCGCAATTTACTTCCTCGGCGCACTCGTGGTCACTGGATTGGCCTTCAGCTATTACCGGATTCACATAGCCTCCCCTCCTGTCCAGCTACTGGAGCAAACGGGATTTGAGCCCGGCGGTGTGGATATAAATCGAGCGGATTGGTGGGAACTCGATCTCCTCCTCCCCGGCGTAGGCGAGACCATTGCCAGAAGAATCGTGGAATATCGCGAAATTCACGGTCCGTTCCAGAGCGTTGACGAGCTGATCGAGGTTCACGGCATCGGACCGGTCACTCTGGAGGGAATTAAGCCATACGTAAAAGTCGAAACTGTTCCACGTGGAACTTCTCACCCCGTCGCTTCTGAAACACCAGAGGGGAAAACTGAACCGGTTTCGACGAGCGAGAACCCGCCGTACGGCGGGCTGGCGGGTGCAGAAGAATCCGCAGGTGCGCGGAAGGAGGGGGAGCGATGAAAGTGCTGATCGTCTATTACAGCACGTATGGAAACGTGTACAAGATGGCGAAGCTGGTCGCCGAAGGCGTAAGTGAAGTCAAGCGGGCGGAGCCGGTTGTTAGAAGGGTGCCTGAGCTGATGCCGGCGGAACTCATCGAGTCGGACGAGGATATGAAGCGCGGCCGCGATATGCAGAAGGACGTGCGTGAAGTGACGATGGAAGATTTCGCGGAGGCGGGGGCGATCGCTTTCGGGACCCCGACGCGCTTCGGGAACGTTTCGTCGCAATTGAAGAACCAGATAGACCAGCTCGGCGGGCTCTGGCAGAAGGGGGCTTTCGAGGGAAAGCCGGCGGGAGTTTTCGTCTCCACGGCGAGTCTTCACGGGGGGCAGGAGACGACGATTCACAGCTTGATGGTTCCGCTGCTGCATCTGGGGATGGTGCTTGTCGGCGTGCCTTACTCGACTAAGGAGCTTTTCTCGACACAGGGCGGCGGGTCGCCTTACGGGCCGGGGCACGTGGCGGGTGCTGACAACAAGCGGGACGTTGATAAGGACGAAGCGGCGATCTGCCGCGCACTGGGGCGTCGGCTGGCACAAGTGGGACTGAGGCTGGGAGGTTAACGGATTCGCGCATCGGGTCGCGATCGGCGGGTGACGGCGCTCTATTGGTTTGTCTACTTGCTCACAGTGAGCACGGACGGCTCGTCATCACCCCAGAACTTGGCAGACAGTACCCCGTCTTTGTACTCAATCCATTCGATGACGGGAAACTCTTGCCCTTGAACCTGTGGCGTGAGGGAAAATCTCCCGCCCGGGAGCGCCTGTGCAATCTTTAGGAGCGCCGCGCCGATCTCGGGGTCGGCCAGGAATAGCCCCCTCAGGTTTTTGGTGATATCTCTTACCCACATCGAGGTCTTCTCAAGGCTCATGGCAGCTCTCCTTTCCGGTTGCTCGCCCTGTTAATCTGTCAACGATGCCACGGCGCGTTGTTTATGACCGGTGCCACAGTCTAATTGCGGATGTGCGGTACGTCAAGAGTCTCGCGGACAGATGGGGCTAGCGCCGTGGAAGAGGACGACTCGGTTCTGCCCGTCGCCGCGACCATGTGAAGAACGGGGAGAGTCATACTGATCAATCTAGGCGGCAGTCGATCGACATTTGTTACGGTTACCTGGAGTCCCAGGCCGCACGGGGTTGCCGGAACTTATGCGTCAATGGATCTTAGTGGCGTAGGCGCCGGAGACGTCGCATCGCTGCAAGCTCAAGCGGCAGACGATGACTTATTGCGGCGCTTGGCTAACTTGCGCCGCGCGATGAGCACTTTTCTGCACTCGGGGCAACGTACAGGCTTGCCGACATGGCCTGCCAGAACCATCAGGCGCTTAGAGCAACGAGGACAAGAGAAGAACACGAACATAGGAGAACGCGGTGCGAGAGTTTCGGCTACTGTGCCGGGTTCGGTCGCGTGCTTGGCGGACCGGCGCGTCGCGCGCTTGGGTTGCGGGCTCTTCGTCGCCCCCAGCGCCTTACTTCTAGTCGGGTGCGTCGACGACCGGAAGAAGTCCCGTAGCGCAACCATCCCGTAACTCCTTGGCGACCAAACCGGTCGCCAAGAGCGTGGACAGCTCCACACTCAGCCGTCCTGGACTCCCCGGTTCCGCGCGGCTGCTATCCGGACGAAGCGTGGGGCAAACCAGCGTCTGCAGGTTCGCCACGTTATCTACGCACCTTCCAGTAGATGAGTATGGGACCTAACGCGCCTTTGTCAAGGGAAATCATGGAAGCGAAACCGTTGAGCACGTTCGCACTGAATCTGGGTGAGTGGCGCATAGGACGAAGTCGGCTGTTTTGGGCTTCGAGATGAATGTGTAGAGGCGAATCGGCAGGTTCGATGATAGGAGAGTGTCGCGCGTGGGAGTGTTGGCGAGGCTCGGGAGATGGCGTATAAGGCGTGCACGGTTTCACTGACATGGCACTTGACTGTAACGAGGGGTGGGCCATAATGAGGTTCCGGGGCTGGGCGCAAACGTGCGAGGAACGGAGTAAGATTATGAGAGATTCTGGGTGCTTGTCCCGAACTGTAGTGATGGCCGTTGTCATTCTCGGATTTGTGTTCTGGAACGGGGGCGTCGTAGTGGGGCAGGTCATTCCCCATGATCCGGAAGTTTCGGTGGGCGAGTACTTGCACTTCGTAACGGGGTTACCTTTCGTGGACTGGCACCTTGTCGCTAACGAGTCAGGCGGCACAATCCAGCCCGATACCGGACTGTACCAAGCAGGGCCGAATCCAGGGCTAGACATGGTGATCGATGTTATGACTGCCCAAAGTGGGATTGTTATGGTTAATCCAATCCCCAGGCCGCCGGGGGTGGTGGGGCCTGCTACGTCAATGGATGTTGATGGCGACGGTGTGGGGCTGAGCGACGTAATCCTGATGCTCAAGGACGTCGTAGGCGTCGAAGACCTTACATCGGTGCAAGCTGAAGCAGCGGACTTCGACTGGGATTGGGCTGTGGGGCTGGACGATGTTCTGAACGCGCTGAGGGTAGTTGTGGGGCTGGCACCTTTGCTTTACCCCCCCGGTCCGGGCTGAAGCGGGCGACGTTGAGCGGGGTTGGGTTGTCGGGCTGGCCAACGTTCGGAGCGCTCTGCGCGTGGTCGTGGGAGTTGAGCCGCTTGTGTAAGATATGTGCGAGCGCCTGCGAAGATTTCATAACAGAGAATAACATCGGCCTCGGCTATACTCGGGACATTGGTTCTACCCTTGACATGCCAACGACGCGCACTAGAATGGCATCGTGCCAAGGCCTCTTCGGATGTCAGCTCGGGATGACGACAGCCGGTGACGCCGGGAGGAATCAGCCGTGAGGGGGCTGAATATGGAAAGGGGAACCCGCCGCACGCCACTCAAGAGGGCGTCCCTAGTTGTGCTTACCCTTTTGCTTTGTGGCATTGGTTGGGGCATCTCCCCAGTCCACGCTCAGACTGTCGTGAACTTCCCGGACCCCGGGCTTGAGGGCGCAATTCGAGAGGCCATCGGGAAGCCGACCGGGGATATATACGATACAGATCTGGTCGGTCTCACTTACCTGTGCGCCGGCTGGGGGCAGATAAGCGATCTCTCAGGCATCGAGTACTGCATCAACCTGACCGGCCTGTATCTCAGCAACAACGAGATCACAGACATTGGCCCGCTGGCCAATCTGACGGACCTGTTCGAACTGGACCTGGATGGCAACCAGATCACCGACATCACGCCTCTGGCGGGACTGACGAAGCTACAGGACCTGGGACTCATGAGCAACGATATCGAGGAGATCGACGCTCTGACCGGGCTGACAGATTTGTGGTGCGTCGCACTGGGTGACAACGAGATCAGCGACGTTAGCCCGCTGGCCGGACTGACAGAGCTGGTCGAACTGGACTTGGATGGCAACCAGATCACCGAGATAGGCCCGCTGGCCGGACTGACCAAGCTTGAGTTTCTGATCATTGCCAACAACTACGTAAGCGATATCAGGCCGCTCGCCGGATTGGCCAATCTGTTTGTCCTAGCGCTTGATGGGAACCTTGTTACCGATATCGACCCGCTTGCCGGGCTGTTGAGTCTCGAGATTCTGGCACTGATTAACAATGGGCTCAGCGATGTAGGCGCGCTGGGCGGATTGACGAACTTGTGTGGTCTGTACCTTGACCACAACGCTGTCAGCGAGATTCAGCCTCTAGTTGCTAATACCGGGTTGGACCTCGACGACCGAGTCAGCCTGATCGGAAATCCCCTTAGCGTCGAAGCGCAAACCGTTCAAATCCCTGCACTGGAAGGGCGGGGCGTGAGGGTCTTTTTCGAGCCCGCGGGGGTTGTTCCCGAGTACCCGACAGTTTCGGCGGGGGATTATCTCCATTTCACGATGACCTTCGGTGGCGATGGTTGGTGGTGGGTTGCATGTGATCCCTCGGGCGGGCACATCGATCGAGAAACCGGTATCTACCAAGCGGGACCTGGCGGTGGTGTTACAGACGTGGTTTTATTGTCTTGGTATGACAAGTATGGCTCCACAGCCGTCACAGTTGCCGTAACGGCGCGGCCAGGAGGTAGTGTTGGCCCGGCGACCTCAATGGATGTAGACGGTGGCGGTGTGGGCCTCAGCGATGTAATACTGATGCTCAAGGATGTCGTAGGACTGGAAGAGCTTACATCCGAGCAGGCCGAAGCGGCAGACTTCGACTGTGATGGTTCTGTCGGCTTAGGCGATGTTCTGAACGCGCTGCGAGTTGTCGTGGGCCTTGCGCCTCTTGTTTGATCACGGATAAAGGTTGCCGGGAGGCAGTGGGGGTGCTTCACTTGAGCCAGCATGCGTTCTTGTAATCCCAGAAGGCACAGATGCCATCGAATTCTTTGACGGTTGCCCATTTGCCTTCAAGGTTGGTGAATACAGCGCGCACGGTGTCCAAGGCAAGAGAAATGCGAAGGCCGGGGCCTGTAATGCAGATCGCCAAGTAGAGCCTTCTTTGGCGATCGTACTTCTTTGATTTGTCTATCTTGGCCCGGATTCGCTTGCGTAGGGAAGTGACAAGGTTATTCGTTACTTCTCGATCCAGCGCATCGCCCATATCGGCCATGCTGATGTAGACCTCGGGTTGACGGAACTCACTGGGGGCGCGGACGCGCCGTCACCCCATGAGAGCTAACGTGGAATTCTAGCTCGGCTTGCTTTTCCCCGGCTTGTATGCGCGCCCGGATCTGACCTGCCAGGTCCTGGGCCGCTGCTAATGCCTCTTCAGTTCGAATGGGCGACGACGCGTCGAGGGAGATGGGAACATCGCAGTCCAACCCGTTCAGTGCCTCTTTGAGTTCCTTCGAGAGCTTGAAGAGACCTGCGTCTTGCGCGCCGGTCAGCTCAGATGGGTCTTCAAAAAGCTCAGTGACCTCAACACCGACTTCTTGGCCTTCGGTGTTCCTGAGAATCCAATCTGGACCGGGCGCTTCTCTATCGGCTCTCTGATGTACTGAAAAGTCGGCCGCCCATTGCCTGTTTACGATTTTGGCAAACTGATCGGCTATCCATCTCTCTTCGGCCGTTTTACTGTCCATTTGTGAACTCATGTGAAAACGCTGTCTCAGTACTCCAGCTTCTTTATCTGCTGCTTGGGGTGCATGGGCGACATGAGTGTTGTTCGGTATGAGCCGTTTTCGCCCGAATCGTCGGACCAGTGTATGGAGACGTCTATGGTGAAGTCCGGCTCTTTGCTCGTATAGAGCTGCTCCGGATGGACGTAAGTGCGTCCAAGATAGGCGATGGTGTGCAAGTGGATTCGGGCGAATTGCTCGTACGGGCCGGGCTGCCGGACGTCAGCCCTGACGTGTATGTTGCGCGCTTCGCCAGGCCCTTCGTTCTCGACACGCAGCGTATATAATCCTCTGGCCGGGTCGGGTTCTAACAGGAGCCTGGCGACGAGATTTGCCTTCCTGTTGTCCGGGTCTCTCGCTTGCTCAATCTCCAGCGGCCTGTCTTGTATCTTCGGGCGCTTTTTACGAGAGCGATAGAGCAGGATGAACGTCACGACGCTCGTGATAAGCGCCAGGGCTATTACCAGTAGTGAGAAAAAGGCTTCCAAAGCGTCGATCCCTGCGGGTCAGTATGTAAGCTTCTTCGCCCATTCCTTCAGGTGCTCCCAGGTGGCATAAGCATACATCATCTTGTCTCCGGGAGCAACCCGTTCCGGGAAGCTAACGATGGAAAACCGCAAAATGGCTTGACAAAAGAAATCTGGTCTGCTACGAGATCGTTTGGCTGATCACATTTGATCGCGTGATACTGGAGGAATGAGGAAAAGAGCTATGAGCATCAACAAGACGAGGGGGTTTCTTTACTGGCTTGCGAGGCTGCTGGGTGACGTTAACGCTGTGAAGAAGGGGAAGGTCGGCCGCAGGGTTGGGCGCAGGTTGACGGGGAAGCTGACGGGCCGCGGGCTGAGGAAGCTTTTCAAATGACATGCGGGGAGAGCCGGCGGGCAGGATTAAGGCAACGCGCCAGATCGCTATCGCGGTGGCTGTTGTGATAGCAGGACGTTGAGGTGCTAGAGGAAAGGGGGATGGACGGATGATCATTGGGCCCACTGAAATTATCGTGGTTTTTGGGGGGGCCTTACTGTCGGTTGGTATGCCGTTACTGATCATTCTGTACCTGGTCCGTCACCACAGGGACGTGCAATCGCTGAAACGATCTGTCGAGAGGCTGGAAGGGCTGCTGGAGAGAGAAAAGACGCGAAAGGACGAGGCGCCCGAGTAGGCGAAGGGCGGCGCTGCTGGAAGTGAGGTTCGGCGTGGGCCTAGAATGCGCTGAGCCATCTCGCCGCGGTGGGGATGGTTCGTCTGTGGATCTGGGAGGCCTAAGCAAAGGGCGGCGGCGTGGGTGGAGGGGCGGTAATTGGGGTTGACAGGGTTGTGGGATGGGGGTAAGCTTTAGAATCACAGTGGGCGCGTGCCCTCCCTATCTTCTGATTCCCTTGTACGAAGGAAGTTTTTTTATCTAGAGGAGGTGACGGTTGGCAGTAGTTGACGTGGAGGAGCTTTTGAAGGCTGGGGTTCACTTCGGTCATAGAGTAAGTCGCTGGAACCCGAAGATGACGCCTTATATTTTCGGGAAGCGGCATCAAATACATATCATCAATCTGCGGGAGACGGTGAAGGGGCTGGTCCGCGCGGTGAGGTTCATATCCGGTGTGGTGGCGAATGGGGAAGACGTGCTGTTCGTTGGTACGAAGCGTCAGGCACGGGCCACTATTCGCGCGGAGGCGGAACGGTGCAAGATGCATTACGCGGATGAGAGATGGCTGGGTGGGACGCTGACGAATTACGAAACGATCCGCAGCCGACTGAGCAGGCTGGAGGAACTGGAGCGGATGGAGGAGGACGGGACGTTACATTTGTTCAATAAGAAGACGATCTCGTCGCTTATGCGTGAGAAGCGGCGGATTCTCCGGAACCTGCACGGGATCAGGTACATGTCGCGGCTTCCGGGGGCGCTGCTCATAGTTGACCCGAGGCGTGAGGACATCGCGGTGAGGGAAGCAAACAGGCTGGGGATTCCGGTGGCTGCGGTGGTGGATACTGATTCGGATCCGGAAGTGGTGGACATACCGATTCCGGCGAACGACGACGCGATGAGGTCGGTTCAGGTGATTCTGACGAGGCTCGCGGACGCCGTGCTGGAAGGGCTGGCAGCGCGAAGCGAGGGGGCTGCTGTGCCGGGTGAAGCGGAGGAGCGAGTTGCGGCGGAAGTCAAAGAGAAAGCTGCAGCGGAGGCGGAGGGTAAAGCTGCGGGGGAAGTTGAAGTGAAACCGGCGGAGAAGGTCAAGGCGGAGGCGGGTGCAGAAGTGAAGACGGATACGGGCAAGCCGAAGACCCCGGCGAGGAGGGCTCCCAGGCGGGCAAGGAAGGCATCGGCGACGAAGACGGCAACGCCAAGTGCGGCGAGCGGCGAGCGGAAGACGACGAAGGATGACAAGAAGAGCGAAGGAAACGAGGATTCGTAGGAGGGTGTGGAAGCTATGGCAGATGTGAAGATATCGGCGCAGCAGGTGAAGGAGCTGCGCGATAAGACGGGGGCGGGGATCATGGAGTGCAAGAAGGCGCTGACGGAGACCGGGGGAGATATTGATAAGGCGGTGGAAGCTCTGCGAAAGATGGGGATCAAGACGGCGGAGAAGAGGAGCGGAAGAGCGACGGCGGAAGGGGCGATCGGGTCGTACGTTCACATGAACGGGCGGGTGGCGACGCTGGTGGAGCTCAGGTGCGAGACGGATTTCGTTGCGCGTACGGAGGAGTTCCAGGGCCTTCTGAAGGAGCTGTGTATGCAGGTGGCTTCCAACGCGCCGCTGGCCGTAAGCAGGGAGGAGGTTCCCGGGGACATTATCGGGGCGGAGAAGGAGATTTTCCGGGCACAGGTAGAGGGGAAGCCGGAGCACATAGTGGAGAAGATTGTCGAAGGTAAGATGGAGAAGTTCTACGAGGAGAAGTGTTTGCTCGAGCAGGCATACATCCGCGATGATTCCAGGAAGGTAAGGGATCTGGTTAACGATCTGATCACTAAGACGAAAGAGAACATCCAGGTCCGGCGGTTCTGCCGTTTTGCGCTGACGGACTAGAGCTAAGGGCGCGTCCTGCGATGGCGTATTCACGAGCGGTACTGAAGATAAGCGGGGAGATGTTCTGCGGCGTGGGGCAGGCTGGGATAGCCGCGGAGGAAATCATTTCACTCGTCGAGCAGATCGGCGAGGCACAGAAGTTTGGATGCAAGCTGGGGGTGGTTGTGGGGGGCGGGAATCTGGTGAGGGGGGAGGTGCTGGCGAAGCTGGGGTTCGATCGCGTGAGTGCGGATCAGATGGGGATGGTTTCGACTGTGGTGAACATGCTGGCGCTGAAGGCGGCACTCAAAGGGGCCTCGGTTGCGGCGAGATTTTTCAGCGCGGTGGAGGTTGAGAGGTTTGTGGATCCTTACTCGCCGCACGCTGCGCGACAGGCGCTGGATTCAGGAGAGGTGGTGATACTGGCGGGGGGTACGGGTAATCCTTACGTGACGACGGACACGGCGGCGGCGCTTAGATCGGCGGAATTGGGAGCGGAGATTCTGCTGAAAGGGACGAAGGTGGATGCGGTCTACTCGGCGGACCCGAATGCTTGCGAGGATGCGGAGCGCTATGATAGAATCAGTTATGAAGAGGTGCTGGACAAGCAGCTTGCGTTCATGGATTCGACGGCGGTGGCGCTCTGCAGGGAAAACGATATCCCGATACTGGTTTTCTGTCTGAAGCCGTTTTCGAATCTGCTGCGGGCGATTCGCGGCGAGAAGATCGGTACTGTGGTGGGTAAGGGCGAGTGATGGATATGGACGTTGACGATGTTCAGCTCGACGCGGAAGAGAGGATGGAGCAGGCGGTCGGGGTGCTGAAGGACGAGCTTAGGGGTATACGAAGCGGACGCGCGACGCCGGGGCTGGTGGAGAATATAAAGGTCGAGTACTACGGGAACCCGACGCCGCTGAGACAGATAGCGACGATCGGGATACCGGATGCGAAGTTGATAGTAATAAAGCCGTACGATCCGAGCTCGGTGGGTGCGATAGAGAAGGCGATAATGGCTTCGGATTTGGGGATACATCCGTCGGCGGATGCTAAGCTGGTAAGGGTACCGATTCCACCTTTGAGTGAGGAGACGAGGAAGCAACTGATAACGGCGGTGAAGAAGATGGCCGAGGAGAGCCGACAGGCGGTAAGGAACGTGCGGCGAGACGCGAATAAGCACGTTGATAAGCTGAAGAATGACGCGAGCCTGCCGGAAGACGATACGTTCCGGGCGAAGGATGAGATTCAGAAAGCGACCGATAAGTACATCGACGAGATAGAGCGGGTGCTCGCGGCGAAGGTGAGAGAGCTGGAGGAAGTCTAGGAGACGGGGACATAGCTCAGTTGGCAGAGCAACGGCCTTTTAAGCCGTGGGTCGCAGGTTCGAGTCCTGCTGTCCTCACTGGAACTGCGGCGACTGAAGAACGCGCAGGTGAGCGGAAAGAGGCCGCCGATTCGCGTTTTTGAGCGCAGTGCAATTTGAAGGCCCTGTCGTCTAGCCTGGTTTAGGACTCCAGATTTTCGATCTGGCAACACGGGTTCAAATCCCGTCGGGGTCACTAATAGGCAGGACTTCTCATGTGAGAGGTTCTGCCTTTTTTGTTTGGGCGGATAATGGCGGTGAGGGGTCGGGGGGGTTGCTGCTTTGCTGCTGGTTGCGTTGCGTCAGATGCAGAATGTGTGAAAGTCGGCGGTTTGCGCTATAACTGGTTGGGCGGGATGGGTGAGGCGGTTGTGTCAGTGTGTGCCAGGTTTTGTTTCTTGACATTCGGGTCGGGGCAGAAGTAGTATTATCGCGCGGGATCGGGCGGAGATGGTTATTCTGAGTTTGTTCGAGGGGGGTTAGTGCAGCTATTTTGCGCCAAATGAGGCGGTAATGAGCAAAGGGTGCGCTTCCGGATATGAGATTCTTCATAGGAGACGGAGGCGGCCCGAAGAAGCAAAGGGGGATAGGCCGTGAGGCATTCGTGTGTGAGTAGTCGAGGTAGGGGGGGCGTTGGCGTCGGATTTGCGGCAGTGTTATGTCTGGTGATATGTGGAGCGCTGATGTTTGCGGGGGAGTCGGGGGCTAAGAATGCTATGGGTGATCCCGAAGGCGGTCCTCGCCGCGTGTGGCTGGAGAGCGACAGCAGCAGTATATCTCTGGCGATAGAAATAGACGAGGAGCTGCGGGTGTGGTCCGATGCGGCGGGGGACCACGTTGAGCTGGCGGGGTTCCCCGTCGGCGGTTCGCCGGGCGACCCGCTGCTTCCGTTCTATCGGTTTTGCTTTCTGCTGCCATCGAATGTGGACTGGGAGTTGGTAGAGACGAGGCTGCAGGACGAGGTGTGGGAAGATGTCCCCGGGACGTTCGACATTGTGCCTGCGCCGCCGGCTGCTGCGTCGGTTAGAGGCCGGCCGGTGGTCGAGTGGGGGGGGAAATCAGCAAGCGACATCGTGAGTGGGCGTGACGTAACGGTGTACGGGAAGGATGCTCCGTTCCCCAGTGCGCCCGTTGGGAGTATCGTGCCGTCGAAGTATAGGCAGTGGGATCTCGGTCGTCTTGAAGTTTATCCCGTCACGTACAATCCTGTGGAAGGAAGCGTACGCTTGCTCAGGTCCGCGACGGTGGTGGTGATGTTCGAGGCGGTACCTGCGGGAGCTGCGCCGTCAGCTCCGTTGAGCGAGAGATTCTGGCAGCAGGTTTCACCTCAGGTCGAGAATCCAGGGGATCGGGAGATATTCGACGCGACAGCGATGCAGGGCTCCCCAGTACCTTCGGCCGGGGGATCGGGCGAATATGTGATCATAACGACATCAACGATTCAGTCTGCGAGTTCGGAGCTGAGCGATTTCGTGACGGATAAGCAATCTCGCGGATACACGGTGAAGGTGATAGTGGAAGGCACGTCCGCTGATGATTCCCATTACGTTTCGGGAAGCTCGACTACGACGAGGGCGGCTAACATCCGCCAGTGGCTGCAAGCGAGGTACCTGAGCTGGGGGACAGAGTACGTGCTGCTCATCGGGAATCCCCACCCGACTTCCTTTTCCAGCAGTTACAGCGTGCCCATGCTGCTGTGCTATCCGGGCGGGGGGTATACTTCGGCAACAGACATGTGCTATGGGGAGCTGTCGGGGAACTGGGATTTGGACGGGGACGGGTCTCCAGGAGAGTGGAGCGGCGATTTCGGCGGCAGCGGTATCGACCGGGACTGCGAGTTGGCGGTGGGGCGCGTCCCCTATTACGACACGCCGTCCACGGACAGCATCCTTCAGAAGATTCAGAACTACTCTGCTGCGGGGAATCCCGGCTGGACGAAGAAGCTGCTGGTACCCGCGGCGGTTTCGAACTTCGGTCCGGAAGACCACAACGGAGACGGGGACGCTTCGGATGCGGGGGAGTGGCCGTCTTCACTGTATAGGACGTTCGGTGCGGACTGGGGCGTGGCGATGCAGAGCTTAGCGGTGATCAACAATTACTCTTCCTACACGCTGTATGAGAGAAGCGGCTGCTACTCGGATGGAAGCGCGTATCCGCTGACTGCCTGCAACGCCGCTCTTACTAACGCGAACCTGAAGGCTGAATGGCAGAATTACTACGGGTTTGTGGCGTGGTGGGCACACGGCAGCGCGACGGGCGCCTCGCGAATCACATGGGCGAATGACGCTTACGACCCGCCAGGCGCGCCAGGACCGTATGACTACATCACTCAGCGGCCCGGGGAGACTCAATGGAGCACGATGTGGAGCAGCTCCGACTGCCCGTCGCTGAGCGATGCGCATCCGTCGTTCGTGGTGCAGGTATCGTGCACCAACGGCGATCCGACCCAGTCTAACAACCTTGGGTACTCGCTGCTCAAGTGCGGAGCCATCGACACGATTTCCGCCTCGGCGATAAGTTGGTACGGGGTTGGATCGTGGAGCACGAGCACAGGTATTGGCTACGGAGATAATGCGTCTTACGGGTTCTACGTGTTCAGCCGGATGGCGGGTTTCGGAGAAAGAGTGGGAGAAGCCTTGAACTACTGCAAGAAGAATTTCGGGATGGGCTGGGGCTGGAATTCATGGATGAACTGCCTGGACTTCAACATTTACGGCGCGCCGGACTCGGGTCTGCCGCGCGGAGCGATGCGGATAAGGAATTCGTCCGGCAATGCGGTCGCCGCGATAGATACCGCTGGGAATCTGGCGCTGGCCGGCTCTATAACGCAGAGCACGCCGCCGGCGGGGACATCAGGGAACGAGTTCATGGTGAAAAACAACGTGGGGACATTGGTTGCGAAGATAGACGGGCAGGGGAATCTCGCGCTCGCTGGGACTGTTCATCCAAACCAAGGTACGTTGTCTCCGCCAGCCGGCGCGTTTGTCGTGAAGGACGGAGGCGGGAGCGCCGTGGCATATTTCACAAACACCGGCCATCTGTACCTGGCAGGGAGGATCTACGGCGGTCTATGAGCGGCCGGAACAGGCGGCTCTAGCGGAACAGAAGCGATAGCTAGGTTGACATTCAGATAAAGGCAGGGCTTCTGAGGCGAGAAGCCCTGCCTTTTTCCTTGAGAGTCCGGACTAGATTATGGGTCCGAGGCCGAGGATGATGCGGAGGGTGTTGAGGACGTCGGCCAGGTCGAGGTGGAGGTTGCAGTTGAAGTCAGCGGCGGCCATCTCCTCGGGGGAGAGGTCCTTTATTCCAACGAGGGCCTGGAGCATGAGGATTGCATCGTCCAGGCTGAGGCCGCCACCGGTGAGGTCCATGGAGGTGGGCGGCCCGATCTCGCCAGCGGGGCGAGGTTCCTCGGTTACGGTGACCTGGGTCCAGAACATGGTGCCCCCTTCGAGGAAAAGCCAGATGTCGTCTATGACGCCCCCTATGTCACCTGCGTGATAGAGGCCGCTAATGGGGTGGATAGTGCCGCCCGAGGCTGAGAAAGCCATCTCCCAGATGTGAGGGAGTTCCGCTTGTGCACCGGCAGTTGTGAAGTGGATGTATTCACCGACGGAGACGGTGGGATTGGAGGGGACGATTCCGTACATGACGGTGAAGGTGCCCGGCGGGCCGACGCTCACGGGTACCTGATTCAGGTCCTCGTCAACGAACAGGGCGTCGGCCAGACTGAGGTCGGTTGATGACGCGAGGGGGTCGTCGTGTACGTCGAAATTGACG
>CAZUUK010000075.1:0-15200 GCA_964622675.1 uncultured Planctomycetota bacterium | reverse complement strand
AGTGCTCGGCGCCGCCCAAGCGCTCATCCCCGCAATCAATATCGCCGCACCAGCCACAAGCAATCCCGGCGAAATCCGCCTCATCGCTCTCTTTGACATCGCTGCTTCCTCCTCACTCAAACTCCGCTCGCTGCCGATCGTCTCATGGACTCTCTCTACGCTGACAAGGCCGCCTTCCCGGGCGGCCCCCGCCAGCTCTTCTTATCTAGTACGGGGCTTTTCTTGCCGAAGCGTCGCCTACCACTGTCCCCGGCGCCGGCAATAACCTATGTCACTCACTTAAGCCTGTCAAGCTTCGCATCTGCCCCGCCTCAGACGCCCCCCCCAGCCTGACAGCGCCCAGAAGAACCAAATCCCGTCACTTCCCCTACGGCTTGAGCGTGCCGCGTTCGATCAGCCCCTCCGCTATCTGGATCACGTTCAGCGCCGCGCCCTTCCTCAGATTGTCCGAAACGCACCAAAGATTCAGCCCGTTTCCTATCGTCGCGTCCTCCCGGATCCGCCCCACGAGCACCGCATCCCGGTACTCAGGCTTCCTCAAATCTTCCGCCGTCGGATAAGTCCTCTCCAAGGGATCCTTTCGAGGATTATCCGGATTCGCTTCGTCAATGAGGGCCAGACCGGGAAATCCCGAAAGCACATCCCGCGCCTCTTCCGCCGACATCTTCCGTTCCGTCTCGATGTTCATGCTCCCCCCGTGCCCCACCAAAACCGGAACCCGCACCGCCGTCGCCGTCATCTTAATCCCCTCGTCGCCGACAATCTTCAGCGTCTCCTGGATCATCTTGCTTTCTTCTTTCGTGTAGCCGTCATCCAGGAACTTATCGATATGCGGGATGTAGTTGAAAGCGATCGGCCTCGCCAGCACCGTCGGATCGTAAGGAATATCATCCAGCGACTGCAGGGCGTGCGGCATCTGCGTCAGCAGCTCCTCGTGCGCCCGGACTCCCCACCCCGAAACGCTCTGATAGGTCGAAGCCACAACCCGCCTCACCCCCGCCGCCTTGTGAATCGGGTAAAGCACCATCACCGCCGGAGTAACATTGCAGTTCGGGCTCGCAATGAACCGGTCGCCCGGCCCGATGGCGTCAAAATTCACCTCCGGCACGACCAGGGGTACCGACGGATCCATCCGAAAATCCCCTCCGTTATCCACGCATATTGCCCCCGCCGCCTCCGCCGCCCCGCGCCACATCACGCTCGCTCCCTTCGCCCCTTCCCTCCCCGCAAAAAACACCACGTCCGCTCCCTCGAAGCAATCCTCCGAAGTCTCCTCCACCCGGAATTCCTCCCCCGCAAGCTCCTCCGTCCGCGCCCGCGTCGCGCAAACCCGCGGCGGCCATTCTATCGGGAACTCTCGCTCCCGAAGGATCGATACGATCCGATCTCCAACCATCCCCACTCCGACAACCATCGCCCTCAGCGCCATTCCTAACTCCTCCTCAAGAAATGAAGCACACCAGCATTCGAACGTGCAGTGCGGCGAAACCAAAATCCTCCTGGACCCCCGCGGTTATCCTCCGCAACCTGCACCCAATCCTCCAGGGCGCTTCCGCTCACGCCTCGGCACGCCTTTTCCTCCTCCAATCCAGCAGCGCCGCTCCTATCACCAAGGCTACCACCGCCGCCGTCACGTAAATCCACACCCGATTCCCCCTTCGCTCTTCCGGCGCTTCTCCCGCCTCCTCCTCAATCACCCGCGCCTCCCGCCCCTCAACCTCCGGCGCCGCGGCCAACTCTACCGCCTCCTCCCGTCCTTCTTCCCCTATCCCTCGCACTATCTCCCTCGCCGCTCTCTCCGTTTCCTCGCCTCGTCCGATCCTCATCTCCCCCGTTCTTCTGTCAAAGAATGAAGCGTCCCGCGGGATTTCTACCTCGAACTCCTCCTCCTCGATCGGCACGTTCAGCTCCACCGAACTGAACGTGAATTTCTCGCTCTCCCACACCTCCCCCGCAGCGTCGTATGACCTCCTCACACACACCGACGGGAAAACATATTCCCCCCACCTCCTGTAGTCAATCCGCTCCTCGTAGCTCAACTTGTCCCCATTCAAAGTCCAAAGCGCCCTCACCCGAAACCCAAGCGACTTGTTCAGCGTGAACTCGTAGCGCCGCTCTCCCTCCGCCACGCCCACGCTCACGACGTCCCTGTCCCCGCTCTCCTCTCTAACTCTCACCTGAGCGCCCGCCGCCACCTCCGTCGGGATCATCCCAAATTCAAGCGTTCGTTCCGCATCAAGCCTGTAGGCCCCGTCGTAATCAACCGTCACCTCGTTCGGCCCCGTCTCGTACTTCACCTCATTCCCGCGCACCACCGCCCTCGTCACCGCCTTGCTCAGGTTATCCCTTCCTTGCTCTCCCAGCCCCAATTCAGCAATGAGCGCATCCACATCCCTCGTGTCCACCGTTCGCGACCTCGCCGCGTCCGCATCTCGATCAAAAACAAACTCAACTTCATACGTCCCCGTGCCTCGAAGCCCCATGATCTTCGCGTGCGGCTCGAACTCCCCCGCCGTAAGCCCCTCTAGACCCCTTCGCTCCAGCTCCCCCCGCATTTCAAGAAAAGAAGGGCTTTCGTAACGTTCGACCGTATACCTTATCCGTCCGCTCCTGATCTCCTCATATGCCTCCCGGTTTGCCCGCAGAATATCATCCAGAGTAATTTGACCGGCAGCGCCGCTCCCATAGAAAAACAGACTTAGAAAGACGAACCCGGCCGCGCTTCTGCAAACCCGCATTGATCACCTCCGCCGAGCCGGCCCTCCCCACCTCCGACCCCATCCACGCATCGCACTCTAGCTTCCAGTTCGTGCACATCACATATCGCACCTTACTCTCGTCAAGCCCCCGCATCGTCAGGCCGTCGCGCTGCTTCCGGCCTCACGCCTCCTTTCGCCTGAAGATCATTTCCCCCACCTCGCATCCCAGATCCCTGGCGATAACAGGGCACTTCGCCTTCAAAGCAAAGAAAATCTCCTTCCGCGCCTCGCTCAACGCCTCGTAATTCCCCTGTCCCTTCGCAACGATTACATCCGCCTCTTCAAATCGCCTTCGGAACTCACCCGAGCACGTTTCCAGAAGTGTTCCCGGCGCATCCGACCCGTCGTCAATCACCTCAACAATCTCCGTCATCCCAACCTCTCGCGCATCCTCCATCGTCGCGTCATTTATCACGGGCCTCCCCCTCACCACGAACGTCACCTTCTGCCGCGGCATCTGCTCGATAAGCAGCCGGTCCAGCACAATCTCCCCCGCGTTGTCTCCCACATACATGATCCTCTCAGCGCGTTCCATCGCCTTCCCAAACTCTTCCAAAGCCCCGCCTTCCAGAGGAGCCTGCAGCGCTTCCTCGACCCCCTGCCGCAGGTCTGACTCCTCCAACTTCCCTCTTATCCCGAAGTCAATCACGTTCCCCGCGATTGCAAGACGAACACCCGCCTCCAAAGGCTCCCCCGACCCCTCCACCAGCTCCTTCAATCCCGGATAAAGCCGCAGCGCCATAACGTTCGTACGCACCTTCAGCACCCGGTACGGATCCTCCTCACCGCTTACCTCCCGAAGCGCCTCTTCCTGCACCCTCTCATCGTCCGTAACACACCTCACCGCCTCTAGCGTTTGTCTCACAAAGCACGGAATGCATTCAACGTATGTTCTCATCTTTCGGACCGGCAATCTCCAAAAACAAACTGTCATCGAGCCTGGAAGACGCTAACCGGCACCATCGCCACATTATAACCCAAACTTCCGCACCCATCGCCCATACCGCTCCAAACCTTTTCCGATAGACCTCGCGTCCACCTCCCGCCCGGCCCCCCACTCGAAACGCTCGCACACCCCGCGGCGTCCATTTTGCAGACTATTGCGTCCAAAGCCGGCATGACGTAAGCTGATCACCGAAGGAAACTCCCAACCCATTACTCCGTGTGGAGGTGCAAGCATGAGTCAGACCGACGAAAACCTCGAGGAAGCCTTTGCAGGCGAAAGCCAGGCCAACCGCAAATACACATCCTTTGCAAACAAGGCGGACAAGGAAAAATTCCCCACCATCGCCCGCCTCTTCCGCGCCGCGGCCGCAGCCGAAGCCGTCCACGCCGCCAATCATCTCCGCGTCATGAAAGGCGTCGCCTCAACTCTCGATAACCTCAAAGTAGCCGCTAGCGGCGAGGCGCAGGAATTCAGGGAAATGTACCCCGCTTTCATCCAGCAGGCCAGGAAAGAAGAAAATAAGGAGGCCGCACGCACCTTCGACTACGCCAACCAGGTAGAGGAAATCCATCACGCCCTCTACACCCGCGCCGTCCAAGCCCAGGAAAAAGGCCAGGACCTACCCGAAACAAAATACTTCGTCTGCGGGAGTTGCGGAAACACCGTCGAAGGCGAGCCGCCCGAAAAATGCCCCATCTGCGGCGCGCCACGCTCACGATTCATGCCCATAGAATAGTTCCTCCTCCCGAAAAAGAGATCGCTCGCGGCAGCCAATGCAAACGCCGCCTCCGAGGGAGTCCCCGATGAGAAGAAAGGACAAGGAGATTACCGACAGGGACTCCATCGAGTCGATCATTCGACGGTCCTCTGTCTGCCGCTTGGCTATGGCAAGGGACAACCAGCCATACGTAGTTCCTCTATGTTTCGGCTACGAAGATGGCACACTCTATTTCCATTGCGCCCGCCAAGGAATGAAACTCGACTTCCTGCGCGCCAACGACGCCGTCTGTTTCGACTTCGACATCGACCAGCAACTCGTAAAGGCCCAGCAATCCTGTCAATGGGGTATGAAATACCGCAGCGTCATCGGCTTCGGGCGAGCGGCGCTCCTTGATGACATCGAATCGAAACGGAAAGCATGCGACGTAATCATGCGGCAATATTCAGGCCAAACCCATGAATTCCCTGAAGAAGCATTGCGAAAGATCATTGTTATAAAGGTCGACATCGACAGCATGACCGCAAAGCACTCCGGATACTGCCCCAACGACTGGCTTGCTCTCGTCTCTCAAGTCGAGCTGGCGGTATGAGCCCGATGAGCGAGTGTTCGTAGGAGAATTATGCCCTACGCAATCCTCCAGAAAAACCTCTCGCCGCCCTCTGCGGAACAGCTAAAGCGCGCCTTCCGTGCCCTCCCCGCTCTGACCGACGCCGACGCCGCACTCATGGCCCGCGACGCATTCGGAATCCTCGTCGGCGGCCTTTCCCCCGATGAGGCCGGTAAGCTCCTGCAGGCTCTCACCTCCGAAGGCGTTGAAGCCGAGATCGTTCAGCAGCAAGACCTCCCCGCACTCGAGCCGGCAAAAAAACTCAAAAAAGCCGACTGCTCCCCCTCAGCTCTCACAATCTACGACCAGCTCGGACGCCCCGCTGACGTCGAATGGTCCAACGTGCTCCTCCTCGCCGCCGGCAGCGTCTCTCTAACCGAATTTGAACGCGTTCAAAAGCAGCGCACCGAATTCCGTATTGTCTACCCCCGCATCCCCATTCCCGTCACCAGAACTGACGTAACCACCAGAGAGGTCCAAAACTTCCGCCTCGTCCTCGAAATCTTCCTCGACGAACCCCTCGCCCGATGCCACGTGGACGCCAGGGAGTTCCAATACGACTACCTCGGCCCCCGCCTCCAGCACGGCCGCGCCCAGAACTTCTCCATCCTCGTCGCTGACCTCCACGCCTACGCCCCCGCAGCCCTGCTCAGCCGCGGCGCCCAGTCCATAATCGAAGATCCCACCAAAACATTTCAATATCCCAGCCGCCACGCCTTCGAAGAGGAAAGCATCTGGCTCCTCTGGCAGGCTGGCCGGCAAAACCCTCAAACCTGACCAAACCTTCCCCCCATTCTCACCTCACCCGCCCGGTCCTATCCTCACTCCAGCGTCTTCCCTCCGTCCCAATCATACCTCGGCCGGAAACCAAAACGCCCCCATTGCCCCACCTCCCGTAACATCGAAATTATATCTGGCCCTTTTTTTCTCTTGACTTCGAGCACGGATATGCTATACAATCCCTACAGTAGGTCGGCCTGGAAAGGCCGTTGCGGCACGAGCACGTAGCAAAGGAGATCACTCTGTAGAGGTGGATGCGAGGCCCGGTGGTCGGACAACTGTCCTCCACTTTCCCTCCGGTATCATTCCTTCCTTAGGTTGATTCTGTGTCATCCTATTCCCTTTCTCTGCAAGCATCCTTTGTCAGCACGGCTCGGACTGCGCGCGCCAGCGCGGCCTGATCGGTCAAGCGGCGGAGCGTTCCCGCGGCTAGTGGGCCCCATCGTGGCGGCCCGCCGCGCGCTACGCACGCCGCTGGGCAGCAATTCAGAGGAGAGTTTGTACATGGCAAGAGGCAAGGTTAAGTGGTTCAGTGAAAAGAAGGGGTACGGCTTCATCACTCCTGACGACGGAGGCGAGGACCTGTTCGTCCATCATTCTGAGATTCAGGCCTCCGGCTTCAGGACCCTTTCGGAAAACGATGCAGTCGAGTTCGAGGTCGGGCAAGGCCAAAAGGGGCCCTGCGCTACAAAAGTCGCCAGAGTCGACTAGCGCGCCCAGCCGGGCTTATCCAGAGCCGACCGCTGCCGTGAAAAGGGACACGGCAGCGGCCTCTCTTTTCGCCCGTAGCTTATCACCTGAACGCACCCCGCCATCGGCGGCCCAAAATCCCAACCGCAAAAAGCCCTCCCTCCCTCAGCCCCATCTTCGCTCATCCTCGCCCCGCCACCGCAGAGACAGCCCCCAATATTTCACTTGACTCAAATCTCCCGATGCAAGAAACTCATCATCGCCTCTACGAATTCGCATGGGAGTCTTCTGTCGCCTCTATGCGGTGCCCAGAGCGTTGGAAGGAAGGGCGCTATCATGTCCAGGAGCATCATTCTCCTCTTTCTCCTTCTCGTATTCGCAGCGAACTCAGCCCATGCCCAACGCCCCGACATGCCCGGCACCCCATCGCGTCAGGTTCAGGAGGAAAAACCCGCAGCGCCGGAAAAGAAAGGCCCGCCTCCCCTCTTTCCCGTCCAGAAAGACGGCAAGTGGGGCTACATTGACGTCACCGGCAAGATGGTCATCCAGCCCCGGTTCGATACTGCAACCCCATTCTCGGAAGGCGTTGCCGTTGTAAAGGTCGGCAACAAATGCGGCTTCATAGACAGGGCGGGAAAGATAATCATCCAGCCCCAGTTCGACGAGGCTCTCGGCTTCAGCGCCGATGGCCTGGCCCTCGTCCAAATCGGAGACAGTTTCGGCTACGTTGACAGAACCGGCAAACTGGCCATCAAGCCCCGGTTTGCATACGCCTGGTCCTTTTACGAAGGCCTCGCACCCGCCAAGCTCGACATCGCCAGCAAGCTCGGCTACATAAACAAATCCGGAGAGTTCGCCATCCAGCCGCAATTCACCTTCGCTAACCCTTTTTCCGAGGGCCTCGCCCTCGTCAGGGACGGCGGCCAGTGGGCCTGCATCGACAAAACCGGCAGCGTGAAGGCCAAGCTGGACGTCCGCGGCAAATTCATCTTGCCCTTCTGGGTCTTCAAGGATGGCCTCGCCCCGGCTCCTGTCGGCGACAAGTGGGGCTTCATTGATAAGACCGGAAAGCTCGCGATAGAGCCTCAGTTTGACCAGATTGATTACGGCTTCTGCGAAGGCTTGGCGGCTGCGAAGCTCAAAGATTCATGGGGCTTCATAGACAAGACCGGCAAAATGCTCATCCAACCCCGCTTCGACTACGCCTGCCCCTTCCACGAGGGCGTCGCCGTAGTTAAGCTCGGCGACGAATACGGCTTCATTGACAAGACCGGAAAGGTCGTAATCCAGCCGCAGTTCGACGCTGCTACCGAATTTCGCCAAGGCCTCGCCTCCGTAATGGTCGGCGACAGCCACGGCTACATAGACAAAACCGGCAAATACGTCTGGGGTCCCGCCAAATATGATCAACCGTCGCGATAGAATCTCTTGCTCCCTCAGCTCGAACACTAGAAAGGAGAATCCCGCCGTGTTCAAAAAAGCAATCTGCCTTCTCCTCGCCCTCCTCATAGCCTCTCAGCTTCACGCCCAGCCGCCCACCGCCTCCCCTGAAAAACCTCAGCAGGAAGCTCCCCCGCAGCCCCAACCCCCAAAAGTGGAAGCCCTCTCTCCCCTCTTCCCCATCGTCCAGGACGACCGGGGCGGCTACATCGACCGCGCCGGAAACGTCGTCATCCCGCCCATATACGACCGCCTTGGCCCCTCCCCGTGCGTCTACGAGAGGCTGATATTGGTATGGCTCGGCGGCAAGTGGGGCTTCATTAACCGCGCCGGAAACATCGCCATCCCACCTCAGTTCGACGGCGCTTTCCCCTTCTCCGAAGGATTGGCAGCCGTTCGTATCGGAGACAAGTGGAGGTTCATCGACGAGAACGGCAACTTCGCTTTCCCCGCTCAGTTCGACGCCGCAGGCCCCTTCTCCAAGTCCGACCGCCTCGCACCCGTCTCCATCGGCGACAAGTGGGGCTATATCAACATGTCCGGAAGAATGGTAATCGACCCTCGTTTCTCTCGACCATCCGTATTCGTTGATGGCCTCGCCATGGTCGAGATCGCCGGCAGGTGGGGATGGATCGACACCAAGGGCAACACCGCCATCCAGCCCCGATTCGACCTCGCCTTCGACTTCCAATCAGACGGCCTGGCTGCGGTAAAGATCGACATCAAGTGGGGCTATATAAACAGATCCGGCGCGATGGTTATACAGCCCCAATTCGATACCGCCCTCTCCTTCTCACAGGGACTCGCAGCCGTCCATCTCGGCGAAAAGTGGGGCTACATCGACACCTCCGCCGACTTCGCCATCAAGCCGAAGTTCGAGGGCGCCTACTGGTTCACCCCGGAAGGCCTGGCGAGGGTCCGCGTAGGAGACAAGTTCGGTTACATAAACAAATCCGGCAAAACCGTCATCCCCGCCCGCTTCGATTTCGCCACCGACTTCTCCGAGGGCCTCGCCCGCGTTCGCGACGGCGACAAATACGGCTACATCAACACCACCGGAAAGTACGTCTGGAAACCGTAAAAATAACCTACCGCGCAGGGACACGCCGTCCCCGCCGCACGATCCCACACGGCGTGCCCCTGCACCGCTTCGCTTCCGCCAGCTTCCTCTTAGGCGAAGGCGGCCTCCGTCGGTAGGGCTCGGATTATACGATCGGTTCCAGCCCTACGACGATCCGCAAAGCGTTTGTCACGTCCGACAGACCTATCCCTCCGTCCAGATCAAAATCCCCCGCCTCCACCTGCTCCGCCGTCGGTGTATCCACACCCACCACGAACTTCAGCATCAGTATCACGTCACTCATCCCCAGTCCGTTTCCGTTAACATCCATTGACGTCGCCGGCCCCACGACCCCTGGCCTTCGCGGGCTCGCAGTCACCGTCACCGTCGTCGTCTTCGGCTCTCCTCCGACCGAACCCATCACCACGTCGTCGCCCGGTGTGCCTCCCGCTTGATAGAGCCCGTTGTCCTGCTGGATGCTCCCGCCCGATTCGCTTGACACAAACGACCACAGCGCCCCCGTTCCCGAGCTCGTACTGAAGTGGAGGTACTCTCCCACCGAAACCTCCGGATCCGCAGGGGCGATCCCCCACGCCTCTATCAAAATCGCTCCCGTCTCGATCGTATTTCCCTCCTCGATCCCGTCCCACGCCGTCGCCGAGCAGCTCACCGAATCTCCTGCATCAAAATTCCCGCTCCCGAGTGTCGCACTCGTCTCCCCGCCTATCTCCACCCCGTTCTTCTTCCACTGGTAGTGATAGCCCTCCGGGTCCCCGTCCGCGTCCGACCATCCTGCACAGCTTGCCGACAGCGTGCTCGTCTCGTACGCCGGCTCGGGTGTAACCATTGCATCCGTAAACGACGGCGGGCTGTTCTGGATCGTCGCCGGATCCGGCTTTATCCCTATGGCCCCCTGGTGGTTGTAGTTCCAGTCGTTGCCGCCGAAGGTGAAATCCGTTATCGAGTACCATCCGTCCGAGTACCCTCCCCAGCCCATGTTCAGGTGAACGTACATCCCACCGCTGTCATCCGTCCCGTCCAGCACTATCCCGTGTCCCCCACCACTCTGTGTGAAAACTCCGTAAAGCACGGGCTGCGAAGCGCTGATCTCCCCATCCATCACCGAAAACCACTCCCCGTCCGTATAGTTCCTCCGGTACACGTACTGCGACGACGGCAGGTACAGAAAATAGTTCGAAAGCGCATTCCTCGCCGCGTTAAGCGACGCCGAAGAACCCGTCGCCGAATACTGCATGTTCACCGAAACCCCGCAGTGGTACGAAAGCTTCGCCACCGCGTCTATCTCCGCCTGCGGACTCGACACCGTAAGCCGGTCCGGCATGTCCCCCCACGAATACGTCGTATCAAAATCCGCGTACAGGTCTATCCCTCCCCGCGGCCAGTAGTACGAATGGGACCCCACTCCCCGCAGCGGATGCCCGTGAAAACGCATGATCTGCGCCGTCGCCGTCGCCACGCACCCAACGACGCTTCTCTGATCCCCGTGCGTCGGGTCTTCCGGACACATCTGATTGTACGGATTCCCCTGGCTCCACGTTGATGTCAGTAACGGACCCAGACGCCCGCCCGCTCCAAGCACATCTCCCCCGTCCTCGAACATCGCCTCCCAACGCGGATTCCTTCCCGCCCCTTGCTTCTCAAGACGCCCCAGCCTCACCGCCACCGATTCGAGGAATAATGCCGCCACCGGCACGTCCGGATCGAACGGCGTATCCTCCGAATACGCAAGCACCGGTGAAAGTAGGTCATCGGCCCCCGCAACTACGAACCCCGCCTCCGCGTCCTCGTAAAGGTAGCCCACCCTTCGCCCGCGACCGTAAAGCGGAAGGCCCGGCGACGCTTCCCCGATCGCAGGCATCCCCTTCCCGCGTCCTACTCCCTTCACCCTCGCCCAATTCGCCGCCGCCGACCCCGCCTCACGCTCCCCGACCGGCGCCGCATAGCCTGCCCCGACGATCACCATCAGAATGATCGCCGCATAGGCGACCAATCTCAACCACCTCGAGACCGCCCCGTCCCTGTACGTGAAAAGGTGCCGCAGATTGAAAACCGGCGGCACAGTATTGGTGGAACTTTCGTCTCCTTTGTCGGCCATGTCACACCTCCTGCCGCGTCCAGCGCAGCCTCAGGCGAGCCACTCTGCTTCAGGTGCTTTCAAGCCGATTCCTTCTTGTCGGCTCCTCTTTTTGCTCCTTTCGTTTTTCGCCTTAAAAAAACCGTCTCTCGAAACGCACCCCTCCCGCGCGTACAAAAAATGTCCTTTTCAAGCGGCGTACGGTTACAAAATTGGGCACGCACAAACTGCCCAAACGCCTATTTCGGCCCTATCAGGGCCTATCTGCCCCCCACCCCTGTATCCATCGCTCTTATTGCGCAAAGCATATGCCATCACCGCCCCCGCGAAATCTCGATCATCCCTCCGCCCGATTCCCACAAGGCCTTTCGAAATAAGGACATACGCGAGCGCCGCCTGGCAATCCCACTTTATCCAGCCGTTCTCATCCCCTTCCGCCCCCGGCATCCCCTTCTCCCCCCTTGCCCCGGCCCAAACCATCCGCTATCATCACACCTTCATCGCTCCCGACCGCCTCTCACACTAGGAGAAACGACATGAACTTCATCGTCATCATGTGCGACACCATGCGCCCGGATCACCTCGGCTCCTATGGAAACGACTGGATCAAAACCCCCAACCTCGACGCCTTCGCCCGCGACGCAACCCTATTCGAGCGCGCCTACTGCGCCTCCTGGCCCACCATCCCCAACAGAACCGACCTCTTCACCGGCCGCTTCGGAGAGCCCCTCCATCCCTGGAATCCGCTCTCCCGCGAAGCCTTAACCCTTCCCCAAATGATGCGCGACAGCGGCTACGTCTCTCAGCTCATCCTCGACACCCCGCACATGATCAACAACGGCTTCGGCTTCGACAGGCCGTTTCACTCCTGGTGGATGATCCGCGGGAACGAAGTTGACCGCTTCAACTCCGACCACCTCCCACTTCACATCCCGCATCCCAGAAACAGGCTCCTCCCCAACCTCGAGGCCCGTCAGGCCCAGTACCTGAGAAACACGATCGGAAGGAAGACCGAAAAAGACTACTTCGCCCCGCAGGTCTTCTCAGCCGCCATTGACTGGCTCGATCGCAACTACCTCCACGATAAATTCTTCCTCTGGGTCGACTCCTTCGACCCACACGAACCCTGGGATCCCCCCAAGCATTACGTTGACCTCTACGACCCCGGCTTCAAAGGCGAAGCCCCGACCAACTTCTTCAACGACGCCAACATCACCCCGCGCGAACTCAAGCACATTTGCGCATGTTACGCAGGCGAAGTCACCATGGTGGATAGGTGGATCGGCCTGCTGCTTCAGAAGCTCGAGCAGCTGCAGATCGCCGACGACACGGTCGTCTTCATAACCTCCGACCACGGCACCGGCCTCGGCGACCACGGCCGCCTCAGCAAAAGGGCACCCATCTACGAAGAGGTAGCCAGAATCGTCTGGCTCATGCGCATTCCCGGCCTCGCCGGCGGAAAGCGGATCAAAGCTCTCGTCCAGCCGCCTGACCTCATGCCCACTTTCCTCGACCTCGCCGGCCTCCAAATCCCCGACTTCGTCCAGGGCCGCTCTCTACTCCCGCTTATCAAAGGCAAAAAGCGCAGCCTCCGCACCCTCGCCGTCACCGGCTCCGCCGGCGCGCATCGGACCGCAGGCCTCACGCTAACCACCCGCAAATGGGCCCTCATTCATCCACCCTGTCGAGAGCTCTGGCAGCTCTACGACCTCCAAAACGACCCCAGGCAGAAAAACAACGTAGTTGCAAAGCACAAGCAAGTCGCCGAAGACCTTCACAAAAAGCTCGTCCGGTGGCTGGCCCAACACCAAGCTCCCGAGGAAATGCTCCACCTCTTCGACGAATGCCCCCTCGAGCCCTCTCCTCCCCCTGCGCCGTGGCTCGGGCCAAAATCAAAGCAGCTCCTCAACATGGCAAAGCTATTCTGCCGCAACCTCTCCTTCTCGGATGACTGAACGCTTGGCGTAGCCACCCCTATTCTACAGCTCCCTCCTCACCCTCCCTCTCGCGGGGACCTCCACGACTCGCCGCCCCTCGACGGCCGATCTGCATAACCTCGAACACCACATATTCCGGATGCTCGTCCGCCAGCCTCACCTCCCCTATAAGCGCTCGTTCCTTCTCCGTCTCCACATCCACAATCCTCCCGTCTCTGTCCACAATCACCGACTCGCTCTCCGGGTGCCCGCACGGCGCCACGATCGCCACCCCGTACTTCTTCGCCATCGCCGGCAGGTCCGCCCCGTACTTCATAATCGAGCTTCTCAGGTTCGGCTGAAAAATGATCTGCGGATCCTGACTCAGAACCCGACCCCACGCCCAGCTCGTCGCGCTGTCCCGGCAGATCATTATCCCCACCCGCTTCAGCTCCCCCATCGAATGCATCCTGAAATCGCGACCCGCCCACACGGCGCAGTCAGTTCTCGGACTCCCCTCCTTCCAGGCCCGCGCCTTCGGACTTATCACCACATCCACCTTCCGGTGCGTGCTCAGCACTCCCTCGGGCCCCACCACGACCGCGCTCAGGTACTTGTCCCACGACTCTCGAATGTTGCTCTTCACGCTCTCGATCATTCCCGCGCACACGTACACGTTATGTTTCTTCGCTATCTCCACAACCCGCTCCGTAAGCGGCCCCGGCACTACCTGATCTGCAGGGTTGTTGGAATGGAGGAAGTTCTCCGGCAGCACAATGTACTTCGCCCCTTTCTCCGCCGCCTCTTCGGCCATCTCCAGTCCTCTTTTCACCGTTCTTTCCGCAGGCTCCTTCCTCCCGTGCCCCCAAACCACTCTTATCGCCGCCACCTTCACCTTCGTCTCCTCCGCCCCCACTTCGCCGGCCGCCGCAAAGCACAACATCGCCGCAGCAAGAACGCACAAAACCATCATGCTGCCTCTCCTCTCTCTCGCTCAATACGCAGTAGCCTCACAATGAAAACCCCATTATCCTCACCTCGCCCACCCCCGGCAAGATTTCTCGCCTCACGGGCCCCGCTTTTGCGTGGACTGCGCGTCTCATCCGTCATATCATTCAGGATGCATTCGCCGGCAACATCGCAAACATGGAGCCGCACAACATCATGACTAACCTCAAAGCTTTCAACACGACCGTCCTTCTCGCCGCGCTCACACTCCTGCTCCTCGTTCCCAGCGGCTGCGGGGGAAGCGGCTCCACCTTCGAACTCAAAGACCTTGGCTTCACCATGAAGCTCCCCCCGGGCTGGAAGCAGGGCGACGCCCGCATGTCCGGCGGATTCAGACCCACCTCAAACGGCATCTTCTTCTACGAGAACGCCGAATACGACGACCCCTCCGGCAGCGTCATGGATTTTCCCATGGAGGGAGAAAGCCTCACCCTGTACGTAGAGGACCTGATCGCCGAGACTGAGAAAATGGAGTCACTTCAGGTTAACCTCGCCCAGACATTGGGCGAAGCCGTCGGGGGAGCCGCCGAAGCGGAGCTGCGAGAGGCGGAAAGCTACATCCGCACCGCCGTCCTCTCCAAACGTCACCTCAAAATCAGCGGCCTCGAAGCCATCGAAGTCCTCACCCGCGCCCCGCGTTCCACCATCGCCCTCTACATCCGCCGCGCCGACAAAGTCATCGTCGTCACCTTCGGCGCTCCCCAGCAGGACTTCCAGGACTACGAAAACCAATTCCGCCGCGCCGGCGAAACCATACGTATTCGTTGACCCCGCCCCGCCTTAGCCCCTGCGCCGGGCCGCAAATCACCCCTCGCACCTTCCTCGCAACATCTTAGAACCGCATCGCATCGCAGCTCCCTCGCTCGCCCTTCGACGGCACTTCGATATCGCCCTGCTCGCGAATCATCGCCAGAGTGCTCTTGATCTTTCTGAGCCTGCCGTGTATCGACTCGAAAGCTTGCTCTATCTCTAACTTGGCTCTTTCGTTATCTTTCTCGCTCATCGGACTCCCGCCCTCTTCCGGGCAGGCCCTCCATAAAACCTCTGCGACCTCGTTCTGAAACCCTATCACCTCTTCATCCCTCTCAATTACGTTCGTTATCGTCTTCATCTCTTATATATACGCGCCCGCCGCTGAAATCTTCGACCAAATCCAAAAATAAATCCGCGGAAGCCTC
>CAZUUK010000074.1:3701-15341 GCA_964622675.1 uncultured Planctomycetota bacterium | reverse complement strand
GTCCCGCACGAAGTACCCCTTCTTATCACCATCATCCCTCTTCCGCTTTGACCGCCGCGGGTAATCCTTCTCGGAGAAAAAGGCCGCTTCGGCCTTCACCAAACCATTCGGCGGGACCTTGCGAAATGAGAAATTAAAAGGGGGAAATAGCCGCACGTACACGCCGTCGTCCCTCACCTCCGTCTCCATTCGGAAAACCGGCGAAGTGACCAAGCTCAACGTCACCCCTACCCCGTACGTCACAACACCCACAATCACCCCCGACAAACCATAGGTACGCCGCGAATCCCCCGACCAAAGCCCAACAACCACCGCACCCAGAGCAGCACCCACCAAGGGTGCAGCAGCATACGCGACCACCCGCGCCGGCGACCACTGCACCTCCCGAAACCTCACCTCCGACACACGCAGACCTCCCCCCGTTCTCCCCCAAACCTCACTCGTCCTTCTCGATTGTCTCTAACCCTCCAGCTCCCCCCGCGTTCTTCTTCCCCCCATCCCCTGCTGCTTTCTCCGTATCCGGCGGGCTAAGGAAGCTGTGCTCCTCCCCACCAGAATCCTCAACGCTTCCAGCCTCGTCGCCCGTATCCTCCGTCTCCTCAGGGTCACCACAGTTTCTAAGCCATGTCATCGCACTACCTCCGAGACTCACTCGGCAACCAACCGCCCCCCAACCAGCATTAGCACAGAACAACCAACAAAAGTCCCCACCAGAATCAGACCCACAATAGTATTCCGCTTGATTCGCTCCAGAAGCGGCTCCAAACGCTCCCTCCTGTGCAACTCAATCTTTTCAAGCGCCGCGATATAGTTCAGCGTGAGCTCACGATAAACCTTCATACTCTCCACCTTCTCAGCATCCAGTTTCCCTTCCTTCAACTTCTCCGCCCACGCCAAACCAGGCTGATAGTACTCCAGGTCGGCAACTCCGCCGAGAGTCTCCCCGAGCGCCAAGCACAGGAAAACAACCCCGACTGCCCCCGTAATCCCCCCCGCTGCCCCCCACAAGAACGACCCAACCACCTCAACCCCTTCCACATACAGCCGCGCGCCGAACGTCGCCCCCCCTAGCAAGATAGACTGCACCACCACAAGACTCGCCAGCTTGTCCAGCACTCGCTGCAGCGTCCCCATACTCGAATCAAAACGACCCTTCACGTGCTCGTAAACAACGCTAGCCGAGTCCATCTACACAACTCCTCACCGCAATTTCCCCACCTAATTCACCATGAATCAATCAACACCTCATATATTTCCTCGACAGGCAAGCCCCACCTCATACAAAATGCAGGACCCGCAGCGATCTGCAAATCTCCGTTCCCCTACTCCTCCTCCAACACCGTCTTCAAATACCCGAAGTAATCGCTCTCCGTCGAAAGGATCACCGTGCTATTCCCATCTATCGTCTCCTTGTACGTCTCCAGCGTCTTCAGAAACGAATAGAACTCCGGATCCTTCGAGTACGCCTCCGCGTATATCTTGATCGCCTCCCCATCCGCCTTCCCCTTTATCTCCTCCGCCTGCCGGTACGCCTCCGACTCGATCCGATTCAGCTCCTTCACCATCTCCCCTTCTATCTCCGCCTTCTTCCCCTGTCCCTCCGACCGGTACTTCTCCGCCGCCCTCTTCCTCTCCGAGATCATCCGCTCGTAGACCTTCTTCCTCACCTCTTTCACGTAATCTATCCGCTTTATGCGCACGTCAATCAGCTCGATCCCGTACTGCGGAACAAGCTCTCGCGCTTGCTTCAAAATCCCCCTCGTCAGCTCCTCGCGCCCCACCTCTATCCTCTCCAGCGCCTCCGCATCACCCAGCACCGCCTCCGCCTCCGCCGCCCTCTCCAAAAGCTGGTTCGTATTCCTCACCGCCTCTATCAAGATGTGGTTCGTGATCGAATCCCTCGTCGAAGAATCAATGATGTCGTCCAGCCTCGCGTGCGCACCCGTCTCGTTCCCCACCGACTGCAGGAACTTCAGCGGCTCCACGATCTTCCATCTCGCCGTCGTGTCCACGTAGATGTACCTCTTGTCCTTCGTCGGGATCTGGTTCGGGCTCCCGTCCCATTCCAGAATGCGCCGTTCGAAATAGTTCGCCTTCTGCACGAACGGCACCTTCACGTGCAACCCCGCCGTCTTTATCGGCTCGCCGATAGGCCGGCCAAACTGCGTTATCACCACCTGCTTCGTCTCGTCAACCGTGTACAGCGCCCCACGCGCAACTATCAATCCCAGCACCACCACCACCGCTATCGGAATACCTATTTTCTTACTCACTGCCCACCCCCTTTCTCATCCAGCCTCAGTAGCGGCAGGATCCCCTTCTGGCTTGAATCGAAAATGTACTTCCTTCCCGCCTTCGGCAGCACCGTCCCCAGCGCCTCCAGGTAAAGCCTCCTCCGCGTCACCTCCCTCGCATCCTTATACTCCGCCCACGTCGCCAGAAACTTCTGCCCGTCACCCTTCGCGCGGTTCACCCGCTCCAGCGCGTATCCCTCCGACTCCCTTATCATCTTCTCCGCCTCGCCCTTCGCCCGCGGGATCGCCTTGTTATAAGCCTCCCACGCCTCATTTATAACCCTCTCCTTCTCTTGCTTCGCCTCGTTCACGTCGTTGAACGCCGGCTTCACCTCGTCCGGCGGATTCACGTCCTGCAGCTTCAGCGTAACTATCTGGATCCCGCTGTCGTACGAATCCAGAATCTCCTGCAGCTTGTCCTGCACCGCCAGGTTCACCTCCACCCTTCTCGTCGTCAGCACCTCCGTCACCGAGTGATCCCCCACCACCTGTCGCATCACCGCCTCCGAGATCGCCCGCACCGTCGTCGCTGGATTCCTGATCTTGAAAAGAACCTTCTCCGGCTCCGTCAGCTTGAACTGCACGATCCACTCCACCACCAGCGAGTTCAAATCCCCGCTCAGCATCAGCGACTCCTCCAGCCGCCTCCCTGTCGCCCGAACCGTCTTTATCCCCGGTCGCAGCGTCCGAAATCCGAACTCCTCCTTGTAGATGTACTTCACCTTCACCTTCGTCGCCTTCTCCACCCCCAACGGCAGCTTCCCGTGCAGCCCCGGCTCCGTAGTCCTCACGTGCCTCCCGAACCTGCGTATCACCCCCACCTCGTCCGCCCCCACCGAATAAAAGCTCGTCGCCGCAAGCACAATCACCAAAACCGCCCCAATCCCCGGACCTATGAACCTCCTCACATCCGGCAGGGGTTTGGAAGAACGCATCACTCCCCCCGGCCCTATCGTATTCGGAAAACTCATCTCGCACCTCCTTCGCCGCAGAACATCGCCGCGGCCTTCTCCGCCCGTCAACCCACATTGAACTCACGAACCCATCCTATCCGTCCCCATACCCAAACTCAAGGAAACTCCACCACCCCCATCACTCCCCAAACCATACCGGCCCGCATACCCCCGCCCTACCCCATCGTATCCGGGCGTCCATTTGAATATTCGCCGCCGCATCCTACAATATGCAATTGACAACTCGGCGGCAGACCCCGAACTCCCGCTCGGCTCGACGCCCCGGAGAGCAGCATGAACCGATGGTCAAGGAGGCTCTTTTGCATCGGCACCGTCTTCATAGCTCTCGCAGCGGCCGCTCTGATCTCACAGACGCTCATCTTGCCTCCCCTTCTACGCCGCGCAATCCTCGGCTGGCTCGCCCAATCCGGCTTTCCCGCCGCACAGCTCCGATGCCGCAGCCTTTCCTGGCGCTCCGCAGAACTCTCCGATTTTGAACTCGACCAGAGCGGAACCCTCACCGTCCCTGCTCTGACCCTCCGCTATTCACCTGCCTCCCTCATCCGCCGTAAGCTCAAAAGGATCGACGTCAACGGCGCCCAGCTCACCCTCCGTCCCGGCAGCCGCAAATTCGATATCCGCCGAATCGCATCGAGATTCCCAACCGAAGACGTCGAATTGCCGTTCGAACTCCTCCAACTCCGCTCCTCCGCGCTATTAATCGACTGGGGTGAGAAACCAATTCGCATCCCCCTCGAAGCTTCACTCTTAAACCAAGGTCGTGGCCAAGGCCGCCTCGATCTCCGCGCCGATTTCTGCGGCGCTCCTCTCTCCTTCTCTGCCACGCTCCCCCGCGCTCAAAAGCCACTCACCTTCCAACTGGAAACCCGAAACCTCAACCTCAGCTCCTTCGCCGCCGCCCTTCCTCGCCCCTTCTCAAACCTCCCACTCCACCCAAACGGCCGCCTTGCTCTCCAACTTGACGGCGAAGCTTCGCAAAGTCGCGCCCGCGCTACTATAAACCTCACAGCCGACGGCCTCACCCTCGAAACAAGCTACGCGACACTCCAGGACCTCAACGCTCGCCTGCACGTCTCCCTCGACGCTGATCCCGCGCGGCTGCGCATAGCGGCCCTCCCCGGGAGTTCATTCACGTTCGCCTCCGCCGCTGCATCCGGCCTCCGTATCAATAACACCAAAGTCGAACTGACGGCCGCCGACGAACCCCTGGCAGAATTCCTCTTCGGCAGACATCCACCCAAAGCTCATCTTGCCTGCCAGGCAGCGTCAAACCAAGAGATCCTCATCGCCGGCCGTAACACGGTAACGACTGCATCAAACGCTCGAATCTCCATGGCCGCCGACCTCTCCCCGCCCAAACTTGCCGCCGCCGCAACCCTCGAAACCGATTCCCTTCGCCTCAACTTCCCCTCACCAGCCTATTCCCTCGACCTCGAAAGACCCGTCCTGGGCGTCCATTTCAACCGGGAGCCGAGCACCGAACCAGACTTCGAAGCAACGCTGAACCTCCACGAACTCTCGCTCCGCGACGAAAAATCCGAACTCCTATTACAGCTTGACAGGCAGGTGCTCCAACCCGTATCAGCCTCCTTCAGCCCCGCCGACCGCAAGGGCCGCCTTCATTTCAAATGGCCTCTCGTCGGACACGCTCCCCTCGCCGCCGAAGCCCAAATCGACCTCGCCGGAGACCGCCCGGCCGCACGCTTCTCCGTCAAATCTGACCGACTCCATCTCGATCCTCAACATCCCATCGCAAAAAAGCTCGCCAATCTCACATCCCTTAATCTCACCGGCGACTTCTCTCTAAACGCGGATTTCCGCCTGGACGGAGGCCGACTCCTCCCTCGACTTACCATTGCTCCTATTGACGCCTCTCTCTCAGGCGACCGCTACAACGTTACTGCCCAAGGCGTTTCCGGCTCCGTTACCTTCACCGGCTTCTCCCCGCTCTCCACCCCGCCCAATCAGCGCCTCAAGATACGCGCCGCCGAACTCGGCAATCTCATCCTTCGCGACGGCTCCGTCTCCTTCACACTGGAGGACAATCCACCCGCCGCCTTCATCGAGCGCGCGAACTGGGGCTGCGCCGGCGGCCGCATACACACCGACGCCTTTCGCATCAATCCAAAAGACCCAAAAATCAGCCTCCGGATCTTCGCCGATGGCATAAAACTTAGGGAGTTGCTCCCGCTCATCTTCGGCGAAGGCGCCACTGGCGAAGGTACCTTGCGCGGTATGCTCCCGCTTGTCATCACCGGGCCCGGCTTCTCCGACATAAGCTTCGGACCCGCATTCCTTCACGCCTCTTCCGCCGGCGGCTGGTGGAAACTAACAGGCGCCCCCGGGAACACGCTCAAGAACGTGCTCGACAACGCTCTCTCGCCGCCGCAGATGCCCCCCGAGCAAGCAGCCAAGCTGGAGAAAGTCTCCATGGGCTTGCTTGACTTCCAGTACACCGCTTTCAAAATAGACATAGTCGAGGGACAAGACGGCCTTCTCGCCCGGCTTACCACCAGCGGCCGCAGCCTTGACAGCACCAACCCTGTCGAATATGAAAAGCTCGTTTTCGACTTCCCCGGCTTTGAAACCGTCCTCAGAAAAGCTATACTCTTGCATGCTGGGCCCGGCATCGTCGCTGACCGGGCCTTCGCCCCGCTGAACGAGTGACATCCGCTAGGAGGTGCACTTATGAAACGGCGATTCTCGGCGCTCGTGGCTCTCTCCGTCTTTTTGGCCGGCTGTACCAGTCACGAAGTCGACCTCAAACCCATCAAGGTAGAACCCGTCCACGTCACGGTCGACATCAACGTCACTCTCCAAAAGGAGTTCGAACAGCTCTTCCTCGCCGCTCAAACACCACCCCTCTCCCCCGCCGACCAGACCAGGGCAAAGGTCGAGGCGGAGGCGGCCCGCATGAAAAAGCGCACCCCAAAAGTTATCGCCCTCAAGGACGCCGCAAAGATCGGTGAAACCTCGCAGGGCCTCCTCGAAGCCCTCAAGCCCACCGACGACAAACAACTCCTCCAATTCCTCGACGGCGTCAACGACGACCAGGAAGTGCTATTCCAACTCATTGCCCGGGAAAACAACACCTCCGTTGACACAGTCCGCAGAAACTTCGTGCTCTTCTGCTTCCAAAACTCACCCGACCACCACTACTTCAAAGACCGAAACGGCACCTGGCTCACTAAGAAAGAATGGATCCAGCGCGGCTACTCCGCCCCATTTCCCGACTGAGCACCGCCTGCTTGAAAATCCCGCCTCGCCCTCAAACCCCATACCATACCGGCGGCCCGCCCCCCCTGAAATCGTGCGTCGCCGCAATCTCCTCCACCAACTCCCTGAACCGCCTCAGCGAATTCGCGCTCCCGTGATAACCGTATAGCACCGCCGGATGCAGGTTCATCCCAACAAACAGCGTGTACCGTCTCCAGAATCCCTCCGGAATCCCCTCCGGGAAGTACCCCATCACCTGACCTCGGGCAAACGGAACGCTCGCCGGCGCACCGAACATCGGCACCTTGTAAAAATCCTCTATCGGATCGCCCCAATCACACCGGTTGAAATCAACCACCCCCGCCAGCTTCCCACCCCGCACTATAAGGTTCCCCGGATGGTAATCATCGTGCTGAAACATCACTGGACTCTCCCTCATCATCCACTCGTTCTCCTCCACGTACCTTTCGGCATCCTCCTGCCCCGAAAACTTGAGCCCATGCTCCAAGCACTCCTCCAGCCTGCTCCTGTACTTCGCCTTCCGGTGCTCGTACCAGTTGAAATTTTCGTCCGGACACCGAAGCTCATGCAGCCTCCGCAGCACGCCCCCCGCCACCACCCCCACCTCGAACTGCGCCATCCTACTCAGCTTCCCCAGCTCTTCCGCCGCGCACTCCCCTTCTATGTAGCTCACCAGCAGATAGCACACCCCGCCCTTCTCATCCTCACCGAACACATACGGCTCGGGGCACGGTATCTGTTGCGCCCGATGCTGCCGCAGAATCTCAAACTCCGCCTTCCGCCGCCCCCTCGCCCTTATCCCGCTCATCCTCAAAAGATACCTCCGCTCTCCCCCCTCCCACAGAACGTACTTCTTATCCCTCGAGTACCCCTTCCGCAGGTACTCAACCCGCTCCACTCCCTCTAGCATCGGAATCCCCTTAACGATCCGCCTCGCAACCCGAATATTCACGCACAATCCCTCCTCGCAAGAAGAAAGCTCACCCGTCACCCCGCCGCACCCTAGTCCAGCACCGGCACCTCCAGCCCCACAACCTGCGGCAGCTCGCCTCTCTCCCCTCCCATCGCCCATATCGCACCGTTCCGCAGATCCCCCACCGTCGTCGCGTACAAAAACGCCTCCCTCTCCGTGCACCCCTTAAGCCTCGCCAGGATCTTCGCCGCATCCGCCGCCGCCAAATCCCGCGCCTCCGCGTAATCACGCCTGCACGCAATGCACACAAACGACTCCCGCTTCACTATCAGCGGCCGTTCCGGCAGATACCTCTCATCCTTCGTAACCCGAACCCTCACCTCCGCCGCGCATTCCGCTCCCAGCCCCAGCACCTCCCCATCCCCCTGCGCCGCATGCACGTCTCCCAGAACCAGAAGCCCGCCCTCCACGTGCGCTTTCAAGCAGAGTGTATTCCCCGCGCACACGTCCTTGAAATCCATGTTCCCGCCGTTATCCCCGGGATTCGTCACCGGCAGCTCCGCCGGCGTCACGTAAATATCCCCGATCATCATCCGTTTCGGCGCCCACAGCCCCCCTGGGAACAGCACCCTATCCCCCTTGATCTCCAGAAACGAATTCACCTTCGGATCCTCCCACCATCCTCCGCTCGCGTGCCCCTCCGGCTGAATCTCCTCAATGTGGATCGCCAGCACGTCTCCCGCCTCGATCCCTTTCACGAATATCGGCCCCGTCTCCTCTCGCTCCCGGTACTTCTCCGGATTCGCATCCGCCGCCGTCCGGATAATCGGCGTCCGGAAATTTATCGTCTCCACGACAAAGCTCTCGCCCAGCTCCACCTCCATCGCCGGCTCCCTCACCCCGTACCTCTTTCCCACCGGCACCGTATTATCGCGCGTCAGCCGCTTCATTTTCGCACCCCCAAACTCGACGTCTTCATCAAGACCAACAGTCAATCACGCCCCGACAGTATACTCCCATCCAGAGCACCGGCAAGATGCGGCCCGCCCCGCTTCGCCTGACGCCCGCGACCGAGGGTGATACGATCGCGCCCAATCCGCTGCTAGAAAGAAACGCACGCAGGTGATCGCTCAAACATCCCTCTGGCTCCATCAGCCTTTGCGCCACCACACTCGAACACGCCAGCTCTCGTCGGCGTTACTCCCCACCCTGTAGGACCAACAACCCGTTACGACTGATCTACCGCACCCTCCGCACGAAAATGAAACGGGACCCGAACAACCCGCGCTCCCACCCTCCCACACACGCGCAGACCCTGATTGACTCCTTTCCAACCGTCTCGACGCCCTGGCCACCCTCCCACACATCTCTAGACCCCGAATGTACTTCCCCGGACTCACGTCAACCATAGCGAGAATCCAAAGACAGATATATTGACACGCCCAACGCGTCCCACTATAATCACGCGACCACGCAAACACCAAGGATCCGGACCCATCCAAAAAGGCTCTCAACAAAAGTGAACGAACCTTTACCGCGCCGGCTTTTCCGGGGAGTCAGGCAGCTCACCACTACTCAGTGGATATTCCTCATCGCCGCTTTAATCACAATTGCGGGAGTCCCGACCTCACTCATCCGGAAAATGACCTCCATTCACGCGGCCATATTGGCCGTGTGGGTCTGCCTCCTTCTTGGCCTGTCGTGGACGCTGCTCGTCGTTCAGGAGTTCAGGTATTCCAGAAAGGCCCGCTACGGAGAAGCGCTAAGCGACCTTCACTCGGCCTTTCACAAACTGAGCGAGACATGGCATTCAATGCAACACACGGGGCCCGCAGGGACACAATTCCAAATTGCCCTGCTACAACAATCACTGAGCTCCTTCTCGTCAGCATTCTCCATAATCACCGGGGTCCATTGCAGAGCGTGCATCAAGACCCTTAGCTGCCCCGACCCGAAGGTCGAACCCAAGGCGCGGGCCCTGATTGTAGAAACGCTTTCTCGCAGCGAAGACATCCCGGAGCCAAAGGCAGAATACCCGCAAGATTATGTGTCTGACAACACCGACTTTCTCACGCTCTTCCGAGGTCCAAACGAGCCCTGCTTCTTTAGCAACGACTTAACCAAGAAAAGAAACTACAAGAACTCACACTGGACAAAAGCTACATGGGAGACACGCCAGTTCGACTACATTTCCACCATCGTCTGGCCCATAACAAACCCCCTGCACGTCCCCCCACAGCAAGAAGACGCTCTCCACGAATCGCCGGCCATTGTAGGGTTCCTGTGCGTCGACAGCCTCGCCCGAGGCGCATTCCGCAAACGAACAGATTACCCTCTCGGCGCGGCTTATGCCGATGCCTTGTATGTAGTCCTGAAATCTTCCGGTTGAAAAATCCTAAGGAATATGAGAAGATCAGCCGAATCATAACATAGCACGAGGAGACCAATGGGCAAGGTTGCAGAGGTTCATACTGACAATTGGGTCAAGGACATATCGCCCAAGAGCGAGGACACCGTCGAAGTAACCGTCAGAACCCTCGATGGCAAGACGGCGACCTTTCGCGTGTCCCGGCACACACTTCTCCCGAAGAAGGATAACCTCACCGCCCCAAAGCAAGACCACGCAGACCGCCCATGAACCTCGCTGGCCTCCACCAAGCGCAAACGGCAGCTTCGCACCCCGCTGCAACGAATCCCTCGGAAAAGAAACTGGATCCGAGAAGCAAACGCAACACCTCGTGTACCCAATACGATCCGCCGCACAAAGGCGATTCCTTACAACGCCGCATCTCCTAGCCCAACCCATCACCCCTCCCTGCCCACTGAACCGCCCGTCTAACTTCTTCCTTCGTTTGACCTCAACGACCAACGGTGATACCATTGCGTCCACTCCCTGGCCGCAATCAAACGGAGGCAGCCAATTGCATAAGACTACGCTCAGTGGCGTCGCTCTCGCCGCAGCCGCAGCTCTCGCCATCACCGCCTCCGCATCCGCCGCTCAGGACTTTACCCTCCTCAAGTTCGACATGGGCACCCCCGACTCGCCCCTCAGCGAAGGCTTCACCAGGATCACCCCCGAAACCCTCTACTCCCCCGGCCTCCGTTACGGCTGGGCCGAAAAGCCCGCCGGCGCCGTGGACTCCACCGGCGCCTCCGTCAACATCTGGGGCAGTCCCAGGTTCTTCGCCGATTTCGTCCTCGGCACCGACGACCTCACCGTTGACTGCGTGAGCGACCCCGAATCCCTCAACTTCGCCGTTGACCTCCCCGACGGCCTCTACGACGTCGCCGTCTATATCGGCAACGTCTCCACACCTATCACTCACCTCACCGTCTCCGCCAACGGCCGGCCTCTAAAAGAGGACTTCGACTGCCGCACCCTCTGGGGCCTCAACATGCAAACCGACTTCGGCGCTTATCGCCTCGTCCGTTCCACGTCCCCGGTTCGCGTCACCGAAGGCAAACTCATCATCGAAGTCACAGGCGACACCGCCGCGGAAGCCGAACACCTCGAGAAGCCTACCGGCAGCGCGGGCAAAATCGTCAAAAAGGTCGCGCGGATGGCTTTCTCAGAGGTCGCCATTCAGGGAATCGTCATCCACACCCCCGTCTCAGCTCCCCTCGCCTCCGTTGACGGCAAACTCGCGACCTTCCTCTCCGACGTCCCCGAAAAAGCCAGGTCCTTCATCGAGCAATTCAACCAGGGCAGCTTCGCCCAGGCTCTCGAATCCGCCCGCGCCATCGACCCCGAAAAATATCCCATTCTCAAAGCCAACGCCCTCCTCTTCCTCATCGGAAGACCCGAACTCGAAAACGAAAAACAGCTCCTCCCCGAAGCCGTCGCCCTCCTCGAAGCCCGCGCCGCAGACGACCCCGACGGCCTCGTCGCTCGGCGCCTGCTCTACGACGCAAACCTCCTCAAAAACGCCATGAAAGCCTTCTACGGCTACTCATACTCCTACACCGGCGTCGGCATCAGACCCCAGATGGGCAGGGCCGAAGGCCTCCTCAATCAGTTCGACGACCCCGATAACCCCCTCTACTGGAAAGCCAAAATCTACCTCGCCCGCCTCACCTGCATGCTCGACCCCCTGCGTTGGGCATGGTGGTACGAGCGCGGACAGGACATGTTCCGCGAAATCGAAAAAGCCTTCCCCGATAACAAACACGTCCGCCTCTACCTCGACGACGTCTGGAAATGGCCCGAAGGCCAGCTCTCCGA
>CAZUUK010000074.1:0-3601 GCA_964622675.1 uncultured Planctomycetota bacterium | reverse complement strand
CGACTCCTTCACCTGGCCCGCCTACCACAACTACCTCTACGACCTCTTCACCGCCTGGTACCTCAGAACCGGCGACCCGAAATACCTCCAGCCAATGGACGCACTCGTGGACATAGCGCGGCATTACGGCCCAAACGCAGTCGAGCCTCTTCCGGAAGGAACCTATCCCTGGTTTGAGAAGACGGTTCATCCGAGGTTCGTCAACACCGGCGCCCGCTTCCAGGCCCCTTCCGTTCTGCACGTCAAGCTCATGACCGGCACCGACAAGTACGATCACTACCTCAACGGCCGGATAGGCGGCTACGCCGGATTCCTCCTCGACGGGAACCTCGACGAACTCACCGCGGACATGGAAAAAGCCGGACACACCCTCCGCACCCGCTGGCCCTTCCTCACCACCGAAGCCGCCCTCACCGACAGAATGGTCGTCCCCGGCTTCCAGGACATGTGCTTCGCATACACCGGCGGAAACCCCTCCACCCTCCATCACGGCCTCCCCTCCTACCCCGTCACCTACGAGGACACAACCAAAAACTTCGCCGCCCTCGTCCGCAGCCACAGCGACACCGAGCTTTCACTCTGGATCTACAGCTTCCTCCCGGAAGACAAAGAGATCGGCATCAGGCTATGGAGACTCCAGGTCGGCGGCAAGTATCAGCTCTCCCTCGGCCCCGACTCCGACCAGGACGGAACCATGGACGAGGCACCCGCCACGAAAGATTTCGCCCTCGAGCACCGCGGCGATTCCGTCCGCTTCGTCCTACCAGCAAGGAAGCTCCAGCTCGTCCAGGTCAAACAGACAGCCCCGCCCGCTCCCCAGCCCAAGTATCTCCCCGACCTCGGCATATCCGACGAAGACGTCTTCTGGCTGAACGACCGCGAACTCGCCGTCCGCGTTCACAACATCGGCAGCCTGCCCGCCGAAAACATCCGCATCACCCTCTCCGCCGCCAACGACCCAGAAGAAAAAATCGGCGAAGCCGTCATATCATTCCTCAACGCCCCACTCTCCCTCGACCCGCAGACCAGGCTCCTCGCCTTCCCCGTAGACCCGGCCCTCCGCGACTCTCCCCTCCTCTTCAGCATCGACCCCGATGACGAAATCCCCGAGATCACCGAGCGCAACAACTCACTCCAGCTCATCCCCCAATAGCGCACCCTTCTACTTAGCAACTCACACCTGCATGACTCCCCCCCCCGCGCTTCGGCACCCAAACCCCTAGTCCCGCCTGTACATCGTGTAAGCTGCAAACAGAATTATCCCAAGCATGATCAGCATGTTCGCAAAAACACGCATCTCCGGCCGCTCCCCCCAGACATGCATCAGCACTCCCGCACAAACAAGCAATCCCACCAGAGCCCAAACGACAAGTCGCATGAAGACCGTCCCCTGTGTCACACCATAGGGACTCTCATAACACAGCAACGTCAACCTAGAAAAACCGCGGCAGATACTCCCTGTTCGCCTCGAGCAGCTCCTCCAGCATCTTCTCCGCCGTCGAAAGCTCCTTCACCAGCGGATCGTTCACTAAAGCCTGTAGCGCCAGCTTCCTGCTTCCCGTAAGCGCCGCCTCCACCGACATCTCCTGGTTATACACGTGCTGCGCTGTGATCCCCGCAATCGAAGCCGGCAGCTCCCCTATCCCCATCGGCCTTATCCCGTCCGCATCCACGTTCGCCATCGTCTCCACCGCCGCATCCCTCGGCAGATTCTCAATCTGCCCACGGTTCGGCATGTTCACGTTGAACCTCCCGTCGCATCCGCCTTCCAGCGCCGAGACGATCCGGCTCGCCGTCTCCTTCGATTTCCTGATCTCCAAATCCCGCTTCCCTTCCACGATCTTCTTCACGTTATTCCTCCCCGTAATCGTGCTCGTCCCCCACCCATCCTCGCGCCACTTCTCCCGGTCCGCTATCGTCGTCAGCTTTATCCCGTACTTCTTTCCATACTCCGACTCCGGCGTCAGCGCGTTCCGCAGAAACTCACATACATGCCTGTCCCCCGCCGCCGGAAGTATCCCGTGCAGCTCGAAAAGCCGCATGTTCAAACTCTTCGAAACCTCACCCAGCTCCGGCAGCCGCGACCTCAGCACTGAAAATCCATCCTCCCCGTCAATCGTAAGCCTCAGTATCCACGTAAAATGATTGATCCCTCCCAGCACCGACTCGAACTCCGCACCCTCCCCCAGCCCCAGCGCCCTTCGCAGCCGCCCGTACGTCCCCTGCAGCTCGTGGCACAGCCCAACGCACTTTATCCCCGACGTCCGCCACACCGTCCTCGTCAGCGTCGTCATCGGGTTCGAGTAATTGACGAGCCACGCATCCGGGCAGAGCCTCTCCATCTCCTTCGCCAGCCCCGCCACCACCGGCGCGTTCCTGAGCGTCCGCGAAAGCCCTCCCGGCCCCACCGTATCCCCCACCGGCTGCACCACACCATACCTCGCCGGGATCTCCAGGTCATGCCTCATCGCCTCCAGCCCGCCCGTCGAGATCGTCAGCACCACGTAATCCGCATCCCGCAGCGCCTCCTCCCGCTCCTCCGCCTTTGACACCTTCACGCTCGACCCGATCTTCTCCCTCGCCATCTCCCCGAACTGATGCACCAGCCCCAGCGCCTCCGCGTCTACGTCGTAAAGCACCACCTCCGCGCCCGAAATCCCCTCCTCCATCAGAAAATCAACCACAAGCTGCGGCCCCCACAGGTAGCTCCCTCCCCCCACTATCACGACTTTCGCCCTGCTCATGGATTTCACGCCTTCTTCCTTAGATCTCTATCGCGAAACCGCCGCCGCAAGCCTCCCCTCAATCCGCCTTCTTCGACAGCTCCTTCACCTCCCGCTCATTCAGCGCCCTCTCGTACATCCTCACCTCGTCCATAACCCCCGAAAAGTAATCCACCGCCCCGAACCCGATATAAAGCGGCTCCCCGTTCGTCAAATCATAGCAGTCTGGCTTGAACGCCTCTGAAGCGGAAACCAACTCGCCATCTACGTAAAGCTTCAGCCTCCCTCCCTCTCTCACCGCCGCAACGTGCTTCCATCCCGCCCCCATGTTCTTGTCGTACGAGATCGCCTGCCCCGCCATCATCGAATACACCCGCCCCGCCTCGTAATGCGGATTCTCCTCCGCGTACCCTTTGCACCTGGTCGTCCCCGCGTAAAGCCTCCCCTTGAAAACCGACATCGAAGGCACCCGCGCCCACGAATCGCTCACGTAAGGACTCCAGTCAGGATTCGACACCAGCCGCCGCATCAGCGTCCATCTCGTCCCCTCCTCGTAGCGGTACACCTCACCCTTCGGAATCACCCCCGCATAAAGCTTTCCGTTATAAACCGTCAGCTCGTTAACCTCATTGATGGGCGGGCGATGCTCCGCCGGCAGCCCCAGCAGCCCGCAGTTCGTCCACTGCGTCCCGCCTTCGTACCGCCCGACGTGCCCTCTCGCCCATGTCCCCGCGTAGAGCTTCCCCTTATGCACCTGCAAACAGTGCATCTGTACGTTTCCCACCGGAGTTCCGCAGTACGTCCATTCCGTCCCGCCTTCGTAGCGATACACCGCTCCCCCCTGCGTCCCGCCGTAGAGATCCCCGTTATGAACCGCC
>CAZUUK010000073.1:0-15358 GCA_964622675.1 uncultured Planctomycetota bacterium | reverse complement strand
GTCGCCAGTCGGGACGGCTTGTAGCGCCTGGCGTGCAGCCGTGACTGCAGCTTTCCAGAGCTCTTCGGCGTCTTGCTCGACGCGGCCGTCAGGCTTGGGGATGAGGCCGTAGGAAGAGCTGCCGGAGGAGACGATATTGTGGGAGCCGTCGCAAATGGTGGCTCTGGCGGCCGTGGTTCCTACGTCAATCCCAAGAACGAGGGGCATGGCTGTCCTTTAGAGGCCAATGGGCTCAATTCCGGCGCATTCGCAGGCCCCGGCGAGGTCCTCGACGACGTCGCCGTAGCATAACGCCATGTGGTGCTCGATGTGGCGGGAGAGGATGGTTGAAAGGATGTCGTTCATGTCGGCGTCGAATCGTACGTTGGCGTAATTGCCGCGAACGGGACGGTGGTAAGGGCGGACCTCGCCGCCGGCGATGAACATCGCGTATCCTCCCTCGTCTTCGGTGAGGCGGGCGACGGTGACGCGGCCGGGCTTGAGTGGGAATTCGAGGGTTGTTGTTCCGCCCATGAGGTGTTTTTCGAGTTTCGGAGCATCAGGGTTATCCGCGAGGGAGGGCGCAGCCGCGCCGCAGTGGAAAAACAGCGCAGTGTTGGCTTGCTCGTCAAGTGCGATGACGTCACCGAAGAAAGGAGGCGTGCCAGCGAGGATCCACTCCATGATCATTGTGACGAGATTGTTCACATCAGTCTCACAACCTACTAGGAATCCCTCGTCGGCGAGCTTTGCCATGGGGAGACATGGGTTGAGCTCCATTGCGTCCTTGAGCTCCGGGAGGCAGCGAATGGAGGCGAAATCGAGGTTGTGGCGGGCTTTGATTTGCTTCAGGGCGAGGTAGAGGCGGGCTGATTTGAGGAGGTCATCGTCGTCCGCGCTGGATCTCTGGCCTATCGTGATGGAGTGGAGTGCGTCGCGCGCGCCGGCCTGGGTTACCTGCTCGTAGGCGGAGAGGAACTCGGCAAGCTCGATGTGGATCAGCGTGGTACCAAGGACTTCGCGAAGGAGCGGCTCGCTGTAGGAGGAGACGAGATAAGAGGTATAGCCTAGGTTGGCACCTATGAGGCCGAGATTGCCGGTGCGGAGAGCTTTCAGGGCGCGGATTTGGTTTATCAGGCGGGAGAGGTTGCGGAGAGCGGCTTTGTCTGAAGGGAAGCCGAGGACGAGAGCGGCTTCGCGGCCGGCTTTGCCGAGGGCACAGGCGTTGCTGAGGGCGCCGGCGAGGGAGTTGAGGCGGAGGCCGCCGCCGGGGGTGAAGGTTTCCGGCGTGGCCCAGATTACAACGGGGACGGAAACGGCCTGGGAGACGGCAAGAGCGGGCCCGTCGAGGTTGAAGCAGCCGCTTTGGATGACGAGGATGTCAAGGTCTAGGGCTCTGAGTGCGCCCGCCGTCCGGCGGGTCACGGCGGGGAGCTTTACCAGAACGTCATCCACGCCGACGGACCCGGACAAGGTTATGGCAGGTGCTTCGAAGACTTCGGTGTCGGGGATGGAGGTCAAGGCACGGAGGCTTTCGCGGGCGACCCTTTCGGAGAACTCCAGGTCGAAGTAAGGGTTGGTCGCGATATGAACGAAGCCCACCCGAATGGTTTTGTTCACTATCTCGCCTCCTGGAGGAAGGACAGGACGAAGTACTCGCGCGCCGTAGAGCCGGAATCGAAGCTTCAGTATAGGAACGCGCCTCCGGGTTGTCAACGAGCGGAGAAAGAGGCGAAGGGGTTAGTTCAAGGGGCCATCGTGGTAGAATCACGGCGAGCTGGAGATGTGAGGCAAGGAAGACGAGATGGAACGCGAGAAGAAAGCGGAGGGGGGCATCTACTACGCGCTTATCCATCTGGGAAGGGTCGCTGAGATAGAGGTGGGGGCGCTGGGGACGAAATACTTCGCGGCGGGTTACTACGTTTATACGGGGAGCGCTCAGAGGGGGCTGCGGGCGCGGATAGAGCGGCACGGGCGGCGGAAGAAGGTGCTGAGGTGGCACATTGATTATCTGACGGTGCGAGGACAAGTGGTGGAGGTAAAGGCCTTTGGAGCGGGAAAGGAGGCGGAATGCGGGGCGAGCGCTGAGATAGGAAGGCTTCCGGGGGCGAGGCTTTGGGTCAAGGGATTCGGAGCGAGCGACTGCAGATGCGAAGGACATCTATATTACTTCACATCAAGGCCGAGCCTGCCGCGGTCGCTTGACAGTTGGGTGGGGTCGAATATAATACGGCACGGAGGGGGACGATGCCAGGCGAGGAGCGGGAAGAGACCAAAGCGACGAGGCTAGTGCATAAGCGGTTCTTCGAGTCGCTCACGCCGGAGGAGAACGTCCTGATAACGGTGCGGGACGAGCTTTACAGCGGTTCATGGGAGAGTATGCTGGAGGATCTGAGGGCGCGGCTGGAAGGGAAGCCGTACATTTTTCGGCTGGCGACGAGGATTGAGGACGATATAGCGCGGATAGGGCGTCTGCAGCGCTACGAACGAGAGCACGATATAGACCTGGGGGCTTTCGCGAAAGAATAGCGGGAAGGTGATACAGCTCAGAGGAGAATTGACTATGATGAGGCAAGTGAGTCTTGCTGTGGCGATTTTGGGATTGCTGGCGGGGGGATGCGTTGGGAAGAGGGAGTCGGGGGCAGTTTTGGTGAGGAGGATGGAGCGGCGGCGAGCACCTCTAAAGGAGCTAGAAGGGCCGGGGACAAGACTCATCTGGGATACGAAGGTGGTAGGGGGGAAGGTGAAGGGGCTGTATGCTCTGGGAGACGTGATGTGCGTTCATACGACGAACGAGAAGGTGATCGTCTTCGACGCGGCCGGAGGGACGGAATTGTGGCGCGCGGATCTTCCAGGGAAGCTGCAGTTTAGTCCCGGCAGTCACAAGGAACTGATGTACGTCACGGTGAGCGATACGGTATATGCGGTAGACGCCAGGAGCGGAGCTGAGCTGTGGTGGAGGAGTGCGGGGACGCCGCTGGGGGCTCCGCCGGCGGTGGCGGCCGACCGCGTGCTCACCGGGAACGAGATAGGGTCATTCACCGTTTTGTACGTTCACGGAAGGAAGCTGGCGTGGAGCGATCCGCACTGGGAGGTCTCGGAGAAGCCGACGGTGAGCGGCGCGAGGGTGTACGTTGCGGCGACGGATGGGGTCCTTCGGGCGGTGGATTTGGAGAGCGGGGAGGTCGAGTGGGAATTTGCGACAGGCTCAGGGCACGCAACGGAGCCCGATCTGACGCCGGGAGGGGTGGTGTTCGGAACGAGAGAGGGAGGGGTTTATTTGATAAGAGAGGACGGAGAGCAGACGTGGCTTACGGTTTTGGACCGTCCGGTGAAGAGAGTTCGGGTTGTGGGCGAAGTTGTGGCAGCGATGGTCGAGCCGGAGGGGATCGTGCTGCTGAGAGTGGAGACGGGGGAGGAATTAGTAACCGTGCGGGAGGCGAGGAAAGCGGCGGGAGCGTCGAACGATATGATCTGCCTGCTGGCGGAGGACGAGCTTGTCGGGATAAAGGCGGTGGACGGCGAGGAGGCCTGGCGGATGGCCCTGGGGAAGTTTATTGCGGTGGCGGAGAATTCTGAAAGCGACGTGGTGTACGCGGCGACGCGGGACGGGAGGCTGGCGGCACTGAAGTTGAGGTAAGGCTTTTCTACTTCAGGTCGCGGACTTTCTGGAGGTCGCTGTCCTTCCCCATTGTGACGAGCACGTCACTGTCCTTGATGCGAAATTCGGCTCCGGGGATAGGGATGAAGTTGTCGGGGATGGATTCCTTTACGGCGATCACCTGGATGCCGAATTTTTTCCTGAGGCCCAGTTCGTCAAGGGTCTTACCGACGAAGGACTGAGGCGGCGGGAACTGGATGATGCTGTAGCCGTCGGCGACGGGGAGGTGCTCGAGGACGTTGTGGACGCTGAGGTTGTAAGCGATGCGCTGCGCCATGTCGCGTTCGAGGAAGAGTGTGGTGGCGGCGCCGATGAGCTCGAGGATGCGCCTGTGCTGCTCGCTGGAAGCACGGACCATGAGTTCCTTGACGCCGAGCTCCTTGAGGTTAAGGGTGGCGAGGATGCTGGCGTCCATTTGCCCCGCGATGGCGACGATCACTACGTCCAGATCCTGAACGCCGAGGGAGGTGAGGGCGTCTTTGTCGGTGGCGTCGGCGATTACGGCTTTGGATACGAAGGGACTGATCTTCTCGATCTGCTGCTCGTCGGTGTCTACGGCGAGGACCTCAAAGCCGGCTTCCGCGAGGGCTCTGGCGAGGTAGAAGCCGAATCTGCCTAGGCCGATGACGGCGAACTGGCGCATTTGTGACCTCCTTATCCGACCATTAGAGTGTCTTCAGCATATCTGAAACGGGCCTTAGGCTGTCCGGCGGCGATGGCTACGGCGATGCATAGCGAGCCGATCCGGCCGACGAACATCACTATCGTGATAAGTACCCTTGCCAGCGGAGTAAGCTCGGGGGTTACGCCCGTGGAAAGTCCGACGGTACCGAAGGCGGAGAATACTTCGAAGACGATTTTAAGAAAGCCCCCCTGGGTTTCGGTGCGTGAGGAGTAGCCGTACTGGGCTATGAGGACGAGCATGGTGAACAGGCCTATGACGAGGAGCGCTGCGGCGACGATGGCCAGGGCTCTGGAGACGACTTCAGCACGGACGCGCCTGGAGAACATGTTCACGTCTTCCTGGCCTCTGAACCGGGCGAGGACCAGTGCGACGATTACGCCGAAGGTGGTCACCTTTATTCCGCCGCCGGTAGAAGCGGGGGCAGCGCCGACGAACATGAGGAAAAGAAGCAGGAGAAGCGTGGGGTTGGCGAGCGAACCGATGTTTATGGTGTTGAAGCCGGCGGTTCTGGGCGTAACGGATTGGAAGAGGCCTGAGAGCACCTTGTTGGGCAAGGAGAGCTGGGAGAGGGAATTTCTCCACTCAAAGACTTCAAAGAGAATCCAGCCGGCGAGGACGAGTGAGAGGCTGGTTGTGAGGACGAGTTTGGCGTGGAGGGATAGCCTGCGCGGGGCGGCGTGGAGGATGTAGCGGTCTTTCAGTTCTATCAGGACGACGAATCCGATCCCTCCGAGAATAATGAGAGACATCATGACGAAGTTGACGTAAGGGTCGCCCTGGAAGGCGACGAAGCTATCAGAGTTGAGGGAGAAGCCGGCGTTGCAGAAGGCGGAGATGGAATGAAAGAGGGCGTGATAGGCGGCTTTGTCCAGAGGATAGAGGGCGAGGAAGCGGAAGAAGAGCAGCAAGGTGCCGGCTGCTTCGAGGGCGACGGTGAAAAGTATTACGGACTTGACGAGATGTTTTACGTCGGGGACGGTGCCGACGGAGAAGGTGGAGCTGATTATTTCCCTGTCGGTTAAGGAAATGCGTCGTCCCAAAAGGACTGTGAAGAAGGTTGAAAGTGTCATTATGCCGAGGCCGCCTGCCTGGATGAGGAAAAGGAGGACGGCCTGGCCGAAGGGGGTGAGTTTTGTGCCGACGTTTATCACGGTCAGTCCGGTCACGCAGACGCCGGAGGTAGCTGTGAAAAGCGCCTCGACGAATCCGAGGGGGCGTTCGACACTAGCGCGGGGTAGGAGGAGAAGGAGGGTTCCCAGTGTGATGGCGCCGAGAAAGCCGTAGACGATGACGCGTACGGCATGGAAGCGGGTTCGGACGACCTTTGAGAATTCGACTAAGTGCTGAATTATGTGCACGCGGAATGCCCCCGATCTACCTCAAAGGTTCCTATCGTCACATGGCGAACATTTGTCTGAGCATCAAATAGATGAGATAGAGGAGAACCAAGCCGATGCCGGTGATTGCAACGATAGCGGAGACGGAGCGGACGAAGCGTCTGCGAGCGTGGAAAGAGGAAAGGATGAGGGGAGGTGGAGGGGTTTCTCCTTCTTTCTTTTTCTGGAGGAAAACTTCCTCCTCGAGGGAGAGAGGGCTTTCCATGACGTTACCGCAGTGGGGGCAGATAAGGCGGTACCTGGCGTCGCGTTCTTCGGCCCCGAATACCTTCTCACATTGGGTGCATCTGAAAAGCGTTTTCATGGCAGCTTCTCGCGCTTCCGGGCTCTGAGGTGGAGAAAGAGAAAGAAGTTGAACACGAAGTAAACAGCGCTGAGGTTCTGAGAGATAGTCATCCCGAGGAATACTCTGGGGTTATCACCCCTGAAAAACTCGACCATGAACCTGCTGACGGGATAGATGAAGCCGAAGAGGAGAGCGATGCGGCCATCGAAGGTTCTCTTTTTTCTGAAGGCCCATTCGAGGAGGACGTACATGGCAAGCGCCAAGGCCAGGGAGTAAAGCTGCGTTGGGTGGACGGGGGTGGGATAGGTTATGGGCTCGCCAGCGGCTGAGAGGTAGATGGAGCTGGTGTAGACGAAAGCGCCGGGGGGGAAGACAACACCCCAGGGGAGGTCTGTGGGCCTTCCGAAGCAGCAGCCGTTGAGGAAACATCCGATCCTCCCGAAGAAGAGTCCGAGGGCGACGGAGGGGGCGACTGTGTCGAGGAGGGGAAGGAGGGGGATCTTTTTGAGGCTGGCGAATATTACGGCGGCAAGGGCGGCGGCGATGAAGCCGCCGTAAAATACGAGTCCTCCCCTCCAGACGAAGAAGATCTCCCACCAGTGTTCAAGCTCGGACCAATTCTGGACGACATAGAGAAGTCGCGCGCCGAGGACGCCGCTGACGATGAGGTAGACGGCGAGGTCCAGGATGTGCTCGGGCTTTATGCCGGCCCGGCGGGAACGCAGCGAGGCGGTGAGGGTGCCGGCGAGGAAGGCGATGGCGACCATGAGGCCGAAGCTTCTGAGTTCGAAGTTAAGCCGAGCGATTTTGAAGAGCACCGGATGCAATAGGGCCTCCCTTTTTCAGTTTGACGGGGGTGAAAGAAGCATATTGTCAATAAGCCTCGCCCGACCAATCCAGGCTGCTACGGCGACGAGGACGCGCCGGTCTATTTTGTGGATGTCTTCCAGGGACTCGGGGTCAACTATGGCGACGTAGTCGAGTTTGGCAGAGGGAGAGTTTTCGATTATCTGGCTCATTTTTTTCATGATCGGGCGCGGGTCGGTTTCGCCGGATTCAATCATCCGCTTTGCCTCGGCGAGCGAATGGTAGAGGCATAGGGCGTCCTGGCGGTCCTCCGGGGAGAGGTACTGGTTTCGCGTGCTCATGGCGAGGCCGTCGGGCTCGCGGACGGTGGGGCAGACGACGATGCGTATGGGGAGATTGAGGTCGGCAACCATTCTTCTTATGACCGCTGCCTGCTGCGGGTCTTTCTGGCCGAAGTAGGCGACGTCGGGCTGAACGATGTTGAAGAGCTTGGCTACGACGGTCGTGACGCCTCTGAAGTGTCCGGGGCGGGAAGCGCCGCAGAGCTTTTCGGTGAGCTTTTCCTGAACGACGTAGGTGACGAAGCCGTCGGGGTAGATTTCTTCGACGGAGGGGACGAATGCGTAGTCAACGCCTTCCTGCGCGCAGAGTTTGAGGTCGGTCTTGAGGTTGCGGGGATAGCGGCGGTAATCCTCGCCGGGGCCAAACTGGGTGGGATTGACGAATATGCTGACGACGAGGATATCTGACTCGGCCCTGGCGCGGCGGATGAGGGCGAGGTGGCCTTCATGCATGCCGCCCAAGGTGGGGAAGAAGCCGATCTTCTTTGCGGCGGCGCGATGAGGGGCAAGGAGCTTCCGCAGGGATTGGACGGTTTCTGCGACGATCGGCGGCTTCACTCATCAGCCCTTTCTTCGAACGGGGACGTAATACTGTGTTCCTGATTCGAGCTTTTTAGCCTGGGCGACGATGTCGTCAATGTCGGCCTGGTTTTCGGCGAGGTTTACCTCGTTGGTGTTGACGATGAGGAGTGGAGAAGCGTGGTATTCGAAGAAGAAACGCTCGTATGCCTGAGAGACATCTTTCATGTAAGAGCGGGACATTTTGCTTTCGTAAGGGGCGTTGCGATGGCGGACCCTGGCCATGAGCGTGTCAACGTCCGCCTGGAGATATATCGCGACATCCGGGCGGGGGACCAGTCCTATGAGTATTTGCTGGAGGCGGTTGTAGAGGCGGAATTCGTCGTCCGTGAGGTTTATCTGGGCGAATATCCGGTCCTTTTCAAACAGGTAGTCGGTGATTGTTGTTTGCTCGAAGAGTTCGGCCTGTAGAATTTCCTGCTGCTGTTTGAAGCGTGAGACGAGGAAAAAGATCTGGGTTTGGAAGGCGTATTTGCGCATGTCGTCGTAGAAGTGGTGGAGGAAGGGGTTTTCGACGGCGGTTTCGAGGAGGAGCCTGGCGGGAAGTTTTCTTGCGATGGCGCGGGCGAGGCTGGTTTTTCCCACGCCAATGGGCCCGTCAATGGCGATGTAGTTAAGTCTCCGTTCAGCCATTCATAGCCTTCCGAAGGAGTTCGACTGCGGGCTGATTCAGGACCGGGTGCAAGACATCGGGGGCAATTTCGCACAGCGGCTGAAGTACGAAAGGTCTATTATGCATTCTCGGGTGAGGGATTTGAAGGGCGGGTTGGGAGATAACGCTATCACCGTAAAGGAGGATGTCGAGGTCCATGGTGCGCGGCCCCCATTTTTGCCTGCGCTGCCTGCCCAGGGAGAGCTCTATCTGCTGAAGTTCCTGGAGAAGCTTTTCGGGGTCCAAGGTGGTCTGAATTTCGATCACCTGATTGAGGAATCTCCCCTGGGGAGGGCCCCCTGCGGGGTCGGTTTCGATGACCGAGGACTGCTTCGTGACAGTGATGGATGGGTGGTGCTGAAGTTTTTCCATTGCGAGCGCGAGTAGGAGCTTTCGATCGTTAAGGTTGCTGCCAAGAGCGATGTACGCTTTGGTGATCATACACATACGCTTTTGGTTGTCAAACTGAGGTTGCCCAGGTGAGGCACGTTATCGCAAGCGCCGCATCCGGAGCAATGGCCTTCGATGCAGCTTTGAGTGATCTCGCCGGCATATGCTTTGAGTCGCTCGCGCCAGAGGAATTCCCTGCGGGTGCCGACGTCTATGTGTTCCCAGGGGAAGGCTTCGGCGGCTGTTCGGGGGCGGGAGACGAGGGGGGCCGGGTCAATTCCCGCCTCTTGGAAGGCGTTCGTCCACTTAGAGAAGTTGAAATGCTCATCCCAACCGTCGAAGATGCAGCCGCTTTCCCAGGCGAGCTGGATTGCACGGCCGAGCCGGCGGTCGCCGCGCGCGAGGACGCCCTGGAGGTAGCTGCGCTCGATGTGGTGAAACTTCATCTTGATCGGCCCGCGGCGGAACCGGCGGGAAAGGGTGTCCTTTATTTCGTGGAGCCTTTCAGGCGAGGCCATGGGTTCCCACTGAAAGGGGGTGTGAGGCTTGGGGACGAAGGGGGCGACGGTGACGTTGACTCTGGCGGGCGAGCCAGCGATTTGTCTCCGGAGGTTGGAGACTTCCCCCGCGAGGCTGGGGATGGCGTCCACATCTTCGTCCGTTTCGGTGGGGAGGCCGACCATGAAGTAGAGCTTCACGAGCCTCCAGCCGCGCTGATAGGCCTCCTCGAGTCCGCGGAAGAGTTCGTCAATGGGGATGTTTTTATTGATGACGCGGCGGAGTCTTTCGGTGGCCGATTCGAGGGCGATGGTGAGTCCCGCCTTCCTGACCTGCGAGAGAGCATCAGCGACTATGTCCAACTCTTCGCCAACGCGTAGGGAGGGGAGGGAGATGTTCACGCGCCTGTCGCGAAAGCGCGCCGCGATCTGCGGCAGGAGCTGCTCGAGCTCGGGGTAGTCGCTGCTGGTAAGGCTGGTGAGGGAGATCTCTTCGTGGCCGGTGTTTTTATAGGACTCTTCGGCGATGGCGATGATCTGATCGGCGGACCTCCACCTGAGGGGACGCTTGGTCATACCTGCGTGACAGAACCTGCATCCCCAGGTGCAGCCGCGCATTATCTCCACGGTGATCCTGTCGTGGATTACCTTCGCGTAGGGGACAATCGGGCGGGTCGGTGCGGGGGAGTCGCAGAGAGGGACGACGGCGCGGGTGAGGGAGGCGGGGAGGTCGCTGTTTGTGGGAAAGGTGCCGTCGAGCCGCCCGTCGGAGTCGTACCTGGGCCGATAGAGGGATGGAACGTAGAAGGCGGCTGAGGCTTTGGCGAGATGGAGGAGCATGTCGCGCCGGGAGAGTCGCAGCCGGCGGGCTCCTTTGTACGAATCAACGAGCTTGAGCACTTCGATCTCGCCGTCACCGAGGACGAAGAGATCTATGAAATCGGCGAGCGGCTCGGGTGAAAGCGCGCAGGGGCCACCGGCGACGACGAGCGGGTCGCGGCCGGTGCGGTCGGCGGAGCGAAGGGGGATCCCGGCGAGGGAGAGCATTTCGAGGACGTTGGTGTAGGTGACTTCGTCCTGGAGTGAGAAGCCGACTATGTCGAAGTCGCGGACGGGGCGCTTTGATTCGAGGGTGAGGAGGGGGATTTTGCGGTCGCGGAGCTCACGGGCCATGTCAACCCAGGGTGCGAAGACCCGTTCGGCGGCGACGTCCGCGCGAGAGTTCAGGATGCGGTAAAGGATGTGGATGCCCAGGTGGGACATGCCTATTGAGTAGGTCTCGGGGAACGCGAGGACGAAGGATACATCCGCGCTGGCGGGGTCCTTGCAGATTGCGTTCCATTCACCGCCTATGTACTGGGCGGGATCCGATACGCTCGGAAGGATGTCAAAGTAGTCGTCGGAGAGATCACTCATTGAAGTCGTCTCTGGCAAGTATCCGGACCCTGCGCATTCCGACGTTGAGGATTAGGGCAACGGCGACGAAGGAGCTGAGGAGGGAGGAGCCTCCGTAGCTGACGAGGGGGAGAGTGAGGCCGGTGATGGGGGCAAGCCCCATGCTCATCCCGACGTTGACGAAGACCTGCGTGAAGAGTAGGGCGACGCAGCCTGTGACGAAGAGTCTGCCAGCGGGCTCGCGGGTTCTTGCGGCGATGCCCAGGGCGGAGGTGAAGAAGAGGAAGTAGAGTAAAAGGAGGAAGGCGGCGGTGAGGAAGCCGCCTTCTTCAGCGACTACCGCGAAAATGAGATCGGTGCATCTTTCGGGGAGATAGTTGAGTCGGTTCTGGGTACCTCTCCCCCACCCTTTTCCGAGGAAGCCGCCGGAGCCGACGGCGATCTTGGATTGTTCGAGCTGGTATCCGCCGGTGAGACGTTCATCCTCGGTGAGGAGGTTCTGCCTGAGGAAGTTGGTGACGCGCTGGCGCCTGTAGTCGCGCTTAGGAAGCATGAGGATGGCGACTACGCCTGTGGCCAGGACTAGGAGACCAATGGCCAGCAGATGCTTTGGCTGGGCGCCGCCGACGAAGAGGACTATGAAGAGGATGGGCAGGAAGAGGACGGCGGTGCCGAGGTCGGGCTGAAGGATGATGATGGCCATGGGAGTCACGGTGATGGCAAGCGAGATGAGGACCCGATGGATGGTGGTGAAGTTTTTTACCTGGGTGACGAATTTAGCGAGGGCGAGGAGGAGGGCGACTTTCGCGAACTCGGACGGTTGAACGGAGACGGGCCCGAGCCTGATCCAGCGATGAGCGCGACCGGGGAAGAAGAAAGTGGCGACCAGTCCCAGAATGCAGAGGAAATAGAGGGTATAGCCCTGGCGGACGAACCAGTCGTACCGGATGGCGAGGCAGAGGAGGAAGGCAGCGAGGCCGATGGCGATCCATAGCAGCTGCTTTTTGATGAAGCCGAGATACCTTCCCTGGCCCTGCTCACCGGAGGTGTAGGAAGCGGATATGAGAAAGACTACGCCGATTGCCAGGATGAGGACGAGAGCACCGAAGGAGAGCCAGTCGAAATCCCTTGCGGCGCGTTTTACTCTCTTGAGCAAGGTCAGCCCTCCGGGGGAAATACGGTGGCGAGTATCTCGGCGGCGATGGGGGCGGCGATCTCGCCGCCGGAGCCGCCGTTTTCGATGAGGACGCTGATTACGACCTGAGGATGTTTCCTAGGGGCATATCCCACGAACCAGGCGTGAGGCTCCTGGTCGGTGACCTGAGCGGTGCCCGTCTTTCCGGCGGCGTCAAAGTCTTTCATGCCGGAATTCTGGGCCGTGCCGCTGTCAACGACGTCCTCCAACCCGCCGCGGACGAGGGAGAGGGTCTCAGGCGAGATGGTGAGGACGCGCTTCTCATGCCGCGTGTCGTCTTTGTTCAGGTGAGGGGCAACGACGACACCACCGTTGGCGACGGCGGCCATCATGACCGCTGATTGGAGAGGGGTGACAAGGACATAGCCCTGACCGATGGAGGTGTTGAGCGTGTCGGCTTTGTACCAACCTTCAGGAGGGTTCGTCTCGTCGCGCTTCCACTCGGGAGTGGGGATGACCCCGGGGGCACCTTGAGGGAGGTCAATCCCTGTGAGAGAGCCGTACCCGAAGTCGTTTGCCCACTTGGCCATCCGTTCGGGGCGAAGGAGCAGGCCGGTCCGGTAGAAGAAGATGTTGCAGGAGTTCTCGATAGCTTCTCTCACGGTGACTTCGCCGTGCCCGTAGATGTTCCAGCAAGGGAAGCTGTGGGAGCCGGGATTCAGGTAGCCGGTGCAGTTGAAGGAGGTGGAAGGGGTGATTATGCCTGGCTCCTCCAGGCCTGCGATGGCTACTAGGATTTTGAAGACGGAGGCCAGGGGATAACAGCCCATTGTCGCGCGGTTGAGGAAGGGGGAGCCGGAGTTTTTTTTGACATATTTGTCGTAGGACTTGGATGAGACGGGGGGTACTAGGTCGTTTGGATCGAAGCCGGGGCTGCTGGCGATTGCAAGGAGTTCGCCGTTCCAGGGGTCCATGAGAACGATGGCGCCTTTTTTCCCCTCGAGGGCCTTTTCGGCAGCCTCTTGATAGGTAGTGCTGATGGTCAGATGCAGGTCCTCTCCCGGGAGTGCTGGCGGGAGTGGTGGCTGGGTGAGGATGTAGCGCTGGAGGCGGTTTCGCACGTCAACCTCGACGAGGGCGGTTCCGGCCCTCCCTTGGAGAAGGTCATCATAGTAGGCTTCGACGCCGGACCTGCCGACGAGGGGCGCGGTTTCTTCAACGAACTTCCAGAGGGGGCGAATCTGCTCGACCTGATACTTCCGGATTCTTTCAAGGTCTTCTTCGGAGGGGAGGCTGACGTAGCCGAGGACGTGCGCGGCGAGTTTCCCCTGAGCGTATTCTCGCCTGAAGCCCTTGGAGGGGACTATTCCGATAAAGTTGCCGCTGTCGGTTTCGACGCGGGCGACGGTATCGAAGGAGACGTCGCGGAAGAGCGGCAGCGCCACATAATCAACCAGCCAGGAAGTGTGCTCGACTCTTTGCTGGACGAACTGTATCCTTTCTTCGAGAACCTGGGAGCGACTCAGGCCGAGGAGCGAGGCGAGTGACGCGACGCAGTGGCTTCTCATAGGAAAAGCTTGGGCGGGGTCAACGTAGAGATCGTAGGTGGCAGCGCGGCCGTCGTCCGAGTGGGAGGGGTTTTTCTCGCGGAGAAGGAGGGCGGGGGCGCCGCGGAGGGAGGAGGCGGCTTTGGGGGAAAGGTCCTGGGCGACGAGCGTCTCGCCCGGGGGTTCTCCAAGGGCCTGGCGGTCAGCGAGGGCCCGGAGAGTCTGCTGCAGGCCGGAAAGAGGTGTTTTGGCAGCGCGGGAGATGCGGCGGGCAAGGAGTCCCACTTCCGAGTTGAACTCACTCAGAACGATCTGGAGGTCGAGGGTCTGGCGGTCACTTGCGAGGAGGAAGCCGTCGCGATCGAAGATATTTCCGCGCGGGGCGGGATAAATTATCTGCCTGAGCCTTGCGTATATGCTGCGTTCGAGGTAATTGCGGTGATGCAAGATGGAAAGCTGGGCGAGGCGACCGAGAAGCAGCCCGAAGAAAACGCACATCAAGGCAAAGAGGAAGAGAAGCCTTCCTCTGAAGCGGTCGAGTTTGGGAGGGTGGACTTCGCGCAGAGAGGTTCTGGCGACGTCTTCCCAGGCGAAGCCGCCGTTGCGGCCTTCGTGTTTCGCGAACGATGTTCTACTAATCGCTTTCCTCCCTAACGGGATACACTCTTTTCATTGCGGCGAAGAAAACGGGAGCGAGTATCCCAACGTAGATGGAGGAGATTACGGCGGCGCGGACGGTGAGGCCGGGCGCGCTGGGTGCTCTAAACGGGAGGGCAAGCATCAGGTCGAGGGTTGCGACGAGAAGAGCGAAGACGAAAGCGACGATGATTTGGGTGAGAAAGTGCTTTACGAATATCTCGGTCCGCAGTCTTCCGATGACGGCGCCGACGAGGAAGAAGATGACTGCAGAAGTTCCCAGCCTTTGGGTGATGAAGAGGTCGCGCCCGAGGCCGAGGAATCCGGCGAGGAGGGCAGCGTTCTGCCAGGGGAGCCTGAGGGATATGGAGACGACGATAAGAAGGAAAAGGTCGGGTAGAGCAGTTCCAATCGCGAGCATGTGAACCAAGCCGGTCTGGAGACATCCTGCCGCGAGGATTATCAAGGCGAATCGCCACGGCCTCATTTGCCTGTTTCCTGCATTATAACGCCACCTTGGGTCACCGTGTACGGGATTCGGTCGGTGGAGGGGGTTGTTCGGCTCGCGTTATGACGATCACATCCTCCAACGAGGTGCAGTCAACAGTGGGTGCGACGGAAATTCGGTGGGAGGGGTCCGAGGGGTCGGTCTGGACGGAGGTTATCACGCCAAGGAGGATGTTCGGGGGAAAAAACTCAGAGGTAGTGGGTGCAACGATATCGTCGTCGACTTTTATGTCGGCCTCGCGGGGGACGTAAAGGAGGACGAACTTGCCGCCTCCAACGCCTTCGAGGATGCCCTTGTTTCCGGTTCTGACGACGACAGCGCGGGTGCGATTTCCGACCTGGGTGAGGAGCCTGACGCGGCTGGCCCACGGGCCGGCCTGGATGAGGGTGCCGACGGCGATGTCGCCGTAGAGGACGGCGGAACCGACGACGGCGCCGTGGCTGGTTCCGGCGTTTATGTCAATGACGGCCCGTGTGGGAGAAAGCTCGATGCCTGTGACCTGAGCGGGGATTATGGCCTGGATTTCCTGCAGCGGGGTGAGGCTCTTGAAGGCGGAGATCTGCCGAAGCTGCTCGGTGAGGCGCCTTATCATGTTTTGCTGCCGGGCGATGGTGGCCTGCTGGAGGGCGATGGTTTTCCTCAGTTCTTCCGGGTCATGAGCGGATCGAAATCTGCCGAAGAGTCCTGAAACGAAGAAGGCGAGGCCGCGAGAGGTCCGTACAGTGAGTAACTGTGCGGGCCAGACGACGGAGAGGAAACCGGCCTGCAATGAGGAGGTGAAACGGGCTGGAAGCAAAAGCAGCGCAAGGGAGAGAGTGAGGAAGGCTATGGCCCGAAGTTGGGGGGAACGAACCGGCCGCCGT
>CAZUUK010000072.1:0-15517 GCA_964622675.1 uncultured Planctomycetota bacterium | reverse complement strand
TGTGGAGGCGGCGGGAATCGAACCCGCGTCCCGCACACTTCGGTATAGGCTTCTACGCACGTAGTCTGTCTTTTATTTGTCGCATCCGGCGACTCCGGCAGACAGGATTCGCAAGACGCCAGCTCGAGCTATTTTTCTTACCCGGTTCCCGCCGAGCGGAAGAACCAGGCCATCCTGCTACCGGCGTTCACACCGAGCCAGCAGGAGTCGCCCGGGGAACGTGGCTGTTAATTAAGCAGCCAGGGCCAATTCAGCATTGGCAGTTGTGTTGTGCCAGGTGTTTTATGAGGCCGCCTGGCAACCTCAGTGCGCCACCTATACGTCAGGTTGCACGGTCGAAGCCATTCGCCCCCTTTCTCTGTTATCTTGTTTGCTTTCCTCGAAGCTGGCGCTGAAGCTCGCGCTCGGCTTCGCGTTTCTTTATCGCTTCGCGTTTGTCGTAAAGCTTCTTGCCGCGCGCCAGCCCGATTTGTACCTTGGCGTATCCGTTTCTGAAATACAACACCAACGGGATGAGCGTGAGTCCCGATTCGTTCAGCTTCCCGACCAGCTTGTTGATCTCTCGTTTGTGGAGGAGGATTTTCCTCGTTCGCCTCGGCTCGTGGCTGGCGTAGCCGGCGTTTGCGTACTCAGCGATGTGAACGTTGTGAAGAAAGAGCTCGCCGTCTCGCTCTCTCACGAACCCTTCGGCGATGCTTGCCTTGCCCTGGCGCAGGGACTTAACCTCGGAGCCTGTAAGGACGAGGCCGGCTTCGTGCTGCTCGAGTATATGGTATTCGTGCCGAGCGCGCCGGTTCTTTATCCTGACAGAGGCTGGTTTGCCCTTAGCCATGGGGGCTCCCGACTCCGCTCTCCTCACATATAAATTATACCTTAAACGTGGCTTTCGTCAACGCCGGCCGGAGGTGCAGCCCAGGATCACCTTGTCCTAACCTCCTATTTGGCATTGATTTCCTGCAAATCAATGTGGATAATCGGGCTGTTGGAGCGCCCTTGGCGACTTGCGAGGGCGCTATTAGGTTATCGGCAGCCTAGACTGAGTACGGCGAGTCAGGAGGAACGACTGAGATGGAAAAGAAGGGCAGGATATTGAGCGGAATGAGAGTTACGGGCCCGCTCCACCTTGGGAATCTGGTGGGTGCGCTGCGGAACTGGGCGAAGCTGCAGGATGAGTACGAGTGCTTCTACATGGTTGCGGACTACCACGGGTTCATGAGCGAGTACGCTGATTCCAGTATGATGGGCCGCTATTCGAGGGAGTGCGTGGCTGACTGGATAGCCAGCGGGCTGGACCCGGAAAGAAGCACGCTTTTCGTTCAGTCGCACGTGCCGGAGCACGCGGAGCTTCATCTGGTTCTGTCGGCGGTCACGCCGCTTGGGTGGCTGGAGAGATGTCCGACCTACAAGGAGGCGCTGCAGGAGTCGAATAAGGACATACGGAATTACGCGTTTCTCGGCTATCCGGTGCTCCAGGCTGCGGACATACTGGTTTACAAGGCGACGCACGTGCCTGTGGGCGAGGATCAGCTTCCGCATTTGGAGCTTACGCGGGAGATAGCGAGGCGCTTCAATAGCCTTTACGGGGAACAGGTGTTCCCGGAACCTCAGGCGCTCCTGAGCGAGGTGCCCAGGCTGTTGGGTCTTGACCGGAGGAAGATGTCGAAGAGCTACGAGAACTACATCGGGCTTTCCGACGCGCCCGACGCGATCCGCGAGAAAGTGATGAGCATGATCACGGACCCGCAGAGAATTCGCAAGACAGATCCCGGGCATCCGGATTACTGCAACGTGCACTCCTACTACGAGGTGTTTGCACCGGGATTAGCGGAGGAAGTCGCTGTCGGGTGCCGCGGGGCGGAGTTCGGGTGCACGGAGTGTAAGGGGAGGCTCGGGGAGATACTTGTGGAAATTCTGACTCCGATAAGGGAAAGGAGACAGAAGCTGCTTCGGGAGGGAGGGGAGCTTGATTCCATACTGGAGGAGGGTGCGGAGAAGGCGAAGGCTCTGGCAAGCAAGACGATGAGCGAGGTCTGGAAGGCGACGGATTTTCTGAGGCCGAAGTGATGGGGGATTCGGACTACAGGATAGAACTGGAAGTCTACAGCGGGCCGCTGGAGTTGCTCCTTTACCTCATTCGGCGGGAGGAGGTCAACATCTATGACATCCCCATCGCAACGATTGCTGATCAGTACATGAATTACGTTCAGGCGCTGCGAGAACTCGACCTCGACATAGCCGGTGAGTATTTGGTGGTGGCTTCTACGCTCATGCAGATAAAGGCGCGAATGCTGCTGCCCAGGGAAGCCGAGGAGGAGGAAGAGGAGGATCCGAGGGCGGAGCTGGTCAAACAGCTACTGGAGTACAAGCGGTACAGGGACGCGGCGGGAAGGTTGCAGGAGATGGCCGACGACAGGGCACTCCGATTCCCTAAGGGAGAGATCGTGCTTGGAGAAGATGAAGAGAGGGAGGAGCTTAATCTCGACGAGGTGACGGTTTGGGATTTGGTTCGTTCGTTTACTAATCTGATGCGCCAGACGCTTGCAAATGTCCCACAGACCATAACGTATGACGACATCCCGGTCGAGGTCTACATGGAGCGCATAATGGGGAAGCTCGGCGACGTTGGGAAAGCACTTTTCGAGGAGCTATTCGAGGCTCGAATGCGCGCCGAGATAGTCGGGACGTTCCTCGCGCTCCTTGAGTTGGTTCGTCTGAGGAAGGTGGAGGTGGAACAGGATCGCTCTACCGGCGAGATCAGCGTAGCGCTCCGCAAGGCTTAGGAAGAGAGGGTGACCATGTTCAGGCTGTCCGTGATAAACGACGAGGTCTCTCAGGACCTGGAGCGGGTCGTGTCGTTTGCGAGAGAGTTCAGGTTGGACGGGATCGAGTTGAGGAGCGTGTGGAATAAGAACGTTTCCCAGCTTTCAAATTCGGAGGTCAAGGCGATAAAGCGGCGATTGGACGAGGAGGGACTGGAAGTGCCATGCGTTTCGCCTCCGTTTTTCAAGTGCCCGATGGATTCAAATGTTAAAGTTGAGGAGCATCTGGACATCCTCAGGCGCAGCATCGAGGTGGCAGGGATACTGGGCTGCAGGCTTGTCCGGGGGTTCACCTTCTTCAAAGAGGGGCGAAGCTACGAGGAGATGGAGGCGACGCTGCTGACGCGGTTCGAAGACGTGCTGAAGATCCTTGAATCTGCGCCTGAGTTCACGCTGGGGATCGAGAACGAAGCGATAACTGCAGTAGGTACCGGCGGACAACAAGGGAGGTTCCTCGGCAAGCTCGATTGTCCGCAAGTGAAAGGGATATGGGATCCGGGGAATGTAATCTTTGTCGAAGACGTTCGCGAAACACCATACCCGGACGGATATGAAGCGGCGAAGGGCTATATGGTTCACTTTCACCTGAAGGATGCGCGCCGGGACCCCGACACTGGGAAGGCTCAGTGGACGGTGATAGGGGAGGGGGATATAGACTACAGGGGGCAATTTGAAGCGGTGGCGCGGGATCTGTTCTCCGGCTGCATATCTTTGGAAACCCACTGGCGTCCGAAAGAGCTGCCCAAGGAGCTGGTTGACAAGCCGGGGGGGTCTGACTACTCGGAAGGCGGTGAAGTAGGGTCGCGCATTTGCATGGAGAGCCTGCTCAAGATGCTATCGGAGCTCGGGCTCAGGTAAGCGGCGAGCCCTGCTGGATAAGAAAGCGCTGAACCTCGCCGAGGTTAGGTATTCCCGCTCTTCCTCCTACGCGTGTGCATTTTATCGCCGCCGTTGCCGCGGCAAAGCGCAGTGTCATCGAAGGCTCCCAGCCCTGGAGCAGTCCGTACCCAAAGCCGGCGTGGAAAACGTCCCCGGCGCCTGTCGTGTCCACGACCTCTACCTTAAAAGCAGGCTGATAGGTTTCCCCGTCTGAACCGAAGGCGAAAGCACCTTCCTCTCCTGCAGTAACGACGGCCAGCCGTGGCAGGAAATCTTCATAAAGTCTCCGCGCTGCCCGAGCGGGTGTATTGGTGGAGGTTAGTTCCATGGCCAAGTGCGAGCTGAGCACCGGGTAGTCTATCTCGTTTATCAGCATAGGGAGGTCGGAGTAAACACCGTCAGCGTCGAGCACTGTCGGTATTCGCATGTGATGGCAGATGCGCGTGGCTTCGATAGCCGCCGGTGCTTCGTAATCGTCAACGAGCAGCAACTTGGCCGATGAGATTACCTTCCTGGGGAGCTCTGCCGGCGATAGCCTTCGTGGCTCCTCCCATGTATGAAGAATTGTGCGGCTGCCGGTCTGGCGATTGACTACGACAAACGAGAATGGGCCGTTCAGGCGAGGGTCCGTCAACACGAACGATATGTCAACGCTTTCGGCCTTTAACCCGTCGAGGATGAAGCGGCTGATCGAGTCCTCGCCGAGCTTGGCCATGAATGTGGAAGAAACTCCAAGCCTGGCAAGGCCGACCATGGTTGTTGCGGTAAGTCCGCCGCCTTGTTGTGTGAACTGGCTGATGCGCAGTTTTTTGTCCTCGGCAGGGTAGTGGGGGGTGACCGCGATATGGTCTGCCGTGCAGCGGCCGATTCCAACTGCGTCGAATTGTGTCATCCGCGGGCCTCTATCTTCATGACGATTAGGGTCATGTCATCGCAGTATTCGATGCTGCAGTGAGTCATTACGGATTGAAGGATGGAATCGAGGATTCTCTCCGCCGGCGCAGAGTGGAAGCTCTTGATGGTTTCCTGAACTCGCTCGCGCCCGAAGGGGGAGCCGGTTTGAACGCCCTGATCCACGAGGCCGTCGGTGAAAAAGGCTACAACGTCGCCGGGCAAAAGCTGAACAGGGGCACCCAGGGGGAACTCGGCACCGGAAAATATCCCCAGCGGCACCGCTGTGCTCTGCAACGAAACAAACTCGTTCGTGGATGGGCGGTACCAGATGGGATAATCGTGTCCCGCGCTGCTGTAGACGAGGCTGCCGTCCTTCGAAGAGAATGTCGCCATGAGGAGAGTTACAAAGCTGTCTTCCCGCTTGTCTTCGAGCAGTAGGTTGTTAAGTGTGCGTAGAACATCCGGGGGATTAAGAGATGTCTGGGCATACGCGTGAACGGCTGTGCGGATGGCGGCCATAAGCAAGGCCGGCCCTATGCCGTGTCCCGAAACGTCAGCGATCGTGATCGCCAGGCCGCCTTCGGGAAGCAAGAAGAAGTCATAGTAATCGCCCCCTATCTGGCGGGATGGAACGTTCCTCGCGGCGATATCTATGCCGGGGATTTCGGGTGGCTTGGCTGGCAGAAAGCCGCGCTGGATGTCCGCGGCGAGCTCCAGCTCCCGGCGCAGCCGTTCGCCCTCCAGGTAATGCTGGAAGAGGCGGGCGTTTTCCAGCGCGATGGCCGCCTGGTTGGCAATAAGCGTTGCCAGGGGAAGATCGGACTGCGTGAACGGCGCCCGCCCCTTGCGGTCGGCCATGTTGATGACCCCGACGACTTTTCCCTTCACTTTCATCGGGACGCAGACAGCCGAGCGGGTCATATACCCTTCCCGGTTCTTCCTTGCAAAACGCGGGTCGGTTTCAATGTCATCTATCACTACCGGGTTTCCCGTACGGGCAACGTGTCCCGAGATGCTTTCACCTGGCTTTATCCGAACCGTGGCGACGGTCCGGGGTTCAATTCCTTTTGACACTTTGATGCGGAGGTCATTCGTTCCTTGCTCGAGGATCATTATGGAGCCGCGTTCGGCCTGCAGCAGCTCCGTCGAGCCTTCGATTATGGATTTCAGCACTTCATCTACGTCGGGTCCGGAGGCGATTTTCTCTGCAACGGCCTGTATGAGGTCGAGTTCTTCCGTCATGGTGCATAGACCCGCCCCCTGCCGTTGCGGCGCAGCGGATAGGCCTTCTATAAGAGGGCGCAGCTCCCCGACGGCCTTTATGCTGAAGCGCGGATTCTCCTGGGGTGATGAAGGCGTCAGCTCTGAGAATCGTCCGTGCAGAATTCTTATAGTGCTAATCTCGAGGGCGTTGCCGATTTTGATCTCGGACTGGATTCGGTCTCCTACGCAAATGACCTCATCGGGGGAGAGTTTCCGGCGCCGCATGATCTCACTGAAAACTGAAGACTTGTCAGAGTCGTCAGCGGTCAGGTGAACCTCGTCGAAGAAGTCCTCGATGCCGAGCTGGTCCAGCTTTCGCTGCTGGCGCGCGGGATTGCCACTGCTGACAAGGAAAAGGGAGAATCCATTGTCCTTGAGCCAATCGAGCGTTGGAACAACGTCCGGAAACGGCTTTATCTCTTCGACGTGATCGGCCTGGTAGGCCTCCAGCGCTGCTTTCGCGACGGCAGCCCCGAGCTCATGCTCGCTGGCGACTTGCTGTATGGCGTCGAAGTGAGGTCCGCTAGCGCGGTAGGCCTCGACGATCTCCTGGTAGGCTTGCTCGGCAGAGATGCTGGCGGAAGCTTCGGCTATCGCCTTCGCCGCCCGGCGGCGTGCAGCCTCCACGAGGGTTCCCGTGCAGTCAAAGAGCGTGTCGTCCAGGTCGAATATTGCAGCCTTGAGCCTCATGTTACCGTCCCACTAATCCTGAGCGCGAACCGGCTTGTGCCGGTCAAACAAAATGGATTATCCCAGATATCGGCAGCAGGGTCAATTGCATCGCGGTCCAGGTGCTAGCTTACGGCTGCGCGCAGCAGTAAGGTCGAAGCAGCGCTCACGCCGTTTACGGCACCGTGAAAGGCAAAGCACGCCGCGATAGAACGGGTGCGCGAATAGGTGTAACCGAGTCCTATCCCGATTGCCAGGATGGGGAGAAAGTTGTAGGGGTTAAGATGAAAAGCCGCGAAGACGAGCGCAGATAGAACGATCGCGGCTCTCCGGCCAGACCGGCGTTCCAGGACGGGGTAGAGGAACCCACGGAACAGCGTCTCCTCCGCAAGCGGCACGAGCACTACCGCAGTCGGTACGAGAATCCAGAGATGCGCGGCGGGAGCGTCGAACATGTAAACGATCAGCGTGTCGACCGCCTTTTCTTTACCGGCGAGCCAGAATAGGAGTGCGGAGAGGTTAACAGCGGCAAACGAAAAGGGTGCGGTCAGAAGAAACCCCTTTAGGCCGGAGAGGAGGTTGGGCGGTATTTTTGTGAGAGGAAGCCTCGCGCTGAGGAATTTGGTGTCTCCTCTCTGGCGGGCGACATAGAGGCACAGCGCTATTATTATGAGCGAGTGGGCCGTCGCGTTCGCAGCGAAGACAGAGACGTGGTCCCGGAGTTGGTAGAGGCTGGAAACGCCGCTTATGGCAAGCTCTGCTACCAGGAAGAAGCAATATGACGAGGCCCACACCTTGAAGACGTCCCAGATGTTCCATCTGACGTCGCCGGCTTCGGCCTTAGGGAGTGCCCGGGATCGAGTCAGCCAGATTTGCAGAAGCACGGCAGCACCCACAATCGGCGGCAGCCACAGGAGGGCCATCGAAGACCGGAGGGCAATTAGACTGCGCGGCGGCAGCTCGTCTCGCGCTATCTCGAAAAACTCTCTGACACGGGCGGGCAGCTCCATCCTGGGCTCTTGCAGGAGAGTAATCGCGCTCCGAAAGAGAAATAGCGCCGCGCCCACGGCGGAGCTAATGACGAAGAACGGCTCTTCGCTCGGAGATGCGCCGGAAGAGTCAGAGCTGTATGGCGGATGTAGATTCATGTGACCTGGACAAGGACTGTTCTATGCCTGGGACCGTCGCATTCGCAGAAGTATATCCCCTGCCACGTGCCGAGGGAAAGGCGACCGTCCTTAACGATGATAGCCTCTGAGGAGCCCACGATGCTGGCCTTTATGTGCGCCGCAGCGTTCCCTTCCATGTGCGTGTAGGCGTCGTCGAAAGGGACGAGCTTGTTAAGACTCGAAAGAATGTCGCGGCGGACGGAAGGGTCGGCGTTTTCGTTTATGGTCACCGCCGCCGTGGTGTGCGGGACGTAAACGATACAGGTCCCCTCCTTCACGCCGCTCTCCGAGACAACCTGCTGGACTTTCCCCGTTATGTCGACGAACTCGGTGCGCGAACGAGTGCTTACACTGACAGTCTTGCTGAATGGCATTGTTCACCTCCTGTTGACCAGGCGGATTATCTCATCAGGGGAGAGTGACGTCAACGGATTGACTCTCGGATGAGAGAGTGATTGAATACTGGGGCTGCCCGCCATCGGCAAAGCTTCCTGCGGAGGAACGTGAATGCTTGAAGAAATCCTGACTCGCAAGCGGATGGAGGTTGATAAGCGGAAGGCGGAGCTTGGGCTTGAGGCGATGATGAGCCGGGCGTGGAGGACACCCAAGCCGCGAGACTTCCTTGAAGCCATCGCACGCCCGGGGCATTTGAATCTCATCGCGGAGATAAAGTATCGTTCCCCATCCGCCGGGGTGATCCGGGAGGGGCCGCCGCCCGCGGACATAGCAAAGCTGTACGAAGCCGCGGGTGCTTCAGCCATATCGGTCCTGACCGACGAAAGATACTTCGGAGGCAAGCTGGAGTTCCTTACCGAAGCAAAAGAGTCGGCCAAACTGCCGGTCTTGAGAAAGGATTTCATCATAGACGAGTTTCAGGTCTATGAGGCGCGCGCCGCCGGCGCCGACGCGGTGCTTTTGATCGTCGCGGCAGTCGAGGACGGCAAGATGCGGACCCTTCTTGAAGAAGTCCAGCAGGCGGAAATCGCGGCTTTGGTTGAGGTCCATTCAAGAGAGGAATTGAAGCGCGCCCTCGACGCAGGCGTGAGCCTGATAGGAATAAACAACCGGAATCTCGAAACGCTCGCAGTGGACGTGGACACCACTTTCCAGCTCGTCGAGGAAGTGCCCCAGGGCGTCACCGTCGTGAGCGAGAGCGGGGTATCGGAGCGCGCTGTCATGGAGCGCCTGAAAGCGGCGGGAGTAAATGCCGTCCTTGTCGGCGAAGCGATCATGCGCGCCGACGACATCGAAGCGAAGGCTCGCGAACTCGTCGCAGGCCTGTGAGACATCCTTACAATTTGCCGCTCGAACGCTCGGGCGAAACGGGATCCCACGATGCGGGGCTGCCCGCTGTCACAGCGAACCGACTAGTACGTGATGCACTGCCCATAAAATGAATGGGGCCCCCTGGTTCTGCCCCAATGGATGCCTGCCTTGCCGCTGCTCCCGTCGCCTATGCTGAGGTACCTCCTGGGCCACTCGTCGTCGAGCGCTACAGGCTCCTCCTTTGACGTGACTTCGAGGCCCTCGGGACCGAACTCCAAATCGGGAATGGTCTGATTTGCGCGGTCGTAAATGAACCGCCGCACCGCGCGCCATCCATACCGTCGTCCTGTATATCCAGTGTGTCGCAAGAGTTGCACCGGCATATAGCTCTCACCGTCTATCCAGAACTGGTCGATCCTGCAGTCTAATCTGTCTCCCCGCAGCGCCGCCGTCCAGGATCGGACAACGTGACACGTGCGGCCGTCAAGCTCATCCGTCCCAAGGTATTCCAAATTCATCTCCTCGATAGCCGCATCGGCGGAGCGCCTCTGCGTCAGAAAGGGGTCACAGATGATAACGTGCTTCTCGTGGAACTCGTCGAAGGGAATTTCCCGGAGCTGGCCTTCCAAAAGCGACCAGCATCTATTCCCGTCGCTTCCGACGTACCACGAACGGTTGCTGAACTCCGGCTCATGAGCGCAGAACTGCGCATCCCCCTGGACCTTGAACGTGGCCCATCGCGATTCCAACTGATCGAAATGAGGCCTGTCCTGCATTCGGTCGTAGATCAGGTTAACAGTTTCGGAGAGCGAACTCAGGCTCAGCCGGACACGTTCGACTTTCTGAATCACGTCCTGCAACTGTGGGGACTGGCGTGCCTTCGCGAAACGTGCAAGCTGCTCTTGAGAAAACAGATCCTGTCCGGTGGAGTAGTCGAGTCTGATCGGATCCGCCTGGCCTCCCCTCGTGCTTCGGAAGCCCCGGAGTTCCACTTCGCCCTCCCAGTCGGGGGACAGCAGCAGAGGCACAGTGAATTGATGTTCTCCTGGGTCGTAGTCCTTATGTGTGTACATCAAGCAAGGTTCCCTCCCAGCTTTGTCGGCGTTGGGAGCGGCGAGTCTGAACTCGTACGGGCTCATGGGCTGATCGAAGCGGATCTGCAGCTCCGTGACCAGCCCCACCCTCGACCCTGACGCCGGATGTATGGAAACCACCTGAGGTTTCACCGCGTCTTTGAAAGGTGACGTCCCCCCTACAGTGAAGCTCCATCCGTACGTCTCGGCGTCGAGCCCTTCGGTTGATTGAAACCCTTGCAGCTCGTTGAAGACGGGCGGGTTAACGACCAGGCGATGTGCCCCTCCGGCCTTAAGCAACAGAGGGATGACGAATTCATTCCTGCTCGGCTGGTAGCGGACATCGCCCCGCTCGGAGTAGCCGCCTTCCTTCCATTCCAATCTCATCGCCAGAGGATCCATGGGCCTGTCGAACCGAATGCGGATTTCGGTCTTGGGATTGACTTCTGTTGCGCCGTCGTGAGGCGAGACGAAAATCACCTGCGGCCGGCCCTCCGGTTGGGAAGCGGAAGCGAACATCTGGGAGAAAATCCCGTAGGCGAAAACAGCGGCTATGACGATGGCCCCGGCCAGCCACGCTGGCGAACGACCGGAACGCGTCGCGGGCAGAACTATGCGGCGAATACGATTGAGGAGAGAGCCGCCGCTGGCAGCCAGGGCCGGTTGTGGGGGAGCGCTTCGAAGCTCTTCCATCCGCGCAAGTGCGCGCACGTAGCAGACCTGGTCGCCGCAAGCCGCCACGGCCATGTCGTCGCAGCAGTTCTCGCGCTCGAGCCGGATACGGCGCGAGACCCACCAGACGGCAGGATGGTAGAAGAGGAGCGTCTCGATCAGGGTCTGGAGCAGGTTGACCACATAATCGTGACGGCGAATGTGCGCCAGCTCATGGGCGATCAGCGCCTCCAACTGCTCCTGAGGCAGGCCCGTGAGGGCAGTCGCAGGAACCAGTATGACCGGACGCAGCCAGCCGATAGCCGCCGGCACCCCGGACAGGCCCGACTCAACCAGCTTAACCGGCCTATTGACGCGCAGCCGATGCGAGAGTCTCTCAAGCGTCTCTTGCCATCTTTCACCAAGCGGTTGCACGAAGCGCCGCTTCAGCCGTTGCATGTATATCAGCCCTCCCAGCAGCCGGAGAGAAAGTGCAAGTACACCTGCGAACCAGCCGAAAACGATCCATGGCAACAGCGGCTCGAGCAGACCTGATATGCGCTTCCGCGCCGACTGTGGTGCTATCGCTGGAGGGGCTTCGATACGCCGGGATGGCCGCGTGGATTCTTCTCCCGCCATGGACTCGGATGCCGAGGCTGTCGCGATTTGCGCCAAAGATGACCGCAGCTGCTCGTAGGTGGGTGCCGCTTGCGAAGGGCTAGCCGTCGCGGCAGACCTGCCTGCTGGTGAAACATCCAGCGTCAGTGCGCTTACCAGAGGCAGCGCGGCCATAACAAGCATCGCCACGCAGCCGACGGCGTATCGGGCACTAGCAGTATGTCGCCGGAGCAACAACAAAGCCAGACCAAGAAGCAGCGCCACTGCCGCCCCCTGCCAGATGAAGTGGACCAGAGCCCAGCCAATTCGTTCCACGAGCGGCTGCGACCATACGATCTCTGCAAAATTCATCACGCACCTCCCTCAAGCTCATCCAGCAACTTCCGTATCCGCGCCAACTCCTCGGCCGACGCCTTCTTGGCCGCGAGTGCTTGCATGATCAGTTTATGAGCCGAGCCAGCAAAGGCCCTCTCGAGCAGATCTCCCACCAGTTGTTGTTGCGTTTCTTCCTGACTGAGCCCGGCCGTATATACGTGTGAGCGCTGCGACTCATCACGCCGAACCAGGCCCTTCCCGGTCATGATCTGCAGCAGCTTCAAAGCCGTCGTGTAGCCGGTCCGCCGCGTGCGGTTGAGTTCTACCTGCACTTCGCGCACGGTACTGGGCCCGCGTTTCCAGAGCACTCGAAGTATTGCCAGTTCCGCATTCGTGGGTCGCGGTGTCATTGCCTCTGCCATAGCGTTCTTTCTCCCTTTCTTAATCGGCCACACATATTCTACGACGGATTTCGTACCTGTCAACGAAAAACTTCGTACTTTTTCTGCCGGAGTTGAATCCTGGTGGGGATAAGCTGGCATTGGGTGCGGGGGGTGGCTCCAGGCTAGGGTAGGGGACTGGAGCCCAAAGGCGCCGAAAATTTCTCTGATTTAGGCCTTGACACGCATCGCGTGCGGAGTACACTAATACAGAGCTACATTCGTACGGAACTACATACCCGGGCGAAAGGAGGTTTGGCTGTGGACATGGCGGAAATAGGGCCGATAACGGCAGCGCTTCATCAGCGTGAGGAAGGAAAGCCACCGGCTATCTGTCTCGAGTGGCATGAGAAGCTGAAGCATCCCGGTCAATCCATTTTGCTGTGGGGAGGGGCGACGAAGAGGAGCACCGGGACAATGAGCTGGCTCAGCATGCACGTGCATGTCGGAGATGAAAAGCCAGAGGGCGACATCGTCACAAAAACGCCCCCCGCCAACGTCGAGCGTGTGCTTTCTCCCCTGGCGCACGAGGGGCGGATCAAAATCATGCAAGCGCTCTGCCCGGGTCCCTTGTCGGCGTCCGAACTCTCCGATGCTACGGGCCTCAGGGGTGGGGCTCTGTACCACCATCTGAAGGAACTGAAGTACGCTGCCTATGTGGGAGATCAGGACGGCCGATATCGCCTAACACCACTCGGCCAACAGCTTCTCCTCATGGTTACGTATGTCGCAAGCCAGCTCGTGGTGGACGAAGCTGAGAAGGGACTCGCCATCGCCTCGACGTGGAAGGAGAACACCTGAGCCCCCGCCGCCTGACTCGCTTCGCTCAACGAAGACCGAATGGAGCAGTAGGGGCGCTGTTTACCCATCTTCTGTGTGCCGCGCTTGCTGCTTCTCGCAGGACCAACCGTGCATTAACTCACTGGCCCGGAACCGCGACCTTTGTTATCATGAGCCGGCGAACCGTGAATTCGCCGTCCGGCACTTAATGTGTCGCTCGGTAGTTGCCGTTCCGCTTCCGCGAAAAGGGTTAGAATGGCCACTGAATCACTTGCCGGAGTTGCCCGCGTTGACATCACGCCCCGTGTCGGCGTGATGCTCGAATGCTACCACCGTAAGGAGCCCTCAACCGGCGTGCTCGACCCGCTCTACGTCACGGGACTGGCGCTGGCGGCTGACCGGGACGCGCCGTTCCTCCTGATTGGAATCGACAACGCGGCGCTTTTGGTCTCGGAAACCGACCCGATTCGCGAAGCTGTCGCCGCCGCGCTCTCGGTAAAGAGGGAAAGGGTGATGGTCTTTCTCAACCACACGCACTCCGGGCCGCGCGTCTCGCCGGAATATCTTGCGGCGCTTCAGGAAAAGGCGGTCGAAGCCGCTGAGGGTGCAGTGGCGGAACTTGCCCCGGCGATGATCGGCTGGGGGATAGGCTCCGTTGATGCCTCCGTGAACAACCGCCCCAAGTACGAAGATCGGGACGACTTGGCTCCGGCTTCCAGGCCGGTCCCTGACCAGCGGGTGGGAATCCTGCGCGTGGATAGGGCGGACGGCAAGCCGCTGGCAACTCTCATCTGGTACGCCGCTCATGGAAACGTGTTGACGAGAGACAGCAACGTAATCTCCGCAGACTGGCCGGGGGCGGCGCGTCAGATCGTCGAGAGTGCCCTCGGATGTACCGCGCTTGTCGCAGTCGGCGCCGCGGGCAACGTGAATCCGCGCTGGCGCGGGAGTGAGGACGCGCTCCGGCGGATGGGCCTTGCCGTCGGAGGCGAGGCGCTTAAGGTCTTCGCGCGAATTGAGCCCGAGCCGATTGCGGCGCTGCAAGTTCGCTCAGAGACCATCCCTCTGAAGCTTCAGCCCATCCCTGACGAGGCTTCAGCGGAGAAGCTCGCCGCCGAGGCTGCGGAGGCCTGGGGCGTCTCAACCGAAGCCTGGCTGGCCGAGGTGCGCCGGTGCCGGGAACGGGGAGAAATCGAGCGAAGCCTCCCTATGGAGGTCCACGTCGCTAGGCTCAACGACGGCGTCCTGGGCGGCATTCCTATGGAGCTCTTCTCCGAGATCGGGCTGGCCGTGGCGGACTATCTCCCCGGCAAACCTGTCTTCTTCGGCGGCTACACTAACGGCTGGATAGGATATCTGCCGACTCCTGAGGAATACCCGTCCGGCGGCTGGCAGGTGGACTGGGCGCCGGTCGTCTATGGCGTCGAAAGCGGTTTCCTCACGTCGGCTGTGCCCCAGACGGCATCTGAGGTTATTGCGACAGCGGCCCATCTAATCTCGCAGGCGGGGCTCCGAGACACTTCGTCAAGAGAATGAAATGGCTTGCCCATGTGGGCCGCGGGCAGCGAGCATTAAGGAGGCAAGATGAACATCATAATCATCGTCAGTGACACACTCAGATATGATCACATTGGCGCAAACGGCAACGCCTGGATAAAGACGCCCAACATGGACAGACTGGCCGCAGAGTCGTGGGTATTCGACCGCAGCTTCGCGGCGAGTTACGCGACGATACCGCACAGGACCGACGCTTTTACGGGCAGATATGGCGGTCCTTTTCACGCGTGGATGCCGCTTAGATATGACGTGTTGACGCTGCCGCGCGTGTTGGCGGAGGCGGGTTATTGCACTCAGCTCATAAATGACACGCCGCACTTGATAAACGGCGGCCACAATTTTGACTGGCCTTTTCACGCGTGGACTTTCATCCGCGGCGCGGAGGTGGACCGGCCGTGGATAGACTCTGCGTGCGAGTGGCCGGAGAACTGGGGCCGCGATCCGCTCTTCAATTATGCTGAGGACGATTTGGCGAAACACAGGATGATCCAGACTTATGCGCGGTCGAATCGCAAACGGCGGAAGCACGAGGATTGGAGCGCCGCCAGACTCTTCCTCACCGCCTCGCAGTGGTTAAAGGAAAACGCCTCGCGCGACAAGTTCTTCCTCTGGATAGACTGCTTCGACCCGCACGAGCCCTGGGACGTCCCGCCGGAGTTCGCGCAACTATACGACGATTCGCCCGATTACGATGGGCGGATCGACCCTCGGGGCATCGCCGCCAGAAATCACGAAAAGATGCCGGAGGAAGCGAAGAGACGAATCAAGGGGCACTACGCGGCAAAAGTGACCTGGGTTGACAGGTGGCTCGGGGAACTTCTGGACACCCTGGACGAAACCGGCCTGGCGAAGAACACCTCGATAATCCTCACCGCCGACCACGGAACCAATCTTGGCGAGCGCGGCAGATTCGGCAAGGGATACCCCGTGCGCGAGCAGGAGGGTCACACGCCTTTCTTCGTTCGCACGCCGGACGGCGGGTCGGGGCGCAGCAGCATCATCGTTCAGCCGCAGGACATCTTCGCTACAGCATTGGGTCTCGTCGGGATTGGCCTGCCGGAGGGCATTGAATCCTATGACGTGCTGAAGCTCGCACGCGAAGGCAAACAGGGGCTGCGCCGGGT
>CAZUUK010000071.1:5489-15938 GCA_964622675.1 uncultured Planctomycetota bacterium | reverse complement strand
GGCCTCGGCGTGGGCGTTGGACGAACGTACGCCACCGCATGGTCAAGGATTATCGCCTCATCCACCAGTCCGTCGGACGTCGCCCCTCCCAGCGGCCAGTCGGGAGCCCACGCCGCGTCGGCATGAAGCGTCCCGTCGCGTTCGTTCCCCCACGGATCATAGGCTACTATTTCCGTCGTCTCATCAAACCCCAAGTAAGCCTCAGGGCCGTCTCTACCATCGGGGAACGCCGCACGGCACAGCAGCCCCGTCACCGCCAGCACCAATGCGAACCGACTCGCTCTGCTCATCTCTTACCTCTCCCTTACACTGAAATTAAGCTCCGCACGTAATGGATTTGTGGAAACACAAGAAGGGAAAAACCAGCCCTGCGCTGTACGCTCGTCTCAGCGTCCGGAAACATCGCTCCGGCATTGACTTGACCCCACCAATTTCTCCATGCCCTGGCTGGTGGCAGTTTAGGCATTCCCCATGCTGTTGTCAAGAAAAACCCTTGCCCGCGAGCTGGCTACGCGCCGGGCGACGCCCTGAGCCCTCTCCGCCCTACTTGGTAACCGTCACCTCAGCCCACGCCTTCGCCCCATCCACAGAAGCCTCCACCACGTCCCTCCCCGTCCCTCGTCCCGCGCGATAGAGGCCGGTTTCGGCATCAATCCATCCGTTTGATTCCGACTGAAGCAGCCTCCATCTCGCTCTATCTCCAACGGTAGCCGTGAACTGAATGCGCTTCCCCACCGAAACACTCGCCGTGGGTGGAACGATCTCCGGAATCACGCAGAACCTCCCCGGCCGGCCTACCCTCAGCGTGATAGGCCTCCGCCTCTCGTCCATGAATCTCATGTCCCCCAGTATCACCGGACTCGAAGCCTTCGCCGGCGACTCCCGCACGTCGAAGCTGACCGTCATCAGAGGCTGCCCCCCCGGCACATGAAGATTCGAGCTAGCCGCGAACTCCACTTCCAGCCTGCCTCGCCTCTTCCCATCTACTTTAACCTGGCCCCGCACCGCGACCGTTACATCCTCCGCCTCAGGCTGCTCGAGCACATCTGGGTCGAAACGAAGCGTCAGCGCAAACGCCGTAAACCGCAGGTCCCTCCCGATCCAGACGATAACCGGCACATCTTGTTCTCCCGCCCGGCCGCAAGCCCAGGAGACCCAAACATCCGGCCGCGGCGTGGGTCTTGCGGTAGCTTTCGGAGTCGGTGTTGGCTCCTCCGTGGGAGTCGGGGGCTCCGTAGGGGTCGGTGTAGGTCTTACCGTCGGACTTGGAGAGACGCTCGGCGTGGGAGTGGGGCTACCGGTAGGGCTTGGAGTCGGGCTGGGAACGGGCTGCGCCCCTTCGATAACGGCGGGCGGGCGCGGCGGCCTGGGCAGCGGTTTCCCCGTGGGTCTCGCGGTTGGCCTCGGAGTCGGTCTCGGTTTCAGACTAGGCTTGGGCGTCGGCCTCGGACTGGGTGTGGGGCTTAGAGTTGGCCGCGGCTTGGCGCTTAGCGTGGGGCCGGGACGATAAGAATCATGCTCCGGAGCACTTGGCCCACCACTCACCGCGAGCAACGCGCACTGCCACAATAATATGCCGACCGCCAGCAGCGTGACCCGATAGACTCTACCCATCTCTCTTCTCCCCTTCGTTCAGGACGCGCCTCTGAGCGCTCGGCCCCCTGCGCTCCGCTCCGCCAACTCCTACATGGAGCCTCTGGATCCAGTCTAGATATCCGCTCCTCCCTCGTCAAGGCCAAAGCTCGTCTGCCCAGCCGCTCGGCCCCCTCACACCGAGTACCCTCCCGTATGCATGAACCGCTCCGTTTCCCAGTAATCCCGCACCGGGTCGCGCCTCGCCCCGTATCCCATGAGATCGTCCATAGCTACCAGAATTCTGTCCAGCCCCTCGCTTCTTGCCCGGATCGGCAGCCGCGCCATGCCGTGTATCCACGAATCCGCCTTGTTGAACGGGCAGCTCCGGATGCAGTTGCTGCATTCCGCTCCATTGTCGCACCAGTAGTTGTAGCACTCCTCCACGTTCACGTACCATTTGAACGCGCCCGGATTATTCGAAGCACAAACCCCGTCGTACGTCCGCTCCCCCTCTGTTATCGCCCCCGGCGGGCACTCCTTCGCGCACTTCTTGCACACCTCGCAGAACTCCCTCACGCCAAACCGTATCGGCTTATCCTTCGCCAGCGGCAAGTCGGTGAATATCTTGCAGAGACGCACCCTCGGCCCGTACTCCGGCGTTATGAGCAGTCCTTGCCTGCCGACTTCTCCCAGCCCCGCGTCAATCGCCATCGGAACGCTTAGCCCCACCCCGTTCCCTGCCGGAACCGCCTTCCACCCGAGCGCCCTTATGAACTGCGCCACGCTCGCCGCCACAAACGCCATTCGCGAATATCCGTTCCCCGTTGCCGCACCACAGCTCGCCGCCGGTGACGTCATTATCCCGTCCCTGTCCAGCTCCATTGCACACACTACCGCGTACTTGTATTCCGGGCCGATCTCATTCTGCTTCTTCTCCCCTTCCAGTTCGTAGAGCCACAACCGGTTCAGCTCAGCAATCCCTACCAGTGCCGCCCCGTAGAGCCTCGCCACCTTCTTTAACTGCCGCGCCATCAACTCCCTATCCTCCACCTCATACTTCGGCAGATTCATCAGCCGCGAAACGAGTCCCGCCTTGAGCGGCTCCCGCGAATATGGTAGGCCCTGCATCCCCGTCTCAAACGTCCAACCCGCCGCCAGCGCCGCGTAATCCACCCGCGTGAAGCCCGCCTCCCCCGACGCCACCCTCTCCTCAAGCTTCTCAAGCCATCCCCGCCTGTACCCCTTGCAAGTCGGGTCCCAGCCCTTGCGCGCAAAAACCGTCATCCGCGGCAAGAACCTCTTTATATCTCCCCTGAGTTCGTACGGCGCATCCGTCGTCTTGATCGCCCTCGCGCTCGCCTTCCCCGATTCGGCTCCGCTCGCGCCCAATCCCCCGCCCAGCGCCGCAAATCCCGCCGTCTTGAGGAAACTTCGCCGGCTGAGACCCTTTCGATCCGTCTTTCTCTTCATCATTTTCCGCCACCTCCTTCTTGAACCGCCGCGCGCATCACTGTAGCATTGTCCCTTGATGCCGTTCCGGGCCGCGAGAAATTGCACATTTCTTTTTCACTTCAAGCCGCTCTTGCTTCGCAGCTGACAGGAATTAACAATGAAGACATTCTGCCTCATTCTCGGCGCCGCCGGGGCCATTGTCATCCTGGCCCTCTCCCTCCGCGCCCGCCGCCAGCCCGCCCTCCCATTATACGTTCCCCTTCTCTCCATCCTCTGCGTCGCGGGCTTCCTCTTCGCCGTTGCCTACTCGGCAACAAGCTGGGCCGAAGGTGAAAAGCAGGCCGCCCTGAGATCCCTTCTCATATTCGGCCTCCCCTGGCTCATCCTCGCTTGCATCCTTTGGGCCCTTGCCGTCCGCCGTCCGGCGGACCGCACGGCGGGCCGCACTACCGATCCCTCCCACCCTCCGCCCTCGGCCGCCTCTTCGGAGCAACACGACGACAGGTAACACCGCCGCCTTCCGCCTCCCATCTTCATCCCCTCCCCGTCGCGCCGATCAGCTCCCCTCCTTGAAGTCTATCCGCTTCACCAGCACGTTGTTCCGCTCGGTAATCTCCGCAAACTCGTCGTCAGGGTCGATCGCCACGCAAATGTTCGCCCACTCCTTTGTCGGCTTGTAAAACACGCTCACCCTCACCATCTGCGGGTCGAGGTTATCCGGCGTCGCCAGGTGGCTTATCATTGCGCGCCCTATTAGTTTGGCTTCGTCAGGCGAATCGCCCTCATAGACCGCCACGCTGACCTCGTCCGCCGACGCGTCCCCGATATTGTGTACCGTCACGTGGATGGCCGACTCGCCCCTCGCCCGATACCACACGTCCCTTTCCGACATCGCCAGGTCGGGCAGCGGCTTCCGTTCGGGGCCGGGCGCCACCTGCCTGATGCTCGCTATCCACGACTTCCGGCTCGGAAGCTCGACCGTCACCGCATCCGCCCGGTGCTCCAGCTTAACCCGCCGCGACGACGCCACCTCATCCATCTCCTGATCCCCGTCCGCATCCGGGCCCGTCTCGACGCTGTAGGTCCCACCAACCTCCAGCGCCCACGGGACGATATCTATCTCGCGGTCCTCCGCCTCGAAATTGAAGAACAGGATCTTCAGCTCCTTCGGCGTCGTTTCCCTGACGAGTGCCGCGAAGTTCTTGCTCATCCTCTCATAGCTAACCGTGAACCCGGGGAATCCGTCGTACGTCGCGCCGAAGCCTCCCAGGTAGCTCGCGATCGCCGGCTGCAGCCCCGGCGGCACTATCTTGTCCGTCACCGCACAATCCGCCGTCATCATCGGCCACCCGTCGCGGATCTTCTTGCTTACATTCTCCAGACCACCCGCGATCTTTCCCGCATCCCCCGACAGCAGGAACTCCGTCCACGGCGTTAGATACTCCGCCACGAGCGGATCGAGCTGTCGCAGCCCGGCCATCGTGTGAAGCTGCATCGCCGCCCGTGCGACTGCGGGACCAAGCTTCTCACTCGTCAGCCCCTTCACCCAGTCATCGGAACCCGGAGGAGATTTCTTCCAGGCAATCTCCCGACCCTCGTCCGCTATTTTCAAAGACTCCATCAGCGGCTCCAGGTATTCCTCTCGCCCAGTTCTGAGGTACATTTCGGCAAACAAGCTGTAGATGTAGCGTGAATACGACGGATACGTGTAGTCACCCCTGTCGTTCGGCTTGGGCGCGTCGTACCAGTGCGGCGAATTCGGCGCCCCGGGCTCGTCCGTCTCCGGCGAAATCACCGAAGGGACTATTCCCTTCGGTTTCCCCTTTGCCGTTCCCATGGCAACCTCCAGCCAGTTCTCCGCCCATTCGCTCATCAGCTTCTCCGCCCCGCGGTTCCTCGAATACCACGAAAGCCAGCTCGCCCCCAGCATGCACCTCCACGCCAGCGCCGGATCAATTCGCTGAAGCGGGTCCGTCGCGTGCCGGCTGGAATTGAAATACCCCGTCCGGAAATGCCGCCGCCCGTTCTCGTTCACGTACATCGCGAAGTCCCGCATCGTCTTCGTCGTCCTGAGCAGCCGCTCGTAGTACTCCGGGTCCCCGTACTCAGTCGCCATCATCAGCGGTTGGCTGTAGCCCGTCCACTCAGCCGGTATCTTCACCCACGTCACCGGCCCGTTCCAGTAGCCGTTATCGCGGTCCATCTCTTCCGAGGACCACATCCCATCAATCATCCGCTTCGCTCCCGCAAGTGCATACGGCGCCGCGTCCTTGCAGATGAACCCGGCGTAACCCCAAAGCTGCACTATCTCCACGTCGTCTCCGAAGCCTCCACCTATCTCCCCGTTCTCTATCTGCCGGTTTTTAATCCACCACTCAGAAACATCTATCATTCGGCAGTATGCTTCCCTCAGCGGCGGCGCCCACATCGGCGCATTCTCCGTCCCTTCCTTGTAAGAAGGAATGGCCCAGTCCTCCCGCCACTCGCCCGTGCCCGGCGCTCGAACGTCGTCCTCATCGCTCACTTCTTTCGGAATCCCGCCCATCGCGTCCTTCGACAGGTAGAACTTCACGTAGCGGTTGTCCCGGAACTCCGGCTCGATCGCCTTGATGATTGACCGCGCCTCCGGCCACATCCATGCCCATCTCGCCGGGTCCTGCGCGCCGAATATCCTTCCTCTATAAACTTCCGCCTTCAGATAAAGCGGACTTCCCTTCGAAATCTTCCTGAAAAATGCTTCCCCTCTGAACTGGTTCGTCGAAGCATTCTCCCCGCGGTATCCCAGCCGGTTGAAACTCCTGATCCCCTCCGCAAAAGCCCTTGCCTCCTCCAGCAGAAGCTCCGCGCCGACGTTCCCCGGCTCCGCCTCCAGCCCCTTCTGCAGACACTCTATCGCCTTGGCTATCTCCTCGCCCTCGTCGTCGGAACGCGGATGCCCCGAAACTGCGAGACAAACGTAGCTCTTCGCCAGGACGTCCCCCGGCTCCGCCGCGGCGAAGTTCTCCAGCACGTACATCGCTTCGTCCAGCTTGCCCTCGTTGTACGCTTGGACTACCTGTGCAAGAGTCGGATCCGAAATTCGCGCCTTGGGAACCAGCTTCCACCCGTCCACCTCGAACGGCCACAGCTCCTCCACGCTGCCAGGCGCCACGCGCACCCCGAGCACGCTGAAATGATCGTAGGGCTCGCCAAGCCACATCTTCGGCTGCTTCTTTATCTTCACTCCCCTCGCCACTGTATCCTCTTCCCTCCAGTTGAGCGGCGCCTTCTCATTCTCCTTCAATCGCTCCTCATGCCACTTGTCGTTCCCCGTGAACCCTATAAGCAGCCGCCCATCCTTCGCTTCCGCGTCAATAACCGCACGGTCCACTCCTCCCAGGTACGACTTCGGGCTCCTCCGATCCGCCACCGTGTATCCGTTAAGGTCCGTCGCCGCTACCTCTCCGTCTAGCGTCATCTCCATCGAATAGACCGGCCCTCCCGGGTATCCTTCCACTTTGTTCGCCCACAACTGCTCTCCGCCCACATCCCCCAGAAACACCTCAAGAATGTACTTCCCGTCCGGCAGGTCAATCCGGAACGCCCTCTCCTCCGCGTTCGTCACCCCGTCCACAACCATCGCGTCCGGCGTCCCTTCGATTATCCTCGTCGAGATCTTCTCCCGGTGGAAAGAACCCTCGCACGCTTCCGTCCACCCGAATCCTTTCGCCTCGTCGTAAACTGTCTTCTCCGTAACACGCGTCCATCCTTCCTTCAGCGGGGACTCCGCCGTTCCCATGTCGAACGACTTCTCCCACGCGCCCTCCGCCACCCCAAATCCCAGCACCACAACCACGAGAAAAACACTGACAATCCTCATCCGACGTCCTCCTCGAACAAAAAAAATCGCCCTGTAAATACACAATTTGAGAAAGGCCAGGGCGGGTTCCCCTCAAACGCCGCCGCGCCGCCTTGGTCGCGTTCCTTCACTACGGATAAAGCTCCTCCGCCACGAAATCCAGCCCCAGCTCCTCCAGCGCCTCCTTCGTCGGTGCCCCCGTCTTAACGTCCCATCCCATCAGCTCCAGGTACTCCTTCACCTGCGTATCCACGTCCACCTTCTTCCCCTTCAGCGGCCCCGCGGCAAGCGGCGGAATACCCAGCACCCGCGCCGGAAGCTTCACCGACATCGGCATGATGCCTTCCCGCACGTTGAACCCCGTCCTCATCGCCGCAATCCGCGAACCCAGATCCCCAACCACCTCCTCCATCGTCAAATCGTACCCCGTCGCCGCATTTATGGACTCGTGCACGAAATTCGCCGGCATGCCGAACGCCCCGAACATACACTGCCCCGCCGCCGAAACCACGTGCATCCAGTTGCTCATAATCTTGTGCGCCAGGGCCTTCCCCTTCGGCTCGTACTTGTCCTCGATCGTCGGCACCTCCATTCCCCCTGGTATCAGACCCGCCTCCACAACCCACGAGCTGAACTGCGTATGCCTGCCCGGCGTCGCGTCGATCTTGAAATTCGACGCGATCCCCGGTACGCATCGCGGATCATGATAGGGGAGCTCCTCGCCGTGCGCGTGTATAGCGTACTCCCCCGCCTTCCTCCCAACCCTCCCCGCTCCCGCCGCCGAACCGTCCGCCAGCTTCGCCCCTATCCCCTCCCCCTTCGCTATCTGCTCCGTCAGCGCGACGATCGCCTCGTCATTCCCCCACCTGAGCTCCAATCCCCCCGTCTTGCTCTTATCCAGAACCCCCTTCTCGAAACACTCTATAGCGAACGCTACCGTCGCGGCCGTTGAAATCGTATCCAGCCCGCTCTTGTTACAGATCTCATTTATCTTCGCGATCGACTCCAGATTATCGTTCAGGCAAAGCGCCCCGAACCCCGCGAGCGTCTCGTACTCGGGCTTGTGCCCGTCCACCGCATACGGACCCGACTTCACCCTTACAAATCCCCCACAGGCGATCGGGCAGCGCCAGCATGCGTACTTCTTATACTGAATCGCCTTCACGCTCTCGTCACTTATCTTCGAAGCATTCGGGAAATCTTCGGGCGTCCCTGCCCAGTTCTTCACCGGACAATCGCCGGTCGCGACCGAATTTGCCGTTATCCCCGCCGTCCCGTACGTCGAATAGATCTGGAGCACCACATGTTCTTTTACCGCTTTCGTCCCCTCCTTGCGAAGCTCCTTCAGCTTTTGCGCATCCGCCACCGGCACCTCTCCTGTCGGCACTGCGACCACCGCCTTCAGCTTCTTCGACCCCATCACCGCTCCCAGGCCCGATCTCCCCGCGGCCCTCCCCTTTTCATTTATGATGCACGCCAGAAGCGAGCAACGTTCCCCCACCGGACCAATGGATACCACACTAGCATCCTTCCCGTATTCGCCCGCAAGCGCGCCCTCCGTCTCGTTCGTATCCTTTCCCCAGAGCTTATCCGCCGGCTTCAACTCCGCCTTCCCGTCCGACATCACAAAACACACAGGCCTCGGCGCGATTCCCCTGAAGAACACCGCGTCGAACCCCGCAAACTTCATCATCGGCCCGAACTTACCCCCGCAGTTCGCATCACCCCACATCCCCGTCTTCGGGGACTTGCCCACCACCGTGAACCTGTTCCCGCACACCGCGTCCGTCCCCGTCAGCGGCCCCGCGATGAATCCGAGCATATTACCCGGCCCCAGCGGATCCGCCTCGGCCGACTGCCCTTTGAAAAGCACGTACGCTCCCAGTCCGTAGCCGCCTATGAAATTGCGGTATACCTCATCCGGAAGAGACTTGACACTGACCTCTCCTTTGCTCAGATCAACGAAACCGACGCGGCCCAAATTCCCGTATCCAGGCATCGTTCGCTCCCTTCGCCTTGAGTCCACGCACTCCGCGACACGTCGCCGAAGATACTACTACCCGCCTCTTCACCTGTCAACCTCCCCACACCCCCGGTTCATCGCCCCATTACCCTAGGGGCTCTCGAATCAGGACGCCGTACGGGCTCCGTTTGCCCGCCTTCTTTCTGGAGGGCTTGCTGCGCCCTCTTCCTTCTTGTGGCGTCCGCCGAACGGCGGATTGTCGCGGACCCGCCGAAGCCTCCCGCAAGCGGACGAAGGTGAAACGGAGGCTTTTCTAAAAACCCCATGATCCCTCTCGAATCATCGATGACCATTGACATCTGCAACGAAGCCGACTATCGTATCACCGCGGCCCCATCAGTCACCTACAAACCACTTGAGCACGCGGGTGCTCTTACGTCTCATGAAACCAATCGCCTCCAGCGGGGAGTGCGAGAACCTAAGCAGAGGAGAGAAAGATGAGAAAGGCTGACCGGATTGGCGGGTGGAGACTCGCTATCATGGCAGGTTGTTGTGTCATCGCGATGGTATCTATCTTCGGTTGTGGTGAAGATACTTCCCCGCCGGCAGCGGCGCCGGCTACTGTGGACGAAGCCCTCCAAGCGGAATCTATCCAGATGTGGGTGGATACGATCTATAGCGGATCGAACGTCGCGAACATCGAAAATATGTGCGGGCAATCCAGTGTCATCTCTGACGCCGACAGCTACAAGTGGCTGTACTTCCCAGAGGTTGACCTTACCTTCAAGGTCAACAAGGAGAGGGATGTAGTAGAGCAAATCTCCCGCGGCAAGGTGAAAGAGTGAGTCAGGTGGATATGGTCGCGGGGGTGCGACGAAGGAATTGTCTCTAGAACAGCCCCGGCTCGCATTCGGCGGCGGACCCACCTCAAAGGAGGTTGAACTTCCAGCGGCTTGGAGGCAGCGCAAGCGCCCGAGCGACGCCGCTCACTCCTTCCCCGCTCCGGCGCGGCACTACCGGCGGGACCGACCGCTCAACGACGTACTGAAATAGTCCCGCCCCCGACGGCAGCAGGAGGAAACCCGCTGAAGGAGCACCCAGACTTCCCACTCCTCGACCGTTACACGGGCATTCGTCTCGACGTGAATCTCTCCGCTCTCACTCCCGGCCGGGTGACTGTCGTCGAAACCCAGCGCCGTCTGCGCCGCGAGGGGAGCTACGGGTACATCCATGCCCTCTGGTGGATCTGGCTGACTGACGGCCGCTCCGCTGCAAGCGTGCCGCCCGGCGCAGCCTCCGCAGTCACCCCAATTCTGAACAACGTTCGCTCCAACTGCGACCTGTTCGATCCGGACATCATGCGCAAACTCAAGGGGCCTGCTAACGACGCGCTTTTGAACGCCGGCCTGGGAGAGATCAACCGCGTCTTCTCCGACGTCCGCTTTGCCTGCAGCGCGTCCCTCCTCCGAAGGCACCACCACGGCGACTGCCGCCGCCTCACTGATGAAAACATCCCTCCAGCCCCAGGCCTCAAACTCCCGACCCAGTGCTTCCCCGACGGCGTCGTCTATGGAATCGTCGCTGACGGAGCCATCGCATCCGTAGCCTGGGCCCATCGCAC
>CAZUUK010000071.1:0-5389 GCA_964622675.1 uncultured Planctomycetota bacterium | reverse complement strand
GATTCGGGCAATACTTCAATTGCAGCCGAACTAACCCTCACCCTTCGGTGTCAATCATCATAGAGGGCCTCGATGACCCCATCGGATCACGACCTGATCTGCCGCATACAGAAACGCGACGCGAAGGCATTCGAGCTACTCTACGCGCGGCGCAACGAAAGAATCCGTCGCCATCTCTGGTCCATCGTTCGCGACGACGCCGCAGCCGACGACCTGACCCAGGAGGTCTTCATGCGCCTCTGGACTCGCGCCGAACAGTGGAAAGGACGCGGAACCCCCGAGGCCTGGCTCCTCCGCATCGCCACCAACCTCGCCCTAAACCACATACGCTCCGACCGCCGTCGCAGAAAGCGCTTCAAAGCCGAATCGCCCCTCGCCAATGCTCTCCAAGACGAGCCACCCGATTGGATGATTGACCTCGACGCCGCTGATCCGGAGGAGCTGGCTGAGCGGGCCGAGCTCTGCCGAAAGATTCTGAGCAGTGTCGGCGAGCTATCCGAAGAGCAGCGCGAAGTCTTCAAACTGATCCAGCAGGACGAAATGGACCTCGCCAGCGCCGCAGAAATCCTCGGCATCCCCGAGGGAACTGTGAAGTCTCGCCTCCATTCGGCAAGAAAGCGGCTCGCCCGTAAATGGAACGACGTGCAAAGGAGTCAGCGATGACCAACATCCGCACATCCGCCCCATGGCACAAAGAATCCTTCGACAACTTCCTCAATGACAAACTGCCCGAACTCCTCGCCGCCCGCCTCCCCCTCGCCGGCTATCGAACCACTCGATCCGGCCCCCACTCATGCAATGTCACATTAGCTGTCTCTTCCCCATCCGGCGAAGTCGAGATCGAATACACCGAAGTTCCTACTCCAAGCGACGAAGGCATTTTCGAAATCGAAGGGGTCCGCTACGTAGTCCTCCCAACCGCCTCTCAGGAGGAGCTTGACCTGGCTGACATCCGCTGCGTCGGCGAGCAGCTTTACGATTACTTCGAAGAACGCCTCGGCCAGGCTCCGCCCAGACTGCCCTGGGATGAGTCCCTCCTTCGCGCCTGGCTTCCCCTGGCTGATTGGGTTCGCCTCTTTCTCCGCGAATCGCCTACCTCCACAAAGCATGATGAAAGAAACTGGCTTTCCCGTTGCGCCCATGTCCGAAAAATCCTCATTGCGGACCGCGAAAAGTTTTTCGCTCCAGGCCAGCTTGGCCGCACATGCCCCTTCGAATCGCCTGAAGGAATTAACATCGGGCGAATCCTAACCGTCGCCGTCGGCGCACAAATCCGTGACGGCAAGCTCGTCGTAGTTGACGACAGCCCCGAGGCCGCGCTGGGCGTGACCGCCTCGCTGGTTCCTTTCATCGAGCATAACTCGCCCAGCCGACAGGCCATGGCCCTTACCATGATGCGTCAGTGGCTCGTCCCACCGGACCCTGAGCCTGCCCTCGTTCAGACCGGAAACGAGCCCGATGCCCCCGACTTCTGGTGTGGCCGCAACCTCCTCACCGCCTTCATCTCCTGGGGCCCGGGCGCCTACGAGGACGGGCTCGTAGTCAGCGAATCCTGCGCAAAGCGCCTCAGCTACCCCTTCCCCCTCGAGCCCGGCGACAAACTCAGCAACCGCCACGGAGCCAAAGGCGTCGTCGGCGCAATCCTCCCCGATGACGAAATGCCCCGCATGACGGACGGCACCCCCGTCGAACTCATCTTCAGCTTCGTCGGCTGCCACTGGCGCCTCAACTTCGGCCAGATTCGGGAGGCTGTAATGAGCCGCATCGCGCGCGCCGAAGGCGCCCCCATCATCGTCCCTCCCTTTCAAGCCCCCCCGGAATCCGAACTCCGCCGGCGCCTCGCAGAAGCCACCCTTGCGCAATCCGGAATGGAAACCCTCACCAATGGCCGCGATGGCCTTCGCCTTTCTCGCGCCAGCACGGTCGGGTGGGTTTACTGGGGGCGCACCTTCCACAACGTTCGCGACAAAATCAAATCGGCCACCTGCGGCCCCGTCCTTTCGCGCTCCGGCGAGCTCGAATACTACGCTCTCCGCGATATAGGCGCCTTCGAAACAATTAGGGAGACCTTCAGCACCCGCTCCGAAGCCCGCAAGGACGCAGAAGAAATGCCGGCCCGCCTCGCCGCAGGAAAGATTCGGCAGGCAGGCCCGCCAACTCCTCTCTTCTCCGACCTCACCCGCTGTCTCGCCGCCGCGGGCATCCACGCCACGCTCAAAAACCAGAGTCTCACATTCAACCTCACCCCCCCGGAGCCCCCCACCCTCAAACTTGCCGCCCCGGTGCCGCATCCCTGGCTCCGCGGCCGGAAGATCTCCGAGGTGGGCGCGATTGATTCCTTTCCCGAATATCAGGCACTGGTCGAAATCAACACTAAGGCCCAACGCATGCTGGGCAGCGGCGTCCCAGAAAGCCTCTCCGCCGGTGTCCTCAAACAACTCGAAGACGCCGCCAGGGATTTCTTTGATGCCCTTGTAGCTCCCGATCACCTTAGATTTGCCGGCAGGTCCCTCTTCAGCGGCCGCAGCATTCTCGCCCCAGCCCTCGACCTGCGCATCGGCCAGACGGGCCTCCCGGACGAGATCGCCTGGACCCTCTTCGCACCCCTCGTAGCGCGCGACCTCGGCGACCCCCGCGAGGTAGAGAATCGCACCAAACGCGCAGCCCAAACCCTCGACGAAATAATGGCGCGCTCCTGGGTTCTCCTCAATCGCGCCCCAACCATCATGCCCACGTCATTCCTCGCATTCCATCCCGTGCGAATCCCCGAGCGCGTCATCCGAATCCATCCTCTCGCCTGCAAGCTCATGAACGCCGACTTCGACGGCGACGCCGCCGCCGTCTTCCTCCCGATCACTGAAGAAGGCCAGGCCGAAGCCGGAGAGCGCCTTTCCGTAGCCGCTCACCTCCGGCGCGATCCCGAATTGATAAGATGGCTCGTTCCAACCCACGACATCCTCTGGGGCCTCGCCGAATTGAGCCTCACCGCCGAAGGCAGAAAGGAAATCAGCCGCATCACTGGAACCGAAGTCGCAACCCCTGACGGCTTCATCACCCGGCAAACCCTCGAAGACTCCCTCCACCTTATCGTGCAGCGCGAGGGAGTCGAAAAATTCCTCGACCTGCTCCACCGCCTAATGCCGCGGAGCTTCGAGGCCGCAAAGCAATCCGGCGCCTCCCTCAGCCCCTTCCCACGCGCTCACATCGAACTCCCGACTGACCCTCAAACGGATCATCCCGAAGCCTGGGATGCCTACTCAGACGAAATCGCCGATGCCCTCGGCTCCCGGACCGACTTCAACGACCCCGCTCTCGGCCCACAGCTCCTCGCCGTCAAGACTGACGCCCGCGGCGACCTTCCCAAGCTCGTCTCCCTGGTTTCCTCACCCGGCTCCGTAACCGACCCGCGCGGCGAACGAATTCCCATTCGACATGGCCTCTGCCAGGGTCTTTCTCCCGACGAACTCTACGCCTGTGCCGCCCTGGCGCGCGAGTCAGGCGGCCGCACCGCGCTCGAATGCGCCCAGCTCGGATACAGCCTGCGCGAAGCGGGTGTTCCCAGAGGATTCAACGTCCTCGCCAGGGCCATGCGCGCAAAGCGGCCCGGCGTCGTCTTCGCTCGCGCAGCCGCCGCCGGCGAAACCGACCCCCTCACCGACATTGACGCCCGCCTCTTCGTCGGTCTCTCCCCCCTCAAGCTCGCAGCGAAGTAAGCCGCAAGAACCCGCTTGATTTCTCCTCGGCCTCTGCTATAAGTCGCCTAGACCAGCAACTCGACCTATGCGTAGAGAGGAGGTGGTGGACCGTGAGATATCTGACAATCACAAATCCAGGGCCCGCCGCCGACGCTGAGACTCTCCCCGTGTAGGCCCCGTCAATCACCCACCCCCGGTTGACGCCCACCTCGAGCGTCACCAGCGATCGCCGGCAGCCCCTCAGTCACTAATGGGTCCAATCCCACAGCCATCAGGAGTTGAAAGGAGCGAAGAACATGAATACAGATCAAGATCGCTCGTGGCACCAAGCGTTCAGCGACATGGTCTATTGGAAATGGGAGGGTGAACCTCCCGGGTGGTCTGTGCCTTCCGCCGTCGGTTTCATGGAACGCGCGCTTAACCTGCAGAAAGGGGCCAAGGTTCTCGATCTCGGCTGCGGCCTCGGCTATCACTCCATCGAACTAGCTCGCCGCGGCTGCGACATCACCGCCCTTGAATGGTCCGAGCCGTTTCTCGAAGTCGCTCGCGCGAGAGCTGGCGAGGCTTCCGTTCCCGTCCGCTTCATCCACGGCGACATGACTCGCATGGACTTTCGCGCCGAGTTCGACGCCGTCATTCTGTGGGGCAATACTTTTGGAATGTTCGCCCACGAGGACAACGTTCAAACTCTCCATGCGATAAAGCGCGCTCTCAAGCAGGACGGCCTGGCCCTCATAGACACCCAGAACTACAAGGGGCTCCCTGAACGCTTGAAAAAGGGCTGGGATTTCTACAAGGAGAACGAAAATCTCCTCTTCCTCACGCAAGGCACGAAGGATTTCCGAAAGGCCAGGTTCGGCTTCGACGTCATCGCAGTCAACCTCGCCACCGGCAAGCGCCACACGATGCCTTTCTCATGGCGGCTATACCTGCTTCCGGAACTTGAGAAGCTCTTAAGCGACGCTGGCTTGACCCTTCTCGGAATTTACGGCGACGACCCAAGCGCAGTTGACTGGAAGAGCTGGCAGCGTGGCGAACCCGACCCTTATTCTGTCGAAGGGTTCACGGACCGCGCGGCAAAAAGGATCCTCCTCTGCGAGGCGTGAGCGCCCAAGCTTCGGACGAGGCTGGCCCTGCAGCAAAATCGCCGCAGCGCCTTGACATTGCCTGCCGCTGTCCTTATTATCGTCCTGGCGCGGGGGGCTCGCCGCTGGCTTGGGCTTGTGAGCTCGGCTGCGGGGAGCGCCTCACAATTCACAAAGGTCTGGGGCCGTCGCTGCCCCTTTTTGCGGCAAGTGTCTCCGAAGGCAGAGCGCAAAGCTCAGGAGGAAAGAGCCATGAGAAGTGCTAGTCGGGCTTGCTGGTTGAGTCTTGCCCTTTTGGCCGGGTTTTCCGTCATCGCGGCCATAGGTGTCTCTGGATGTGGCGACGGGGGGGGGTCCGGCCTGCCGGAGGCTGGTTCGCCTGCCTACACGCAGGAGGAGGCCATCACCGTTTGGCAAGGCAAGGTCTTCGAAGGACGGGACAAGGAAAACGCTATTGTGGACTGTGGCAAAGCGCAGACACTTACCGGCACCGACCCGAAGTACGACTACCTGTACTTCCCGGATAGAAAGGTCACCTTCATAATCAACAAGGAGTCGAAGGTAATAGAAAGGATAGAGAAGGGCCGAGTCACAGAATAGACACCTCGG
>CAZUUK010000070.1:0-15995 GCA_964622675.1 uncultured Planctomycetota bacterium | reverse complement strand
CTCCAAAGAACTAGTCGGCCGTCTCCGGTTGTATTCCAGCCGCCACGCCTCAACCTTCCCCTGCGCATCCTCTAGGGATAAGAACCAGTGCTCGTTCAGGCACCCCTGCCTGAACCTGCTGCGAAAAGTCTCAATTATGGCGTTTTCAGTTGGTTTGGCCGAACGAATGAAGTCCAGCTTCACACAGTTAAAGCAACCCCACAGGTCCACGTGCTTCGATCAGATAACGAGTGGCACAAAGGCTCGGCGCAGGTCAGCCTCATGTTACTTTCTACCATCAAAGGTACTTACGATGGGAGCCGCCAAATGAGTTGTCCGGTAAGACCACGGAGGCTCTTTTCACACTATTTATACGCTCGCAATCAGTGCCGCACCCAAGAGCAAGAATATTGCCGCCAGCGCCAGCTTGAAAGCGCCAATATGCTGACGGAGAAACTTCCCCAGATGCTCCGAGCGAACACCGAAGTAGGCAGAAAGAAAAATGCCAATGAGCGGGACAATGAACATGACGTTGTAGAGGACCAAGTACATGAGTGCGTGTGCGCGTAGCGCCTCGTCGCCCTGGACGAAAACAATCGTCGGCAGATATACCTGCCCGGTACACATCGCCTCCAGTACCGACACGAGAAGACCCAGGGTGAATGACCCAGTAACCAGGTTGGAAGTGGTGAGCTTTTCTCTGATGATCTTGTTGATCCGTGCCCTCGTCCAGTGAGGTAACTTCAAGGATATACTTCTCGCATCTTTTGAGCTCCTGTAACGAAGGTAGTCGAACATGCTCAGCCCCGCTAGGACAAAAGCCAGGCTCGCAGCTGCATAGGTGATGCACAGAGAGAGCTGGTGGCTAACGGCAAATGCCTTGACGGCTTTGAATACACCTAAGCCGAGCAGGAGATAAGCACAGAAGACCCCCAGCGTGAAAGCTGCGCCTACCGAAAGCACGTGCTTCCTTGTTTTTCCCAGAAGCGTAAGCACAGATAGAAGGAATACGATTGTTGTGAAGGCACAGGGGTTGACGCCATCGACCAGCCCGGCTCCCGCCACGGCAAGGGGGCTGAACGACCGGAACCGTTCGATAACGGACTTGGGCAACACTTCCTTCCCGGCTGGCTGGATTTTCTCCACAGACCGTCCCGTGGCCGCATCCTTTGGCGAGAAGGTTCGCGATCCGTTCGCGAGCTCCTCCTCAACAATCCTCCTTGCCTCAGCAGAAATGGCCCTGGCGCCGACCAGGTAGCGCTCCCCAATGAACATCTTCAGCGGCTCATTTTCCTCGGAGCCGTAGTGTTTCTCGTATTCCAGCAGCTCGCGGTAGGTCGCGATCTCGTCAATGCTGCGTTGTTCTATCACGATCAGCGGGCCGTAATCCCTTTGGAGGGCTGGCAGGACTTCCTCGGTTACTACGTGACATTCGTGGCAGCTCGGAGAGTAGAAAACCAGCACGCGGAGAGCCTTCCCCGCTTCCGCCTCCGCTTGCATCGCATCGGGCGCGAAGGCCGTGCCGGCCGTGATCCACAGGCATGATAGCACCACGGCCAGCCGTGCAAGGACCCTAATGCGACGGAGCATGCACCCCCCCCCTGATGAACAGAAGTAACACCTTGCGGTGTGCCTCTTCGATTACCTTCAAGCCTAAGCCACGATCCCGCGCGCTACCCACCTCCGGCGGGCGCTTTCCCGCCCGGACCCCTTTCACCACATTGTGTGACTGCAATGCCGCCCGCGGTCTCCATTGCCAGCGTATCGGTTGGACAAACGTAATGGGTCTCCGCCTCTTGTGAGGCCGTTGAGCCGATACAAGCTCACATCACTTTGTACCTTCAACGTCTCGGATGAACCTCTCAGGCCCCACCAGAACCATCGTTCCCACGTCAACCTTTCCCACCCCAACTCTCGTAAGCTCTCCGCTCTTCTCGACTTGGCACGAAGCGAACCGGCCGCTATCCACGCGGACGGCGGCAGAAGCCGCCACGTGAGTGTCGTTCCCAAAGCTGACCTCGACATCCCTGAGCACAGCCTTTGGGTCCTCCAACTTTCTCCTGACGAGGAAGAGGAGCAGCCCTTCGTCCGCGACAAGATGGGCCAAGCACGTGACGTCCTCGTCAGAGCAATCAACCTGCAAGGCGATCGGTTCTGAGATGCGGAGCACATTCTCTATCGCTCGCACCGATTTCACCAGCTCTTGTATGTACGAGTCGGCGCCGCCGCGGAAGTAGAACCCCTTTGCACCGCCGGCCAGCGAGTCCAGCGTACCTTCTCTAAGCACCAAACGTCGCCGAAAGAGCGGTTCTCCCATGTTTTCGACCGCAACTACCATGTCAAATGGACGCGGCTCGGATGCGGCTTTCAAATACATGGCCCAGACCAGTTGAGTCGAATATGGGAACTCCCGCGGCGATACCCTGTAGCTGCTGGGGATAAATGTGTTGTATCGGACCCTGTCGGCGACGGCGGAGAACAAAGGGATTCCCGCGACTGCCTCGTAACGGCAAATATGAATAGTGGTGTTCGTTGTGTCCGCGTCTGGTGTCATGCCTGCGGCTTCGCAGAGCCCCATGACCTTCGTCATAGCTTCGCCGTACGTCCCGTGTCGGTGGGTCGGGCAGTACAGGAGCACCTGGCCTTCGTTGCGCTCTTGCAGCATCGGGAAATCGGTGAGCACCCGACACTTCGCTCGATCTATGAGTCCACGGGGGCCATATGCCGCGACGTTGACCTCCGCGCCTAGTTCCAGACCTGCTGGAAAGGAGAGGACAGCGCAGCGCTTAGTTCCCCGTGCGAGCGTAGTCTCAAACGCAGCAGAAACAGGCAGCTTCCCATCTTGCTTGCCAGTTACTCGTGTAACCCGTAGCGGGCTGTCCGCGCGATTTGCTACGTATACATAGCATTTGTCGAGGCTCGAAGAGAACCCCACGTAGGTAATGACGCGTGGGGCCAAGGATGGCACTTCCGCTGTGTATCGTTCCCCGTCGGCGGTTTTTATTTCCAGGCTACCTTTTCCGGTCAAGGCTTGCTTTAACTTGACCACGATCCTGGCGGTGCTCCCCGAGGGTACCTGTGAGGGCACTACCATACACCCGTAGCATGCAGGCGTAGAGACCAGACCCTCCTCCTCGTTCTCGCACGAGCGAACGATAGTCCCGTTCAGGAGGACCTCGGAAATGCCTACAGGTCCGTCCGAAGCATTCAGGAAAAACGCCTCAACGTAGCCCGCGTCGGCATCCCCATGCGGGGAGGACAAATCCGGCCGCGCCACCCGGTAGTAGCACCCTTCTACAGATACCTGAGTGTAGCTGGCACTCGCTGCCAGAGCGACAACTGCGATAATAGGAACCACCTTTGAAAGTGTCGATCGTCCGCGACGTCCGTCGTCTCGATTTCCTGTTGAGACTGGTTTGCTCATCTGACGGCCCCTTCAAAGGCTGCCATGCTTCCATGGCCATTTTTCTCATCTCAAGTCAGACAAACTCCCCGGGAGACAAGAGGACTGCTGGTGTCAACAGCCAGAAGATCGTTTGCCGTGACCCTCCACCTTGGCCGCCGGAGCCCCAACTCACCCTGATCGTCGTCCGGGTCTCTCGCATTGGCCGATGGGCCCTCATGTACTGACGCCTCACCCGACGAGGCCGCCTACACGGGGATATTATCATGACTCTGCCCATATTATGCCATTGTAGGTTAGCGGCTGCAACTCTGTGTTCGGAAAAAGCCGATGGATCGATCAAACTGTCTGCTGCCCACAAGCCAATCTCCTTCAGCGACCTGTCTGAGTCGCTCGTTGCAGTCACACTCGGCTTCGGATGACGTGGGACTGCTTAGCCGCCGCCAGAGGCGGTCGCTCGCCACGACAATCTATCCCGACTCTGCTGGCTCTCGGTCACTATAGTTGGGTTGTAGCATAGATTGTGAGCCCTGGTGGGGGCGAACCGAGGCAAGGGATGGCCAGGAACGCCCAGGCTACTCTGAACCGGGCTTAGAGATATCCATGTCTACACGCGCCGCTGGCCGGAGATGAGGAATTTCTGAGCAGCGCCCTTGACACAGGCTTATATCGGTTTACCTTATTAACTGTTGAGCACGATCCAACCTTTACTCTTGGTACCTGCTGTGGGAGGTGAGACATGCGCGCCCATCGATTAGCGTGGTTTCTGATAGTACCTTTTTTCCTGACCACCTCACCGCAGTGCCTCGCCGGCCTAGTTGAGGATCTTAAGGAAGCTGACGCAATAATATTAAGATTGGTAACACCTTACACTCCTGAAGCTATGAAGGACCATGTTAAAAGGCTGCACGAGCACCGCGAAGACATCGGAGAGGTCGCGAACCTGAATTTCCGCGTAGGTTTCATGTGCTTCAAAGCTGGGAAGTATCCCCAGGCGGCGGCCGCCCTCAAGCGCGCCCTTCCCGGTGGCCACCCGGCATCGGGTATGGGGCTCGGCATTTCGTACCTCAAGCTGGGTCAGCGCCAGCAGGCCATTGACGCTTTCCGCGAAGGTGCCGCTGCGTTCTTGGGCATTCTGCCCGGCAACAGGAGACGTTTACAGATGGCCCAAGTCTGCGAACGCCTTGCTATCGATTTGCTCCTTGAGGAGAACAGGAACGAGGAAGCGCTCGTCGAGGCCAAGCGATACCTTGCAATGAGCTTTTCGAATCTCTTCCCACCTGCTTGCGAACTCGCCAAGCAGGTGCTCAGCGCGGCCGACGGAAACCACTTGAGGGCAAGGGAATTCGAAAGGTTCATTAAGTACGGACGAGTGGGGCCTGACGGAAAGACCGGAACAGCAGACGACGTCGTCAATCCGTTCTCCCGAATCCAGGTGCCCGAGCTCAGACAGACGGAACGCGTCAAACGGGCGCTGGCTGAGGAGGCTACGGACATGAAGGGCCGCAGAGCCAGGGGCTACGCCTACCTTCTATGCGACCTGTACGACCAGGCCATTGAGGAGTTCATCGCACAGTATGACACACCCCCAGAGGAGGAAGTGAATGTCGCACACCTCCATGCAGCGGAGGATCTGATCCACACGATTCGACTTCTGGAAGGTGGCCATCCCATTATCCGTGAGGCCGTCGCTGCACTGGGGTGGGCGGAGAGCGCATCAAACCCAGTTCTCAACGAGGCCCAGACTCTATGGGGCCAGGGACAAAGGCAAGAGGCGGTAGAGGCATGGCAGCACCTCATCAGCCGTTGCCCCAAGAAGTGGCTGTCTCCCCGTGCAGAACAGGCCATCAACGGTGCTGTCGACGGGCTGCTGAATGCAGCTGCTGAGGGGGTAATCGAGCAAGATCTCACTCCTGTCTGGCTCCCTCTGATCTTCCCCGAGTCCCTCGACATCCAGGGGATTTCCGAGCGCTGCGCTGCGGCCCACAGGGTATGGAACGACTTCACCATCTGCCCGGAGACTACCTTGGACCTCATCGTGAGCGAACTCAAGGACAGAGGAAGGTTTGAAGAGGCCAAGGACCTTTGCGTGCAGGTGATTGAGAGGCATCCCTCGGAGCATATCTCGCTGACCGCGATCGACCTTCTCTCTGCCTCCTCCACTCTCTATAGTCAAATTGGCGCAGATCATGCTGGTGAACTTGCCGGCAAGGAGGCCAAAAGAAGGCTCATTTCATACCACGCATCCAGAGGGGCGTTCGCGGAGGCCGTCAAGGAAGGGAAGGCGTTCGTCGCCGAGTACGGGCCGGAGACCGCCGGAAGCGACGTTCTGCATTCGATGGCACAGATCCTTCTGACGCAGGGCGACATCGCACAAGCAGAGGAGATCTACCGCCAGCTGATAAAGGATGGACTTTCACACGAGTCTGAAACTGTCGCGAACCTTACTGCCCTGGCCCAGGCGTATAGAGAGAAAGGCGATATCCAGAAATCGCGAGCCCTATATGATGAGATCGCTGAGAAATATCCTGGGGAAGGAGGGAAGAACGCGGTCGCAGCGCACCAGGCTTCGGCGGGGGCCTCCATCCTATTGGGTGATGCCGAGAAGGCGATAGAGAGCTACCGCAGCGCGGCTCTAATTAGGCTGGGTGTTCCAACTCTTCAAATTCCCGCTGCAACTGCAGCTCCCTCGGGGGAAACCGCGGAAGAAATCGTCCACTTCAGACTCGAATTCTGGAAAGCCCTCGCCAGTGATCCTCCTGGCGAGCTTGAGCCGGCCCTGGAGGACTGCTGCGAGCGGCATCCCGCTCTTGAGGAGGCAGCGTACTCACACTACCTGCTTGCCAGAACTTGTGACGAGCGCGGTGAAAAGGGAAATGCCGTCAGCCACCTTGAGGCGCTAGCCTTGGCTGCTCCCCAGAGTACCGAGGTCAAAGACCATCTGCGGCGGCTCGCCGCTGAGCGTGCGGAAGAAGAAAAGCTCCTCGCCCAAATCGAGGAGCTGAAGGAGGCACTTTCCACTGCCACCGAAAGCCAGGATATCATCAGAGCAGCTAGGGAGCTGGCATCGTCCTACTCGTCATTAGGCTGGCCCTGCCAGGCTATCGCCGAGCTTGTTTCAGCAGCGAGACGAATCAGTGCCGACGAGGCTGCTTTGCTCTATGCCGAGGCGATGCAATTGGGGATTGAAAAGGCCGACGCCGACACAGCCGCAGCGATCTGCGGCGAGGTAGTCGTCCTCTATCCCGGAACCGCGATCGCGGAGACAGCGCGCCAAGCTTTGAAAGACGCAGGTATCAAAACCCCACCCAGATACCCGACACAACGCGAGGTGCCCAAGCCCTCTCCCAATCTCTTGGCTCAAATCAAGCCCCTTTACGAGCAGGGTCGCTATGCAGAAGTAGTCTCCGCCGGCATGCCCGCCTACCGGGCCATCGCCAGGGCCTATTCGACGCCAGCCATCGGTGACCTGGCCGCCCACATGCACGCGGTCGCTTGGGCCAGCGCAAAGGCTTTAGACCGCCTCGCCGCTGTCGCAGACCGTCAAGAACCTCTTGCTATCGAAGAGCTCCTGACGGAGGGTGACCCCGTCTGGTTTTACTACATATTCTCGTTCGACCGGGGTGAGCCGCCGTCCGACTTCGAGGGTTCGTCTGACGAGAGGGTTTTCCTCGAGCAATTCCATGAAGCGTGGCTACGTTCCCAGGAGGGAAACGTCATTCAGGCCTATAACAAATGCATGGCATCAACGGATGAACCCGAGCTGCGCCACCTTGCGTTAAGGACCCTGGCAGCCTACGCACTGGTGAGCAATCCTGGCGGTCCTGCCAGCGAATTCGTTGAGCGGCTCCCGGGGGAGGTCGACCGAGCTGTGATAGCTCTGGAAGTCGGTGAGTTCTGCGCGGATATAGATGAGCTCGACGCAGCAGGGGAGCTCTACGACCTGGCGGCCGCCACCGCACTGGAGCCGGCGACGAAGCTGGCTTCCCTTCAGCAAGCAACGAAACTCGCCAGAAGCAGAGGCCACCTCTCAAGGGCCATTGAGCTGTACCAAAGCATCGTCGAGGAATTCCCCGGCACGCGCGACGCGATGGTCGCACAGCAGGAGCTGATTGACACACTGATATCGGACTGGCAATCGTACAAAGCGGCCGCTACCGAGTGCAACAAGCTTATCGAGATGTTTCCTGGTACGCCCGAGGCTGAACGGGCTGCGTACCTGATCGGACAGACGTACTATCGCGAGAAGCAGTACGACGAGTGCGCGTCTTACCTTCGCGACTTCGTCCGCGAACACCCGCAGAGCGACCATCTGCCCTCAGCCAGGCTCCTCATCGGCTTAGCGCAGATGGCCGAGGGAGACAACGAAGCGGCAATATTGAGTTTCCGTCACCTCGTGAGCAGCTATCCCGCGCATGCCTTGGCGGGCAAAGCTCAATACCTGATAGGCTACTGCTATCTCACGACACAGCGCTACGACCAGGCGGTAGTCGAGTTCCAGAAGCTTCTGGACAACTATCCCCACAGCGAATACACCGACAAGGCAGCGGAATACGTCAGCAAGCTCAAGAAGCGCGCGCCGAACGAGAATCAACCGTGAAAAGGCATTGGGGTCAATAGGCGCATGAGCAATTTCCCTTCCCCCAACTGCGTAGGTCCTCTCTGTCGGCCCCACGCACATTGGCCGTGTGCGCAGCCTAGCGTCGGTGGAAATCTGCCCTCGTGGCAGCTGGCCCCATTGACCAGAACGTAGGTGCTTTCCCTAGGTACGATTAAGCCATGAGGAAATCGCTCCGCGCGGGGAAATACCGATTAGGCGCAGGCAGGATGAATTCCTTCCAAGAAGAAAACCTGACGACGTGCCGTGTCACTGGTAAGGGATGTGTATGCATGTTTCGAGCACCGGGCGATGACAGGAGACTTCTTCGGCGGAAGGTGAAGACAAGCCGAGGCCTGTAAGCCTTCGGCGATTCGCAAGCGGGGTAGCCGTTCTGGCCCCTTACGCGGACCTGTAGCTCGTCATGAACGAACGAGCATGTGTCGAGGTCGTGAGGAAAGCTTATGGCTGCTCTACATAACTCGCTGCTGAACCACAAGATACGCGATGGATATGGGGCCTTCTGGCTTGGTGTTTCTCTAGAACGTTGTATGAAACATTCACAAGGCAAATCCGAACAGAGGGGAACTTTATCTCTCACAGTGCAGGTGACATGGAAAGGGCCCGAAATAAGCTTTGGAAAAAGGCTTGACAAGGCTGGGATCATGTGACATAGGAACGGCGAGTGGATTTGGGGGAAGAGTGATGCAGCCTGGAGGAAGGCCCGGGAGCAGCTGTCCCCTCAGGGGGCGTACGCAGCCCTCGCGACCCGGCAAGAGCCTTTTTGGTTTGAACAAGCTGCATGGCCTCCAGAAGTGGTCGCTCCCCGGTAGTGCAATATTTCGTTCTTGGAACTCACACTTGGATAGTCTGTCCTCTGTCTCAACAAGGGCTCCAGCCCCCTTTGACCTACGCGAAGAGGGTTGGGGAAACGAAGCTGAAAGGAGGTGAAAAGCAATGACAAGAGCTCTATGCGTCTTGGGAATCTGTGGCGTTGTTATGTTCGCTGCTGGAATCTCCGGTTTGTCTGCTTCACCGCTCGCGCTCATAGAAGGCGGCGCCTGTTGCCCACAAGTGCACCTAGATCCGACAAGTTACTGTACTGGGGGCGAGCTGGCCCCATGCCCTGCTGGAGCTTACTGCTCGGCCTCTACATGCAGGACCGATTGCACCGCGGTACCTGGCTTTACAACGTCGGGTTATCCTCCCAATGCGTGGGGCACGTTCTCAACCGCAAACTGTAGCGCAGCCGGAAGTACCTATGACGTTCTAGATTGCACGGGCTGGGTGATCTGCTTCTGCAACGGAGTTAAGATCACCGGGCCATGGCCCTGCCCTCGAACGTACAATAATTTTACTGACTGCGAATAGACGCGACTGATTGAGAACCAAACCGAGCCCCGGACCGGCACCGGTCCGGGGCGACAGATGCGCCTTACCCAGACAGGAGCTCAAAATGCTCCCAAGCTCCTCGTTTGCCTGGCTGCGATGCGCCGTGGAAAGAGGGCATATCAAAATGTTCTCCGTCGTCGCCACAGCGCTTTGCCTGTTCGTGATGGTGGACCGCCAAACGACCGCTGGGCAACTGCCATCCGATGCAAGACGGGCATTTCTCTCGAAGGGTGAAATCTTGGTCGCAGTGGAGGCAATCCGGTCGAGAATAGAGGACCTGTCCGTCCATTTCAGCTCCGACGCGCTGAAGGCGCCAGCTAGCTTCATGGGTAACCGGTTTCACGAAACCGCTGTCATCAAAGGCGATAAGACATACTTCGACCGCGAGTTTGGCGCAGCGCCCGAACACGACAAAATGCTGTTCAGAAGAGAAGTGGCGTTCAACGGCAAGCGCAGCACCATGCATCACGTAAACTCGGGCATTGCTTCGGTGCACAGTAAGCGAGAAAGGGAAACGAAAACTCAAGGATCGGAGTATTTCGACCTCATGCTGCTGAATAGCCCCCGCCCCGATGGCGACGGGGTGTCGGACCAGAACCTTGTCTCCCTGCTGAAGAGCGACCGTTCGCACGTTCGGGAGGAGATGCAGGCCGTCAATGGGCATTTCTGCCATGTTATCGATCTGGTCGACCCGATATTCAACCGAACTCGTCTGACCGTATGGCTCGACGCCGATAGAGGGTTCCTGCCAATTAAGCAGGTTTATTATGGCGGCAAAGGGCTACAGCAGGTGACAATCGAATTTGTCATAGAGGAGGCGGTTGAGTTGCAAGAAGGCATGTGGTTTGCCGTCCGCGGATTCAAGAGAGCCCGCCCCGCTGCCGAGGCGATTCCCGAGGGGCGCTGGCAGGTCGTGCGGCCCATCAAAGTGGACGGCGTTGAGGAGGGCACGCCGGCGATTGCGGTGAACACAGGGGTAGAAGATGAATTCTTCGACTTGTGGAAGAGCCTGCCGTTGGGCACCACACTACAGGACATGGATGTCGGTGTCTTTTGGACCATCGGCGGAGATGATTTTGAGGGCCTCGCAGACACGCTGGGATCGGTCCTTGATGGGATGGAAATGCCGATCCCCGAAAGATCCAAGGTGCAGGGCGACGTGCGGCAAGCTCGAGATCCGGGGCAAGCTGAGAGCGCCGAACCGGGCGGTCCCGTAGAGACAGGAACCCTAGTGACCCCTTTGTTCCAGACCGGTCTTCTTCTCGCCGCTGCGGTCGTGGTGCTTGGCTTGGCCGTCGCTGTCGTCGTGCGGCGGAGACGAACGCGTGTGTGAACACACTCTGGGCATTGCATGCGCCAAGATATTCCGTCTCTGCCCCAAAGGTATCGCCCTCTCAGTCCTGATCCTGCTTGGCGTTCCCGGGCTAGCCTCAGCTGAAGCGGAAATTGAGCCCGATTTCTTGTCCGAGCCAAAATCCGTGCAGCCTGCACGGCGGGAAGATTTCACAGAAGGGTTAATCACTCGGTCCCCCGATCAACAACGGACTAGCGAACTCTTCGCAGAAACCTGCACGAAACCCGTGCCCTGCGGCCCTGCTAGCATGGCCTACGCACTGGAAATCCTTGGCGTCCGGTTCAAGAATCAGGAGTTGGCAGGTCTTCCCGATGAAAGCGGTACAAGCAACTTCGCTACATTGATGAATTATGCCCGCCAGAAAGGGCTCCACGCTATAGCAGTGAAACTCTCGCCAGGCGATCTGCCTCATCTTCACAATGCCGCCATCCTACAACTCGAAAGAATGGGTCCGGACCAAGAAAATGCGATGCACTTCGTTGTGTTCGCAGGCACTGTTGATGAAAACACTGTCTACGTATTTGACCCGATTGCCTCCAGTGGATGGCGAGGCCCTGGCCGACTGGATTTGCTCGCGGCGAAAATGACAGGCAATGCGCTGATTCTTTCTCGTTATCCGCTCGACCTGTCGCACATCGACGTCCTGCTGCCTTCCGTCCCTCATTCCGGTGGCCTCGGAGGCTGGGCAATGAAAGGCTTGATCTTCGGTGGGGCGACCCTCCTGATTTCAGCGCTCGTCATTGGCGTCACGCGGGCACGGAAGCGCAAGAGTGCTGCCGCGGGAACTGGTTTGGCGTTGCTGATCGGCATCTTCTCGACTTTGGCCGCCGCCTATCCTGCCGCTCTTTCGGTTTCGACGGAAGGCAATGTCATAGAGAAGGACGCAGCTACCGCTGCAGAAGCGAAATATGTGGTCGGTCCCTCGGTTTACCAAGCCGGCGTTCTGTCGAAAGGCACTACTCTGCGGCACGACTTCGAGATACGCAACCCGGAATCAGGTCCAATCAACATCCGTTTGGGTAAAGTGACCTGTGCGTGTCTCAAGGCGGAGTTGGCTGGGTCAGGACACATTCTCCCGGGCGCGAAATCGAGCATCATCTTGACGGTTATCTTGCCCAATGGCGGGAACAGGACCTACGGGGCTTGGGTACACATTTCTGGGAAAGAGGAATCCATCATTTGCCTGAGAATCTCGGCCACGGTCAAAGACGACACGAGAGTCTCCACAAGGGAACTTGCCTTCTCCGACATTTGCCGGAGTGCTGAGCCGGAGACAAGGCCCCTGAGGGTTACGCACTACGGCAGCGCAAGTGAGCAATTCAGAATCACCGAAGTCCGCCCAAGTGTGGATTACCTCAAAGTCGCGGGCATATCGGCTCCGATTATGAAGTTGCTGGATGGCAACGTTTTGGAGTACGAAACCCGGGTCAGCGTCCTCTTGGATCCCAAGTCTGCTCCTATAGGGAGGTTCATGGAGAAACTGGCGATCACTGCTGCCAAAGGCCAACAGACGCTTGCTTTCGATGTGCAGTGCACGGGCAATGTCCTGGAGCGGGTCATAGCGAGGCCGAGCCGAATCGTCCGGATTGAAAGGGTTCTCCCCGAGGAGGTGGAGGCGTATGTTAAGTTGCAGGCCACTGATGGCACGGAGGTTGTCATGGTGAAGTCTATTGAAGGCAGGGGGTTTGAGGTCATCGACTGGAAGCAGCGGCTTGATCCGGAGAATAGAACCACGCATCTTGTAATGAGACTCCGTCCTCTTAGGCCTGCAACAGACTCCGCGTGCTGGGTGAAATGTGAGAAACCGCCGTCCGTCGCGATCGAGATCCCGGTTCAGCTTATCGTTAGAGCGGCGCAGGGAGGGCAATGAGGGGAGGACACAAGCTCGCTATAGGCCCTGCAGCTGCGGCTGTGATTGCATGTGTCACCTTGTTATTGCTCCGCTTTCCACCATCGAGGTCGCCCGCAGTCTCTCCGGCGGTCCGTCTCGCCGCTTCGGAAAATCTGCGCCTCATCCCCGGGGTCCTCGAAGAATATGAACGCAAGACATTGACGACCAGGGACGGGCCGTGGACATTGTTCCACGGCCTATTGGGGCACGGGGCAGATTTCCAGATATCTTATCCCGACGGTGCCCACGGCAGTTGCATGGACTGGTTGCTCCACCAAGCCTCTTGGCAAGCAGAACACGGACTGCCCCCGTTGGTTCTGGAGAGCGATGTGGGGCTGTCGTTTCTCACTAATGATATCCCTGAGGCGGCAAATGCATTTGAGAGGCATGAATTTCAGTTCTTATGGGTTCTATCAGAATGCAATCTCAATATCGACGAACTGCCTGTCTGCGTGCCACCCCGTGGCCAAAAGGTTCCTTTGCGCGAGATGTTGCATACTGCAGAGAACCTTTGCACCCAGTATTCAGACGTGAGCTGGGCCCTGCCTGTGCTTGCAATGTGGGAACCTCGAGCCCGCTGGCAGAACCGATTCGGCACTGAATTTGACTTCGATCGACTTCTTATGCAGCACCTTGATCGGGAAGAACAGTGTGGGGCCTGTTTTGGGACTCACTGGCGAATGGGGTTGGCGGCGGCTCTCAAGGGCGCGGGAGGCAAAGTTTCGAAGGGAGTACGAACGCGCGCAAACGCGCGACTCCACGCTGCTATCGAAGAGGCACACCGCGCGCAGAATGATTCTGGCCAGTTCGAACTGACGTGGGAAGCCCTTTCCCAAGACGACAGGGAATGGCCGGCGCTGCCATGCGGGACATCGGACCTTCTGTCTCACCATGGGCATATGCTCGAGTGGCTCATGGTTGCTTTGCCGGACGATGCCTTCGCCACCCAGATGTGGCCTCATCGGGCAACCGCTTGGCTGATACATGAACTTGACAATCCGGGGGAAGAAATCGCCTATGGCGCGCATTCGCACTGTGCCCATGCCCTGCGCCTTTATAGCCGCCGTTGCAGCAGGTTTTCCATTTCCAAAACGCAAGTGCGTCGCCAGTGAAGATATTGAACGTCTATAAGGCCTGCTCATTCTTGAAGACGCAGGCGCTGTACGCAGCTATCCCGTCTTACGCATTGTAAGGTGTAAGTGCGGTACCGGGCGCAACGCGTCTATTCCGCTGAAATCTCCGTGGAAGCGTGTTCCGAGGTCCGGCTTTGAACAGCGAGGGGCCAGGTGGTGCCATCAACGCTGGCCAATTGCGGAACAAGACAGAAGCGGCCTCTGATGGCCCGCCGGTAAATCCACCTGCAGAGAATCTTGTCGAGACCCCTGACAATATCGGAACCTTGTGCTAGGGTCTAGAAACTAAGCGGAAGGTGGATATGCGAAACGGCGGAGATACGAAGTGCGCCTGGTTCGGGGGGCGGAGCGGGCAGCGATACTTCTGTTCGCCAGCAGGCGCAGAAAGGCCAGAGGTTCGCGCAGGTGTGTCTCACCCTTAGCACAGATGGTCAGCTATTCGCTAGATCGTTGCAAGGGGGCGTTCGACTGCATCTATGAGTAACCGACACGAACGTTACAAGCTGCTTCAACGAACGCTGTTCGTTCTCGCACTTGTGGTGGTAGCAGGGGGAGTCGTTGTCGCCCTTGACGTATCCATCCGGCCGCGACTTGTCCTTCAAACAGCTACTTGCGACTTTGGTAGCGTTCCTCAGGGAGAAGATCGAAAAGCCGTTGTGAAGTTCAGGAACAGAGGGCTGACTGAACTGAGGATTGAGCAAGTCAGGGCAACTTGTACCTGCGACGGAACGATCGTTGGCGCACAGGACATCCCTCCTCTCGGCGCGGGTCTTTTGGGAGAGGGTCAATGAAAAGGGACAGGTGAGTGATCGCTACTATGTTACGTTCGCGTTTAAGGGTGAGAAATCACGAGCGGACATATACGAACTAGTGGACGGCGCCGCCGCTGAGCTACGGGTTTCTCACATTGAGACCGCGGAAAGCGCACTAGGATTTGCCGCTAATAGAATCGAGGTGGACGCTCCGAAGAACAGGTGGTACTACAACCAACTGGGAAAGGACTTCGCTCCGGCGGCCTTCGGCTGCACGAGCATCGGCGTGCCCTTGGAGCGACAGCTTAAGGCGTTTGCGGACGGTGCTGAAAGGGTTTTAGTTGACGTAGACGAGGCTGGCCTGGTGCACATTAGCACGGATTCTAAGTCACGCGTGCACCCCGAGGGCCACGGTCACAGCGTGATAGTCCTCGACGGAAACTCAGGATACCGCGTGGTCGAGCATACCAGCAGTCAGGAAAATATGAATGGCGACGGGTCGCGAGATAACTACAAACTGCACCTGGACTGGAGGAACTACGGCCCACAGTGGTACGTAGCAAAGGTGACTTCGGATCAGGAGGCTACGAGGGTTAAGTTCGACGGGAATACCAGGAAAGCGCTCAAGCGAAGATACGCGGTGGCGGTTGATATAGACAAATTTGATCCGCAAGCCGATGTGGAGGACTCGGAGTTCACACTGGATTCGCTGGGGGCTCCCGCGGGGACAAAGGTGGTCGACAAAGTTGCCGGCATCACCTACGCGTATGGGGTTCCAGAGGTCGGCGAGACCGATCTTGAGACTCTTTTTCGGGAAAGCCATCTAGCTAAGTCCAGAGTCTTCAGTCTGGCGACACATTCTGAAGCGACCGGAAGGGACATGGGCAAAGCTAGCGGTGTTTCTGGTGCGGGACCAAGATTACCACTGGTTTTTCTTGTTACTGTAGCGCTCGCTGTTGCGGCAGGTTCGGCGCTGTTGCTGCGCAAGGTTTGCGCAAATAAGCTGGCGAAGAATTAAGGTGGCCTGAGTGAGACTACCTCCCCTAAAGCTGGCAGAGTGTTTGGTCAAGCGATTGCGACGAAGTATTGAAACTACGGCGGAGCCGGAAGCCGCTTGGGGGAACCGGGCCAGGAGATTGAAGTTCCCGCAGTGGCATGTTTGGAAGCTTTTTGCTCTTCTCCTTGTCGGTCTAGTGGTAGTTTTCTTGTGGAGTTGGTTATCCGGTTCAGGGCTAGCGGCTGAGGGACAGGGCACTCCGCTCAGGAAGAACATGTGCGGCCCAATTGCGCTATGGTTCGCTGCTCGTTGCCACGGCATGAATCCGGAATTGGAGCGACTTGCGTACCTCGCAAACACCGACCCGGTAGAGGGCACTTCGCTGGCTGATATGGTAGGGGCAGCGCGTGCGATCGGGATGTTTGCGGAAGTTGTGGAGGCGGATCTCAAAGGGCTGATAGAGCAACCGAGAGTGGCTATTTTGCTTTTGAACAGCG
>CAZUUK010000069.1:0-16037 GCA_964622675.1 uncultured Planctomycetota bacterium | reverse complement strand
GGAGGTGATGGTGCTGTGGAGGTCTGTAGAGGGGTGGGCTGAGCTGGGCCAGCGGACCCGACCTCGGCTGTGGGTTGGGTTCTGCTTGGCTCCTTGCGGGCGGGCTCTGCTTCCGGGGGTGCGGGTTGCAGTTGCACGGGTGGGGCTTGCGTGGGGGCGGTTTCCGGGGTGCCGATTATTTCCCTGAGCAGTTTCACCATGGCTGTGCAATCGGCGAATCTGAGCGGAATAACTCTGGCTTCGGTGCTGGACGGCCGGTCCAGTTGTGAAATTACCTCGCGGATTTGGTCTGTGATCTGGGGCGTTTCTCTGACTACGATCTTATTCGTTCGTGGGTCGGGGTGGAGGTTTTGGGGGTCTGAAACGATGCCGCTGAGTATTTCGGCCACCTCTTCAGCGCCAGCGTGCGTGAGTTCGAATATAGTAGGCTTTATCTCCTTGTCAAGTTGCGCGATTACTTCGGATGCGATGGAGATGTTTTCGGTTGTGTCGGTAATGACGACCCGGTGAGTCCGGTCATCGGGCTGGACGTTCTTTGGATCGGAGAGGACGTTTTGAAGCCTTTGGGCGACATCGGAGGCTCTGGCTGTGCCGAGGTCTATTACCTGGACTTCGACAGCTTCGTCGAGGGCTTTTACGGCTTTTCCGATGGCTGCGGCGTTGGCTTCGGTGTCCGCCACGACGAGTGTGTGGGCTCGGGGGTCTGCGACAATCCTACTCTTACCAGTGAGCAGCGGCTGAACCGCGGTTGCTACCTTGGAGGCATCGGCGCTCTTAAGGGCGAATATCGTGAGGGGGCGTCCGGCGAGGGCGGCATATTCGTCGGGATTGACGACGAGGATCGTGTGGCCCTTGCGGATCATGCAATTGCCGGAGGCGTCCACCACCATTTGGAGGAAATCCTCTGCGCTAATATCCTTTACGGAGAGGTTCAGCTTCTGCCGGACGTTCTGGCTGCATATAATGGACCAACCCGTCGCGTCCGAGATAATTCTCAGCACCTCTCCGACCTCCGTGTCCTTGAAATCCAGAGAGTCTATGATCGGGGAGGTGTCGGGAAAGGGGCTGTCGCCCATACGTTCCAGGCCAGTGAGCCATGGGAGTGAAAGAAGAAGAAGGACGACTGCGGCGACGCGAACTCCTGTGCGCAGATTGGGCGTCATTTTCCTCGACCTCCGTTGCGGTAAGGGCTTTCGATTGCCTTTGAGGAGTTTTATCTTCTCAACACGGCCTGCTCTTCGCCCAGGGCTAAAGTGAGGGCATCTCGTTCGATCTTTACGACTTTCAAGTCGCCTATCATGTCACCTTCGTAATAAGTTCCGACCGGTTTGCCTGGCACGGAGATGACTGCGCCGGTTCCACGTTTGGTGGGTATGACGCCGGAGAATGTGATGCCTTCCATTGCTTTCTGGACACCTATTCTCCCATAGGGGCTTGCTTCGATGGGGGTTGAGGGTTTGAAGAGCCTGCGCGTGGCAAGTACGGCGGAATACTCGGAAAACGCGAGGGTCGTGGACTGAGGGAGTTGAACGGCCATCCGTCGAGCCTCTTCATCCAGAGGGGGCATGCCTGGGAGTGGCCAGATGAGCTCGAGTGCGATGCCGACGGCCAGAATGGCCAGGAGGGTCCGAAGAATGGAACGAAGACGGAGCTGCGAGGCGCGTAGGGCGTGAAGACGCAGAACGCCGCGCAGCTGGCTGAGTCTGAGGGACTTCAACGAATCAAGTTTCATCGACGGTGCCTTTATCTGGAGTCACAAGGGTTCTCCTGATCAGGAGCGCCGCTTTGATTCTGTTCTCTGAAAGGGCGTCGAGCCGCAAGCGTTCTATCTTCAGGAGCTTTTTCGAGGTCTTTACCATGTAAAGGAATCTGCAGATGGGAATAACTCCACCCTCGACTATGACGTTGGCGCCGTAGACTTTGTAAAAATCGTGGTTCTCGACTGCCCGCGGGGTCATACTGGTTATTCGGACGGCTGCGGCGCTGCGGAGCCCTTCTATGGTTCTGAGAAGAGAGGCAAGCTCCTGGGTGTTTGATCCGGTGGCAAGGATTCTCCCCTTTTCTCGGTCGTAGGCTTCCTCGATGTTGCTTCTGAGGTGAAGGGAGAGTTCCATATTTCGGTAGTCGGCTGCGAGCGCTGCGACCTCGCTACGGAGCCCGATCCAGCGGCGGGCCTCCGGAAGGATCCAGTAGCGGTAGAGGAGACTGAAGGGTATGATGGCGGCGCAGACAATTGCGAGGGTCCTTTCTCTTCGCGAAAAGCGAAGCCGTAACTTAGCCATCGTCTATCTCTCGCCAGAGGCACTTAATCTGGAAGTCGGTGAGCTCTGTATCTCCCACTGTTCTTGTCCCGGAGTGGCGGGGGTCGACGTCGTAGAAGTAGGGCGAGTCTTCCAGTTCGACGGTGTATTCGAGGACACGGGATAGCGTATCAGCCTGTCCCGAGAGATCCAGGAGTCCCTTGCCCTCGAAGGTAAGTGAGCTGAAGGTGATACCGTCGGGGGTGATGCGGGCCAGTTCGGTAAGCACATCCAGCGCCCGGACGCTGGTTGCGAGTTCCTGCTCCAGTACCTGGAGCCTCTTCCTTTTGGCTTCGACCCGTGACGCTGAAGGTTCGAGTTTTCTGACTCCTTTTTCGAGCAAGGCTTTGTATCGGGTGAGGCGGTGCTGATCTGCGCCTATGAGCGCCATAAGAAGCAGGAACGCTGCAGCCGCCACCGCTGCCGTTGCGCCAGCCTGGCGAATTCGGCGTGCTCTGAGCTGGCGGGCACGGATTTCCGGCGGGGTCAGGCTTACGGAAGGGGTCTCCCTGTGAAGAGCACCGACGGACAGACCAATTGCGATTGCTTCATGAATCTGGGGGAGGTCGTGGTCGGTGTTATCGTCTTTAGAAGCCTCGTGGGGCAGGTCGGCAAGAAGTTCCAGTTGATTGGGGACCTGGGAGCGCAGGGTCGACTGGATTTCGGTGGTTGCGAGACGGCTTCCGGCGAGAAAGATTCGCGATTGGAGCACCCCTTGGAATCGCCGCTCGAGTGGCTCCAGGGCCCGCAGGACTTCCTCGGCTATAGCCTGGGGCTCCTCCGCTGGCGTGGTTACGCCCTTGGCAAGAAGGAGCTGGGAATCCCTCAGGAGCAAGATGCTGAGTGAGGGGCCGTCAAGCCAGATTACCGTGGACAAGCCGGTGTTAAGTTGCGGGTAGTTGAGGCGCAGCCAGTTCCACAGACCCCAGGATTCCGGGAGTGTCTCGTCGGGGATGAGGCGCACGCGGCGCAGCGGCTGGATGGTTTTCTCGACTATCTCCCGGCGGACGAATGTCACCGCGACGTCCGAGTATCCCTCTTCTTCGGCTGGAAACGCCTGCCAGCCGTATATGACTTGCTCGGGCGGGAGGGGGACCAGTCTGGGCATCTGATACCGCAACATATCATTGATCTCTTGATTGAGGCGGCTGGGCAACCTCAGAAATTTTGTTGCCATGTCGCTCTGAGCCACAGAGCAGAATATCCGCTCCGGGCGCAGCTTGTTCTTCTTAAGCAGACTTGCAGCATCCTCTGGAGTGCGGACTCGATCGATGAGTTCGGGAACCGGGCCGTTTTTGGTTCGTCGAAATGCCGCAAGGGTTAATCCGTCGTCACCGACGGTGACCCCGAGAGCGACTCTCTTCGCGACCCGAAAAACGTTTCTGCGACTCGTCCACTTTCGCATATCTAGCGTTCCGACCACGAGACGAACTTTATACTTCCGTCGGTTCTCTCAACCACTGCCGTGATCCTGGCGCGTACTTTGTTCCCGTGCACCGATCCGATTGCATAGATGGTGAAGAAGTTGGAGGACAGGGTTCCGACGGAGGAGAGGAGGTCGATTTCATACTGGCTGATTCCGCGGAGATTTGACAACTCTTCGAAGGAGACGAAGGGCTCATCATCTGAGGTCCCTTCCTGACCGTCGGGGCCAGCGCGGTGTTCGACCACTGCCTCCGCGACTACTTCAGAGAGAGTGGGTATTGCCTGGAGGGCTTGAGGGGGGGCGGTATTAAGGTTTATCTTTCCCGAGCCGTGAACGGTGAGGATGTCTCTGAGGCCTAGGTCAACAATGCCGTCTGCGTCATCGGGCGGAGGGTTGGCGGTGCCGTCATCTTCGTTAGGGTCCAGGAGGCCGTTGACGTTGGTGTCCTCGCCGACATAGGTGTTCTCAGATATGCCTTTTACTAGAAGCAATTCCGCCATGAAGTCGAGCGCTCCGTCCTTGCATTGGCGAGGGGGGTGTCTTGAGAGGTACCAAGGGGTCTCCGCACCTTGATAGCGGGTCACGTCGTCCTCGTCGCGCCAGTCAAGGATGGAAGCGAGCTGCGCTTCGTCGAGGTCAGGGAGCCTGGCGATTACTTCCTCGGGCATCAAGTTAATGTTAACCTTTCTCTCCTCGTCTACAACTCTCAACCAAATTGCGTCCGTGGCGGGGGTGTAGGCGGCCGCTCCGTCAAACCAATCGCGCCAGGGGATCAAGCCGCCGGTAGCCCAGGGCTCATTGAGCGCGTCGTATTCGTTTTCGTCTGCTCGAAGCTGAGACACGGCTGCGGTAACGGCGGCTCGGGCGAGATAGCGCGCCTGGAACTTGAGTCTTTGCGTGGAGTGGACAACATTTAGGTGGAGCCTGACTCGGTGGGCGAAGCTTACAGAAAGTAACGACATTCCGGCAAGGTACCAGAGGCTTATCATGAGGATGACACCACGGTGCTTGGTCGTTTTTCTCATGGGCGTGCCTCGCCTTCCTCTCTCGAGGCGGGGGTATGCGTTGGAAGATTTGTCGCTGTGGTTAAGAGTATCTGGCCGCCGCGGGTGGTGCGGAGGGCGAGACGGACGGCTACACTCTCCGGTAAGTTTTTCATCCCGGACCATTCTTTAAATTCGCGACCGCCCGATAGATAGCTAAGGTCGAACTCTTCCAGCCCTCTGAGCAACACTTCTTTCGCTTCCTCACCGACGGTCAGGTCTGCGATCCGATTCTCCCGTTTCGTCACGAGGGATCGATCGCCGGATGTGTTGTCGAGAACCACCTCGTAGGTAACCTTCTGAGGTAAGATCATTTCATCCCCGAAGCCAGGCCACCGCGTGTAGGTAAAGAACTCGAGCCTTGAATAGGGCTTGCCCTGTTCACTCCTGGTGCCGACGAATGCGAGGTTGCCTCGAGGAGTCCTGGCCAGGGTGCAGCGGAGGTCTTTTTCCAGTTCAATGAGCACACGCCTGGCTTTTAGGTGGACGTCAAGCTCTTCGCTGCTTCGCCGCACTGCGTCTATAGATGTCCTGCCGGTCCGGTATATGACGAGTGCGACGACGGAGATTATGCTTACCACGACCATTAGCTCCACGAGCGTGAAGCTTCGAGCTTTCCCGATGGTGTTAGTCGTGTTGGCCATTCCTCCCACCAAAACTCAAGTGATGTCGCTTGCGAGCGTCACAATCCTGACTTCGTGCTCTCTGCCGCTGTCGAGCCAGAATACGGCTATGTCGGCGCGGACCAGGTCGCGCTCAAGGGGGATTAGGGATGCTTCCCATCTGTAGACGGGGTAGGCGTTACCGAAAGTCCCCTTGAACACGCCGGTTTCCAGAATGGGCCCGGATATGATTTCTGATGCTTTCTGCTGAAGGAGGAATAGAGCGACGGTTTCCTTCTCCGCATAGCTTTTGGCGCGGAGGGATACGTTGAATGAATCGGCCAGCGTAATCGCGCCGATGGAGATAACTGAGAGCGCTACGAGAACTTCAACGAGCGTGAATGATCGCCTCTTGAGTTGGCTCAAGCAGTTCTCCTTTGGCGACAACGTCTATGTCGAGAATTCCTTCTCCAACTCTTACATAGAGGTCGCCCGCTTGTTCGCAGTGGAGGGCCACGATAATAGCTTTTTGGTCGGAGGGCTTTCCGAATACTAGACGCCATGTCGAATTAGAGCCTGCGACCTCAACGGAGGCGTCTGCGGCGAATGTCAGGCTGCAGATCCCGGAATATTGGGTGTTGCCTACAGTAACGCCATCACAGATGACGTTAAGGGGCAGGCGAATTCTGGCTCCGTATGGAGCGCCGAGGGGGAAGAATTGGCCGTCTGGAGATTCGGGATCACGCGCGAGCAGGCGGTAATACCCGCTCCAGGTGTTGATCAGCAGCCGGTACGGCCGCTCTTCAGCGATGGCCCTTGACTGTGCAAAGCGGATTGCTTGAGCAATATCGCCCGCGGCCGTTTCAAGTCTCATGTGAGAAAACGAGCCTGCGAAGTGGGGGACGGATACGGAGAGGAGGACGCTTATGATTATCGTCACCAGAAGGAGTTCGACTAGGGTAAAGCCCTTCAACGACCGAATTCCTCCTCGGTTGACCAGTTATAGACGTCGTCTTCGGTTCCGTCTGTGCCGTCTTTGCCGGACGACCAGAGGTCGTAGGAGGCTGGATTGTGTTCGCCGGGACAGGCATAGCTGTACGGCTTCTTCCAGGGGTCCCTTGGGAGCTGAGCTTTTTTGAGGTAGGGCCCCCGCCAGTTGACTGCGCCTTCGGGTTTTATGACGAGAGCCTGAAGCCCCTGTTGGGTAGAGGGGTAGCTGCCGGTATCGGCTTCATAGAGGTCGAGGGCGGTGGAGAGCTGTGCGTCAATGTCGGTTCTGGCGGCGGTGATCCTTGCGTGTTCGGCCCTGCCGGCTAGACTGGGGACGATTATCGCGGCGAGAACGCCCAGAATCACTACCACGAGCATGAGCTCTACGAGCGTGAAAGCTCTGGGTGCCCCTATTTTGCGGGGATGCATTTCCCGTGATAGTCGGGTAGGTTCTTTGCTGCGCTCCATAGAGCACCTCGCTATCTCAAGAGTATGTTCATGCGGAAGATGGGGAGCAGAATTGCAAACACGATCAGGCCGATGCAGCTCCCGATTACAAGAATGAGAGCGGGCTCGAGGAGCGTGGTGAGCCTTCGTGCGGCTGTCTGTGCGTCTCTTTCATAACCTTGAGCGACTCTGGAGAGCATGCCGGGAAGGGCGCCGCTTTCTTCGCCCACTGCGACCATGTCAACCATCAGAGGGGGGAATTGTCCGGTTTGCTTCATTGCCTGACCCAACCTGGCACCGTCTGCGACGAGCTCTCTTACTCTCCTGACCCATTCGAGTAGTTCGCGATTGCCGAGGGTTTCCTCGACAATCCGTAGCGAGGCCAAGGCGGGAACACCGTTCTCCAGGAGAGCGGAAAGAGTGCGGCCCAGCCGGGACATCTCCTTTTTGAGGATAAGCTCGCCCGCGACCGGTGTTCTCAACGCCAGCTTGTCGAAGGCCCGTGCCCCTGGGTCGGTACGTCGAAGCCGCCCGGCAGCGAACGAAATGGCCGCTACGCCGATCACAGCGGCCCACCAGAAGCGAGCTGAGAACCGGCTGAAGGAGATGAGCACGCGCGTAGGAAGCGGGAGGTCCTGGGCTATATCCTCGAAGAGGGTTACGAAATGGGGGATGACAAAACTCACCAGGACAAATATGGTGATCGCGCCGAGCGCAAGCAGAAACGCGGGGTATATGAGAGCATTTACCACCCTGCCGCGGAGTTCCAGTTCTGTTTCGTAATAGACCGCGACGCGCTCGAGAACGTCTCCCAGAAGGCCGCCCTGTTCGCCGGCGTAAACAAGACTGGTAAAAAAGCGGGGAAAGACTTTCGGATGAGCTGCCAGAGATGCTGCGAGTGGGTCGCCGTGCTCGACTCTATCCCTGACGCGTGATATCAGTTCCTTGAAGCTGGCTTTCGGCGTTTGTGCCGCCACGGTGCCGAGAGCCTGAGCGACGGGCACGCCAGCCCCAACCAAACTGGAAAGCTGACGAGCAAAAACTGCAACGTCGCTGCGGGTGATTCGCGAGAGGGCTCCGAGCTTCAGTCCGCGGCCCCTCTTGCCCTCGGTTCTGGCTTGCTGGATAGAAACGGGGTACCATCCGTTGGCAATCAACTGCCCAGCGGCAATCCGTTCGCTTTCCGCGTCGAGCACTCCCACCTCGATGCGTTCCGGTCCGACCTTCGCCTTGTACCTGAAGACTGTCACCGCATTTATACCCTGGCCTCAAATGCCTCTTCCTGAACGACGCGGGCGAGCTCTTCGATGGTTGTGATCCCAGCCGTGACTTTCTCCCAGCCGGCGTCCTTCAAACTCCGCATCCCTTCCCTAACGGCGGTCCCCCTGATCTCGCTTGCGCTTCTGCGTTCGAGCGTAATCTCACACAGCGGCTCTGCCATGATCATAATCTCGTAGATGGCCGTGCGCCCGCGAAATCCCGTTCCGCTGCAATTCTGGCAGCCGGCACCCCTGTAGAAGGTTAGATCTTCTTTCTCTCTGATATCTACACCTAGCTGCAGGAGCGCGTTTGCGTCGGGTTCGTGCAACTCCTTGCAGTGGGGGCAGATTACTCGCACAAGTCTCTGCGCGACGACGCCAATAACTGATGAGGCGACTAGATAGGGTTCCACTCCCATGTCCAGAAGGCGGGTGACTGCTGTGGGAGCGTCGTTCGTGTGGAGGGTGCTGAAGACCAAATGACCGGTGAGCGCCGCCCTGACTGATATTTCGGCGGTATCGGTATCGCGGATCTCTCCCACCATCATTACGTCAGGGTCATGGCGGAGCATGTGTCGGAGGGCATTGGCAAAGGTCAGCCCTGCCTTTGGGGCAACCTGCATTTGCGTTACGCCTTCGAGCTGGTATTCGATAGGGTCTTCGACGGTCAGTATTTTCCTCTCTGGTGAATTGATCTTCTGGAGCACTGCATAAAGGGTCGTGGTTTTGCCGCTGCCGGTGGGGCCTGTGACGAGTACGATGCCGTGAGGCTGTCGGATGAGATATTGCATTCTGGGAACATCCGCATCGGAGAGGCCCAAATCCTCAAGTGGCAGAAAGGCGGTAGCCCTTGTAAGGACACGTATGCTAACTGCCTCGCCGAAGCGCGTAGGGAGTACCGAGATTCGCAGGTCGTGCTCTTCGCCCGCGACCCGAACCTTTGCCCTTCCGTCTTGGGGTTTTCTCTTCTCGGCGATGTCAAGGTCGGCCATAACCTTAATGCGGGAGATGACAGCAGAACGAAAGTGACTTATCGAAGGTGGGACGGGGACTTCCCTCAGGACTCCGTCAATTCGGTACCTGACCCTCAACTGGCGCTCGTAAGGCTCGAGGTGGATGTCGGTCGCTCTTTCGCGAATAGCCTCGGTCAGGAGTATGTTTACGAACCTTATTACGGAGGCTTCGCCCGCGAGGCTTTCATCATCTATGTTGTTCTCCTGGTCAGCTGCATCCGAGACGAGGTCGACCTCGAGGGCGCTTTCGGCCAGAAGCCGCTCGGCTGTGTCTGCTCCGAGGCCGTAGCATTTTTTGCAGGCGGCGGTGATTTTCTCCCTCGTGCTGAGAACAATCTCGAAGGGAACACCCAGGAGAACGCGGAGCTCGTCGAGCTTCTCGTAATCGAACGGGTCGCATACGGCCAGAAGAAGCTTGCCGTTGCGCAGACCGAGAGGCATGACGCCGTAGTGGGTAGCTACATTGGCGGGGACTAGAGCTATCGCGGTTTCGTCAACTTCCAGTACGCGTGCATAGGCAATGCCGAGGCGGCCCGCCACTTCAGCAAGAAGCTTTTCCTCCTGCACATTACTCTGCAGAAGAGCCTGCAACGGAGAGCCCTCGTCGCACCGGCGTTGAGCAAGTGCCTGCCCAGCTTCTTGTGGGGAGAGGAGGCCGGACTTCGCAAGCTCCCGAACACACTCCTCGTACCTCAGGTAGCGCCCTGGCATAGGGGCACCTCGTATCGCTCTGGCGCCTGTTTCGCTTGTATATTGGCCAATTCTAGCGCGAATAAAAAAATGTGTCAAGTGTAAGTGCGAGATTTTGCGATTCACCGCGCCCGCGTAATTCGGGGGAGTGGCTTCGTCGTATTCTTGGCTCAACGCACGGGTTCTCTTGACAATCGGTGGGCTAGATATTCCACTGGGCTAAGCGGCTTCAGCTTTCGCATCTAGGTGCGATAGAGGAGCCGGATTGGCTGGTAGGGGCAAAAACTTCCGGCGGAAGGCCGGGAATTCGGCGTCTTCTGCAAGAAAAGTGCCCGCAGTGCGTTATAAAGTGGTGGAAGGACAAAGGGAGTCGTTAGACGTCATGGCGTTTGACAGTGAAGAGCTTCTGCTGCTGGCCGGGCGCGGCAGCAGGAACGCGATGGGAGAATTCTACCGGCGGCACAGGCCGCAAGTTGCCTCGTTCTTCGCGCATATGGGGATCGCCGCTGAGTCGGTGGAGGACTTGACGCAAGAGGTATTCCTGCGGCTGTGGAACGGCGCGAGGCGATATCGCCCGTCCGGTAAGTATATGTCGTACATGTTCACCGTGGCAGCAAACGTGTGGAGGGATCACAGGCGCAGGACGAAGGCGCGCGATCTCGTGAAGACGAGCGGAGACCAGATTGTGAGCAAAGTTCAGGCGGAGCCTAGCAGCGCCAGTGCAAGCGCGGAGTTCCGAAGAGATCTCTACCAGGCTTTGAAAAGTCTGACACCGGCGGAGCGGATGACTTTCATATTGAGTGAAATCAACGGTCTTTCTTACCGAGAGATCGCGACGAGTATGAGATGCCGGCTCGGAACAGTGGGGTCGAGAAAGACTCGAGCCATCGCACAGTTGCGAAAGATGCTGACGAAACACGCTCCCGAAGGATATCTCAAGGAGGCAGCGAACGATGAAGTGCCCCAATGACAGGATTCTTATAGCTTTTACTGACGGTGAGCTTCCCCTGCGAAAGCACGAGGCGGTGGCGCGACATGCAGATGAATGCGAAGTGTGCCGAAGGCGAATCGAAGAGCTTAACGCTTTGAAGTCTTTGGTGTCCGAGGAGAAACGTGCGGAGGTTTCCGCCGAGGAAGTGAGGAGATTCGTCAGCGCGCTGCCGTCGAGGAAAAGAGTGAGGGCGGGCGACTGGCCGCGAGTTGTGCTCGCGCCGGCATTGGCGGCGGCGCTGCTGCTTGGGATGTTTGTGGGCCGTGCCTTCTTCGCGGAAGAGCGAATCGTTGAGGTTGTAAAGCCTTCGGGATTGCCGGGTGAGGAGATCGTTCCCGCACTGGCTGCGCTGCAGAGAGTCAAGCTGGTTGATGGCGCTGGGTTGTTTGCCGAGGATATTCGACGAGTTGAGGAGCTTGTATGTGATTCAGTGATGGAAGGCGAGGGGGCGAAGGCGGCACGCGCGATCCGGCTGATTTGTGAGGCTGAGGATGCGGCAGCGGAGAATAATTTCGCAGGCGCAGCTTCGGTTTTCAAAGAGGCGGCGGAGGTCGCCGGGGAGACGGATATAGGCGCTTACGCGCGGCTTCAGGGGGCGAGGGTACTGGCGCAGGGGCTGGGGCTCTATGGTGCGGCGATGGAAGAGCTGGCTGAGCTGAGGGCGATGAGAGTGAGCCCGGTGGTCGAGCGGGAGGCGGATTACTTACTCGCGACATGCGAGATTGCACTTGGCGACACGTGGGGAGCGGGTGCGACGCTGGAGGCGCTAGCGAGGGCGGGAGGCGCGGATGATCAGCTCGCAAGACTTGCATCGGAGCTGGGGGATGTATCTTACGAGGAAGGCGCCGACCTTGAGACGGCGCAGCGCGCCTATGCGATCTGGCGTGAAGCGACTCCGGTGAGAGAGGCGGTACTCCAGAGGGCTAGGGAGGTGGACAGGAGGCTGGCGCTGCTGGAGGAGTCGGCTGATGAGAGGTGGGAGCCGCTTCGGCTCTACCTGCGGGCGGAGAAGGCGCGGCCGACGGAAGCTCAGTACCTCTATGAGGAGGTTGTGGGCGAGTATCCCGAAAGCAGCCTAGCCGATGCGGCGTTTGTGAAGTGGTACGGGCTGGAGCAGGCGCGCAGGGCGCGGAGCCGCCCAAAGGAATGGCCCGCCAGGGAGGTGCCCGGCGGCGAGCTGGCGCACTGGGAGACGGTTTTGGAATCGGACGCCCCCCAAGAGATCCGCGCGTACGCGCGCCTTAAGATAGCTGATCGGCTTCATGATGAGCTGGATGGTGCCGAGGAGGTTCTTCTGGCTTACAGCAACGTCTTCAGAGAGTATCCGTGGACGTCGGCGGCGGATGTTGCGCGAGAGCGGGCGGATGACGTCCGCGAGATGATGGAACGAAAGATTATCGAGTAGCAGGTCTCGACATAGAAGGTTCGCGAACCAAGTCGAATCGCAAGTAGGAAGTTGGTGAGAGCGGATGCTTGGATTCCGCTACCTGACTGACGAAAGGAGGAAGCGATGAGGAAGGCTTTGATACTGGCGGTTGTAGCGCTTTGTGCCGGAGTTGCTCTGGGACAAGTTGAGTCGGCGTCCGATTTAGAGCGCGGCAAGGTATTTGCCGGCATCGGCGACTGGGAGAACGGGATCAAGTTGCTGGAGCCGTACGTGCTGGAGAACCCGAAGGATGCGGAGGCGAGGCTGCTTCTTGCCGAATGCTATTTCAACTTCCCGGACATGGAGCCGGTGTCCGAAGGGGGGAGACAGGTTGATAGGAACAAGGCTCGCGGCGAAGCGCAGATCCGGATTCTGGGTAATCTGGGGGAGGAAGGCTTCCAGATGCTTTTGAGGGGCCTCTACTCGGACACGAGAGACGTCCACCGGCGGTGCATGGCCCAAGTGGAGAGGAAGAAGGATCGGCGGGCGATAGATGATTTGATCCGCGTGGTCGAGGAGAAACCGGAGCGCGGACACAGCGCAGTCTACACGCTGGTCGCCATTGAGGAGGGCGGGCAGAAGGTTGAGGAGCGGGTGGCGAAACTGCTGAATGGTCTTCTGGAGGGACCGGAGACTGGTGGGGGTCTGCGGCGTTCGGCGGCGCGCGGCGTGGCGGTGCTTCGCATCAGAGAGGCGATCCCAGCGGTCAAAAAGGAACTAGAACGCATCCGTGCAGAGTTGCCTACCATGGCGCGCGATTCGCGCAGATTGGATGATACGTGGTGGGAACTGATTTATCTGGTTGAAGCCATGGTTATCTTGTCCCCTCAGGATTCGGAGGCAGAGATAGAGAAGGTCTTCAGCGCGATGGACAGGCCTCAGGCTTCGGAGTTCTTCAGGTTTTCCGAGAACAGGGTGGATGAATTGAGCTCGGACTCCATTCGGCTCCTTTCCACAGCCGCGCTGGAAATGATGAAGTCCGCTCCGGATGTCGGGCGGTGGAACACGAGAAAGCTTCTGAGGCGCGTAGCTAGAGTTTACCCACAGATTCTTCGCGAACCCAATATGAGAAAGCAGCTCCACGATGCGTGCGATTCGCATCTGCGGGAGGTGCGTGAGGTCGCGATAGAAATCCTGGGTGAGGTTGCGGATGAGGACTCTCTGGATTTTCTCTTGGGAAAGCTCCAGGCTGGCGAAGACGGCGCCTGGGGGAACCCGGAGTCCGAGAGAATATGGTGGGCGATAAGTGAAATCGCGAGTCCGAAGACGAATGATTTTCTGTTAGAGAAGCTGGAATCGCAGGATTTGGCGTGGGTAACTACTGCGGCGCGCCTTCTGGCGGAGATGAGAGACTTGAGGGCGGTTGAGCTTCTGGAGAAGAGGTATTCAGAGCTTCCAAGCGGGGAAACTTCGATCCTTCGCGGAGTCCGCTCATCGATAGAGAGCAGCTATCGGAAGCTCACCGGACGGCCCATCTCCGGTGGTATGGAGCTAGAGGTGGCACCGGAGGCTGTGGTCGAACCGTCTGGAGGGAGGCGGTGATGCCGTCGTAACGTGATGTAAGCTGGGAGAATCATAACGCGTGGCTGGAGCGGCGTTTAGTGATGCCGCTCCAGCTCTTTTCGTTTGAGGCCGATAGTTGGAGTAGAGGTTTTTGCTCGCCTGCGTAGCCTGCGAAGCCTTTCCATGGCCGGATTTTGGGGAACTTCGCGAAATGAGTTTGCGTCTAAGGCAGTAGAACCGGAACAGAATGTCCTTTTGGAAGGAGGCGAATATGAAGCGATTGGTCTTTGCTAAGGTGTTGATGCTGGCGGTGCTGGCGATGGCGGTTATGGCTTCGCCGGCGGCAGCCCGCATCAAGCTTGCCGCGCTTCCGCAGAGGGAACGGGTGGAGATCCAGCTCGATAACGGCCAGTTCACGCTGGTCGAGGAGGAGCGGATCGTTCCGCTGCTGAGGTCAACGCCGCAGGCGGGCAACAACATGATCGATTTCAGTTGGTCGAATACGTCAATAGACAAGGACTCGATCCAGTTCCGGCCGCTTGCGATCAAGGAGGGCGATGGATTTCGTCCGATCCGAAAGGTGAAGCAAGCCGGACAGGAGGTGGACGAAGTCGGGGTTATCAACGTTGCGTACCCGCCGGGCGAGAACGCGCTGGTCTGGGAAGTCTTTGCCGCTGAGCCGTGCTCGGCGAAGGTGCGCGTCAGCTACCTGATCTCCAATCTGACGAGGTCGTTCAGCTACAGGGCGCTGGCGGATAAGGACGAGAAGGTCCTGGTTCTGCGAGACTACATCCAACTGCGGAATTATTCGGGTGAGGAGTTTGGGGTCGCAGGCGTATGGGCGGGATTCGGCGAGAGGTTCCTGAAGCAGGTGGGGCAGCAAGAGGATATCAAGATGCTTCTGGAGCGATTTGACGGTGTGCCGATTGACAAGACGTACACGTTCGATTGGTACACGCATGGGGCGCTGAACCCGGACAAGCCGATGGCTTCGAAGGTGCTGATGCACTACGAGCTTATCAACGATGAGAAGCACGGGATGGGACAGTTTCCGCTGCAGCCGGGGAAGGTGCGGATCTTCATTGACGACGGGCACGGGGGAGAAGCGTTCCTCGGTGAGGATTGGGCCGGGCTGACGCCGCTGGATGGAGAGATGAAGCTGTACCTGGGTGAGGCGCGTGACGTTATCTGCACGAGGATCATCGAGTCGAAAGAGAAGCACAACGTGCGGGGCAACCTTTTCGACCTGGAGATGGTCATCAAGTACGAGATAGAGAACTACAAGCCGAAGCCATGCACGATAAGTATCGTCGAGCAGCTAAACCGCCTGGGGCAGGAGCATTTCGGCAACACGCACGGCGACGTGGAATGGGAGAAGGGGCGGCGGACCTCGAAGGAGATAAAGATGACCTTCGAGATGGGCGGGGCTGCTCCGATTCTTCACGTTGACCTTCCGCCCAGACCGGAGGGAAGCGGCGGGAAGGTGAAGAAGAAGACCGTTCTGTTCCACTTTACGCTGAAGAACCTTTGGCAGTGAGGAGGCAGGCCATGAGAGCGAGATTTCTACTTGCGGGAATGATCGTGGCCCTGGTTTCCTCGTGGGCCGCGGCGAAGAACGTTGACCTGGTTACGCTGCCGTCCAGAGAGACGGTGCAGCTTACGATCTACAACTCCGAGGACATTACGCTCGTGAAGGAGACGCGTTACGTCACGCTGAAAGAGGGCATGAACAAGCTTCAGTTCTCTTGGTCGGGGACGCTAATAGACCCCACGAGCGTGGAGTTCCGGCCGCTGGAACACGCAGACAAGATAGAGGTGGCGGACACGGTGTTTCCGGGCCAGAAGCCGCAGCATCTCATCTGGAACATCGAGTCGAAGTACGCAGGGCAAGTGAAGGTGGAAGTATCATACTTTACGAGCGGGCTGACGTGGAGTATGGACTACGTGGCGGTGTGCGACCCCGACGAGACGAAGATGCAGTTTGACGGGTACGTGCGGGTCTACAACAGCTCTGGCGAGGAGTACGAGAACGCGCAGGTGAGGCTGATCGTAGGGACAATCAATCTGGTGGAGAAGATCGCTGACCTGGCGCGGCGGTACGGCATCCGGGTTTCTGCAGAAAGCGGTACGCAGCTGGAGGAGCTCCGAAGGCTCGTGGCGCGGAAATCATTCGCAAAGGCTGAGCTGGCGGCGGAGCTAATCGACTTCGAAGAGGCGGAGAAGGCGATCGTGAAGGAGGGCATTAGCGAGTACTTCATGTTCACGGTCGCAGGCACGGAGACCATTCGCAATGGCTGGTCGAAGCGGATGCGGGCCGTGGAAGCGGAAGACGTGGAGTTCGACATCG
>CAZUUK010000068.1:4545-17001 GCA_964622675.1 uncultured Planctomycetota bacterium | reverse complement strand
CCCGGCCACGCCTCACCCACACGGCGATCGGCTCCATGAGGCCGCGGCAACCGGAGCGCCGGTCGCGCGCGCGGAGGTCCACGTGCAGGCTCCACAAGCACCATGGGCAGTGATTGCGATGCTCCGAACCGGACACGGATGCTGGAACCACCCTGCCGCACCGCTCACACTTGAAGGCCGCCTCCAGCACTTGAGTCCTGGATCGCGGCCGTTTGGGCCTGGTCATCTGTCTCTCCTACACCTTTAACTTTCCAACCGTTCCACCGCGGGGGGATCGAGGACGGATGGGCCATGTACTGACCCATCGACGTTGATCTGAAACGCTTCCCAAAGCCCTCGTTGCCAGATGGAGAAACCGCGGCAGAATGACTCTGCGGCCCGGCATTCGATGGGAATCCGAATGAAAGAGCCGCGGACGTATGTCACGCCAGCGGCCGTTGATGGAAGAAAAACGGCTGCAGTCAGCAGGCAGCCGTCGGCTTTCAGCTATAAGCTATCAACGTTGGTCAGCAAGCCTGCCCGAGGCGCGACAACACGATGAGTTGTTCTCTGGCAACGCTCATACTCACGCCTCCTTTCCAGAACGTGCTCGACCAAAGACGATGTTCCAACAGCACATATACTATATCGTTGATCCGGCAAATGTCAAGGGCAAGATCGCTTGTTGGCGCCCTCCCCCACCCCCGTCCTTATTACTGTGCTCGAAGTGGCGGGGGTGGTTGGCTACGGTCTCCCGGATACTTCAACCGAGTCTCAACACCGTCAGATACCGTGCGGATGGGGGTCTCGGCGGCCGCCGAACCTGACGTCGCGGCTCTGAGCCGCTCTTAAGCGCGAACGAAGATCAGGGACGCCAGAAGCGCGGCTGTAGCACGGTCGACTGTTTGTCAATATAATTGCTGCGGTTGAAGAATTGCCTCTCCTTGGCGCGAAGGAAAAGCGATCGAACTGCCATAGTACGAAGGAGGCGTGACGATGCCACAGAGTTACGCAGGCTTCCAGAAGTGTCTGCTATTGCGCGTCCTGTCGGTGATCCTGCTGCTGGGGCTCTCCGGGAGTGTCGTGGCGCAAGATGTTGAGCTTCGCACACTGTTTTGCCCGATCATTTCAGAAGCCCCGACAATAGACGGGGTGGTGAACGAAGACGAGTGGAGTGAAAGCACGACTATTGATTCTCTGACACGTCCAGGTAGGTGGCGGGAGGTAGCCGAGGCTGCCACGTCCAGTAATATCGTCACGGATACCCCTATAAAGATCATGGCCGATGAGTCGACGCTATACGTGGCTTTTGTCTGCGGAGGACCGGACGGCAAGCTGAAAGACCCGAAGAAGAGGGAGCGTGACGGGGTCGCTGCCACGGACAATATTGTCCAAGTGTTTGTGGATTTGGATCACGATCACAAGACGAACAAGATGTTTGCCGTTGACTATTCCGGGGCGCAGGCGGACGCAGCCAACGCCGGGACGGGCCACAAAGGCGGCAACGACATAAGCTGGAACGGCGATTGGCAATCGGCCGTCGGTCGCGGCGAGTCCAGTTGGTCCGTGGAGATGGCGATCCCTGTACGTGATTTGACAGGAACCCGGATCGCGCCTGGAACGACCTTTGGCATCAATTTCCTTCGCCGCAGGCCCGATCTGGCCTACAACGCCTACATGGTGACGTCCCCTCTCGCTATAAGCCGGTTCTACTGGTCGCATATCTTTGCGGATGTGGTTTGTGGCCCGCCGAGCGTGGTTGTCTCAAAAATCGATCTTCCCGTGTGGCGGCAAGGGAGGAACACGGTCGGTCTGGAGCTGCGAAATTACGGCGAGACCACAGAAGCGGTCGAGATAGCCGCGCGCGCGTCGTCCATCGCGGGAGGCGAAGAATGGGAAACAAAGAGCCTAACGCTTGAGCCTGGCGGCATGGCGCGAGCCGAGCTTACCGGGCGCGTCGTGGGCGATTGGGAGAACAAGTTCGATCTGAAACTGACGCGGGCGCAAACAGGCGAGCAACTGTATACCGCCACGTATTCCAAATTGAATTTCGGCGCGCCAAATCTCCTGTTCGCGCCAAAAGAGGCTATGGATGAACAGGGGCACACGTGGGATATCAAGACAAGTGTAAACGTCCGGCTCCAGCCGGACCCGTACACAGTGGAACTTGCTCCGACCCAAGGCGCCACGGGTGGGGGAGAAGTCCGGGTAAGGACGGAGCTCAAAGCACAGGACTCCGGAGAACTGATCAGAGCCGAAGAGTATAACTTGCTGCCGGGGAGCAAGGTCCGTGCGGATGCTGACACTTCCGGGCTGTCTGACGGGAGCTACGTGCTCAGTATCGCAATTGCCCAGGAGAGCAGGGCAGAGTTGCTCGATACGGCTCACTATTCCATTTGTGCTGGGAGGGAGTTCGGGGGGCTCAAAGCCGGGCTTGCCCAGCTTCACGAGAGCATAGCTCGTCACCCGGAGCGCGCCGAGTCGCTGCACTTCGCCAGGAGCAGCTTTCTGATGCTCGAATACCTGGTGCAAGAGGCCGAGAGAGTGATCGACACCGGTACTATTACTGGCGTCTACTCGACCGACGCGTTCCGCAAGAACCTTGCAACTGCGCAAGATTTCCTGCGCGAGGCCGTCAAGAGGGCTGAGGTCTTCGCGCAGGACAGGGACCCGCTCGCTGGGCAGAGGGGCGTGATACAGCGCGCCTACGTTTCTTCATTCCATAGAGAAATACGCCCGTATACTGTTTTCGTACCGAGTACGTACGACGGCTCAAAGCCTTATCCGCTGATCTCTTACATGCTGTCCGGAGGTCCCACTCCGGATTGGAGGTCCTCTTCAGATGAGCAGGGAAGAGTGCGCTCCGGGTCGCTGGCCTTGGCCGAGGAGAAGGGATTCATAATGGTCTGGCCGACGGCCCGGCGTCTGCAGGCCGAGGCCAACTTCTTTGACGTGCTGGAGCAGATGAAAAAGGACTATAACATCGATCCGGACAGGATCTATCTGATGGGCGTTTCGGGTGGCGGCCTTGCATCGTGGACGATAGGGCTGCTGCATCCCGACCAGATCGCCGCCATTTGCCCGATCTCCTCGGTGACTATTACCGCTGGAGGCCCCGATGATATGCGGACGAGGTGGAGAGCGCATATCCTCTCTGAAGAACGCGCGGCTCTGCCCACCGAGGCACCGGGGCAAGAATCGCAGGTTGTCGTCAAGGCGCGCTCCACATACTATTATCCGATGAACGCACTGCACCTTCCCGTCATGATCCTGCACAGTGATGCGGACACGTCCACCCTGGTCGACGTTCAGGCCAGACCCATGGTGAAGAAAATGCGGGAGCTGGGTCTGGATGTGGAGTATGTGGAATATCCAGGCGTCGGACACGGTCTCGGCCACTACTACGCCGACGGGTTCGCAAGAGCCCTCGCCTTCTTCGACAAGCATCGCAACGTGCGCCATCCGAAGACCATCGATTACTCAACGCCAAGCATACGGTACAACAAGGCTTACTGGATCAGGATAGGCAAGTTTGCAGAGAATGGAAAGTTCGCGCGAGTCCAGGCCGAAGCGAAAGGGAGCACCGTTGAGGTGAAGACGGAGAACATTACGGGCTTCAGCGTCCTTCGTGATGCAGAAGTTTTCGATGTGTCGGCGCCGGTGAAGGTCATCATCGACGGCCAGAGGGTCTTCGAAGGAATGTTTCCTGAGACGGGCGGACCGGCGTTCGTGCGAGGCGAAGATGGTGTGTGGCAGGCTAGGTAACTCAACGTGCCCCTCCCCTACCCCCGTCCTTGCTGCTCTGCTTGAGCTTGCTGCGATGGTTGTCTGAGATCGCCGGCTACGGTTCAGCGGGGTCTCAGCGCCGTGAGACCAGGTGCGGATGGAGTTTGCCTAGGGAGGGGGCTGTTCAGTTTTGCGCCTCTACGACTTTCCCTTCGCATCCTCATTCGGCTGGGCCGAGCCTGCCGGCTGCTGGTCCGAGGGTTCCTCGTTGTATTGAAACACGTCCTCGACACCCGCGCCGAACACACGAGCGATTCGGAAGGCCAGCAGCAGCGAGGGCGCATACTTCCCGTGTTCAATGGCGATTATGGTCTGGCGGGCTACTCCGACGCGACGGGCGAGTTCCTTCTGAGTCATCTCACCGTGGTCAAAACGCAGCCTCCTGATGAGGTTCGTCAGCTCAGTTCCGGACACTGTTTCCTCCCTTGCCGTACAAAACCAGAATTGTAACGGCTCTGACCACGACGAGAGCAATCGCACCGCATAGGACGATAAGGGGGAGCACATGGATGGAGATTGTCCGATCTCGAAACATCTGGTCTCCCCGGAACATGCGGACAAACCAGGTGATCATGCAGGCCAGAACGAAGACCATATAGGACGACATCCCGCCTGCGAGCGTTGCTTTTTGTGCGATCAGCGTGTCTCGCTCGTCCATGCGCACTTCTTCCGAGTGGCGTCGTGCGTATAACCACAGAGGCGGTAAGCCCCAGAACCCCAGCAAGCCGAAGGCCCCCCAGGCCCCAGCACCCAGCAGCGGAGTAAGCACCAAGAAACCAGTGAGAGCGACCGCAAAGACTCCCAGAACGAACCACGCGTACTTCTGCTCAGGTCTCATATCCTTCCTCCTTGACCAATTAGCGTCCCAGGCAGAAATGTAACTCAGACATGACTTAGAGTACGCTATAGACTACCTCGCGTCAAGGATAAATTACTCGCGTTGACATTTTCTCTCCGTATCGCTTCGTTGCAAACACCTGTTCGTGCCCAAAGTCCCATTGTCCATCCTTAGAACCGGGGCTTTGTTGCTGTGCGCGGACCAAGCTTTCCTCGGAGGCGAGTTGGGGTTAGTATCGCTCTCTTGAATGAGACTTGTGGTGCGAGAGGTGCGGCTGGAGAGAAGGAGGAGATGGATGTCGCGGCGAGAGTTCATCGGCAGGCGGGCGGTGGAGTTTTCGGTGTTTCTCTGCGTGACCTTTGCGCTAATTGGAGTGGCGGCGGCGTACGAGAGGAATCCGCGGACGATATTCTGTCCCATCGTAAAGAAAGCTCCCGCGATAGACGGAGCCATCGGGGAGGAGGAATGGAGCGGGTCTCAGACGATTTCGACATTGGTCGATCACGTCAGCAAGGGTGAGGTGAAAGACACGGTGGTGAGGGTGATGGCGGATTCGTCGAGGCTGTACGTGGCTTTCGAGTGCGGCGGGCCGGATGCGAAGCCGGAGGAGGCGAAGGAGCACGCGCGCGATGAGGCGAGCACGTCGGATGATGCGGTGATGGTGATGCTGGACATGAACCACGATAACAAGACGAGCAAGGTTTTTCTGGTGGACTATCTGGGGGCGCAGCGGGATGGAGCGAACCGATATCCGGACATAGGCGGGCTGGGGAAGGTTTCGTGGAACGCGGAGTGGAAATCGGCGGTGAGTCGAGGGGAGGAGAGCTGGTCGGTGGAGATGGCTATTCCGGTGGAGGAGATTTCGGGGGAGGAGATTGCGGCGGGGAGGACGGTGGGCGTCAACTTCGGGCGAAGCCGGCCGGGGCTGGGAACGCGAAGCTACCTGACCTTCGGGGGTGGAGGCTTCAGGCCGCCGTGGTACGGGGATATGGTGTTCGGGCGTTCGTCGGTGGCGCTGTCGGAGATCGCGATGCCGGCGTGGAGGCAGGGGATGAATAAGGTTCGGCTGAAGTTCCGGAATTACGGGGGCACGCACGCGGACGTGGAGGTCAAGGTCAAAACGATCTTCGCTTGGAGCGAAGAGGGCTGGAAGGCGGAGGCGCTGTCACTGGCGGCGGGGGAGGAGGCTTCGGTCGAACTGGAGGGGCGGGCGTTCGGCGACAGCGGGAACCGGTTTGAGCTGGAAGTGTATGAAAAGGGAAGTGAAAGGAAGCTCTACTCGGCGTCGTATCAGTTTGCGACGGAAGATGCGGTGGACGAGGAGGGCACCCCCTGGAGGAGCGTGACAAGCGGGACGGTGTGCTTTCAGCCGGAGCTCTTCAAGGTGTCGCTCTCGAGGACGACGATGCCGCTTCAGGATCGGGATTTCCGGGTAAGGACGGAGTTGAGGTCGGAGGCCGCCGCGTGGGAGGTAGTAGGAGGGGGTGAATACGAGCAGGCGCCGAGGACGGACGGGGTGATGGAGGTAGCCGCCCAGACGGAAGGGCTGGTGGACGGGCGGTATGAGTTCTGGGTGACGGTGACGAGTCCGGGCGGGACGATGATGGTTCGGACGGCGCACAGTTTTGTTTGCGCGGGAAAGGAGTTCGGAGGTGTGAAGGAGTCGCTGGAGTCGCTTGGGAAGAGCGCGGAGAAGTTCGAGAAGGAAAGAGTGGCGCGGGGGCTGGCGAGGAGCTCGGCGCTGCTGCTATGGTACTACGTGGAGGAGGCGAAGCGGCAGATGAAGAGCGGCACGGTGGAGGATTTCCGGGAGAGGCTTGCGGCGTGTGAGAAGGAAGTGGAGAAGGCGAAGGGGCTAGCGGAGGCGTTCGGGCAAAGAGTCGACCCGCTCAAAGACAAGAAAGGGCTGGTGGAGCGGGCGTTTGTTTCTCCGTATGACGGGCACGTGCGGCTGTATAAGGTCTTTATACCGAGTGCGTACGATCCTTCGGAGCGGTTTCCTCTGATCGCACATTTGCTGGCGGAGGGGCCGGACCGGGAGAAGGAGTGGCTGCCGGGAGTGAAGGCACTCTGGGAGCACACGCTGAAGCGATTGGAGGAGAAGGGGTTTATGGCGGTGTGGCCGTCGCAGACGAGGCGGCTCGAGGCGGAGGTGAACTTCTTCGCGGTGCTGGAGGAGATGAAGAGGGATTACAACGTGGATGAGGAGAGGGTTTATTTGATGGGGGTTTCGGGCGGAGGCCTTTCTTCGTGGCTTATAGGGCTGCAGCATCCCGACCAGATAGCGGCTATAGCGCCGATTTCGGCGGTGTCGGTGGCGAACATGGCGACTGAAAATCCTACGGGGGACAGGGGAACCGTGGACACGCTTCGCTCAGTCTATTACTTCCCGATGAATGCGCTGCACGTGCCGGTGATTGTGCTGCACGGGGATGCGGATCCGGTTACGCCGGTGGACGTTCAGGCGCGGCCGATGGTGGAGAAGATGAGGGAGTTGGGGCTGGGGGTGGAGTACCACGAGTATCCGGGAGCGGCGCACGGGCTGGGCGAGGACTACCTTGACGCGTTCGACAAGATAATTGATTTCTTCAGCCGGCACCGGAACGTGCGGTATCCGAAGACGATTGACTTCACGACGTTCTCGCTCAGGTACAACAAGGCGTATTGGATATGGATTGAGAGGTTTGCGGATCCGGGTGAGCCTGGGCGAGTGAAGGCGAAGGTAGAGGATAACGTCATCAGAATCGAGACGGAGAACGTGGCGTCGCTTTCGCTGGTTCCGCGGCCGGAGGTGCTCGATCTGAGATCGCCGGTCAAGGTGATCATAGATGGGCAGGAGGTGACGGAGAGGAAGGTGCCGCTGAAGCGGGGGCACTCGGGGCCGTGGATGAGGTTCGGGAGGGATAAGGAGGGGCGGTGGCATTGAGACCTTCGAGTGCGGAGGACGCGGCATCTAAGGTTTTGTTCTTGATGTAACGAAGCGCATGTTTGGGATGCAGTGATGAGTTTTGAGAACCCGACGCGGATTGAGCTGATTAGTGATGCCGTGCTGAACCACGGGCTGGCGAGATTTTTCTACAGGCGCTCGGCGGAGGAAATCGGGCTGGAAGGAAGTGAGAGGGTGCTGGATTTCGGAGCCGGGTCGGGAGCGCTGAGCCGGCATATTGCTCAGATTCTTTTGAGGGGAGGCGGGCGGGTTACCTGCCTCGATACGTCCGAGGCGTGGATGAGGGTGGCAAGGAAGCGGCTGAGGAGATACGGGAACGTTGAGTTCGTCGCCGGTGACATAACGAGCGTGGGCCTTGAAGAGCGATCGTTCGACGTGGTGGTCGTTCACTTCGTGCTGCATGAGATCGAGCGCGAGAAGAGAGAGAAGAGAGTTGAGGCATTGTCACGCGCGTTGAAGGAGAACGGGAGGCTTTTCATCAAGGAGTCGACGAGAGAACCACATGGAATATCTCCCGAAGAGGTACGGGGCTTGATGGCGGGAAGCGGGCTGAGGGAAGTCTCTTACAGCGAGTCCAAGCTGATTCATCTGGGTCCGGTTTATACGGGGGTGTTCGCAGGCGGGGCGGCATCAGGCGGCGAGTAGGTTCTGCGGAGGGGCGATGGGTTTGCGTGTCGGCGCGGGCTTGGAGCTTTCGCGAGCAGAGTTTTCCTCAAATTCCGCTGACCGATGAGTTGGAGCACATTTCCACGAAGGGCCTTGCGAGGGGAGTGATCGGAGATTTACAATTCTTCGCGTAATCTGGGTGGAGGTCGCAGAGTGCTTGCAAAAGTGCAGAGCGTTGGGGTTTATGGGATTGAGGCGTATCGCGTGGAGGTGGAGGTTGATATTTCCGGGGGGCTGCCGACGACGGTTGTGGTGGGCCTTCCTGATCCTGCGGTGAAGGAGAGCCGGGACCGGGTGCGGGCGGCGGTGCGAAACAGCGGGTACGAGTTTCCGACGAAGCGTACGACGATCAATCTGGCGCCGGCGGACGTGCGGAAGGAGGGGCCGTCCTTCGATCTTCCGATAGCCGCGGGACTTCTGGGGGCGAGCAGGCAGCTTCAGTCAAGGGTACTGGATCAGTACGCGCTGGTGGGCGAGCTTGCGCTGGACGGGACGGTGAGGGCGGTGCGGGGGGCGCTTTCGATGGCGCTTGCATGCCGCGAGGCGGGGCTGCGAGGGCTGGTTCTGCCGAAGCAGAACGCTTCCGAAGCGGCGGTGGTTAAGGGCGTTGATGTAATTCCTGTGGAAGAACTCGGGGACGCGGTCGGGTTTCTTTCGGGCGAGCTTGAGATCGAGCCGGCAGAAGTGGATCCGGAGGAGGCGTTTCTACAGACGAGCAGTTACGAGCACGACTTCAGGGACGTGCGTGGTCAGGAGCACGTGAAGCGGGCGCTGGTGGTGGCGGCGGCCGGGGCGCACAATGCGATAATGATCGGGCCGCCGGGGTCGGGGAAGACGATGCTGGCGATGCGGCTTCCTTCGATACTGCCATCGCTGGCGGTGGAGGAAGCTATCGAGACGACGCGAATTCACAGCGTGGCGGGTTTGCTTGCACCGGAGAGGGCGCTAACGGGGACGAGGCCGTTCCGGTCGCCGCATCATACGATAAGTGAGGCGGGGCTTGTGGGCGGGGGGAGCTTTCCGCGGCCGGGGGAGGTGAGTCTTGCGCATAACGGAGTGCTGTTTTTGGATGAGCTGCCGGAGTTCAGCCGGCGGACGCTGGAGGTGCTGAGGCAGCCGCTCGAGCAGGGAAGCGTGACGATTTCGCGCGCGGCGACGTCGGTGACCTATCCGTCTAACATTATGCTGGTGTGCGCGATGAATCCGTGTCCTTGCGGCTACTACACGGACCCGAGGCGTGAGTGCCACTGCAGCGTGTCGCAGATAAGGAATTACCTTTCGCGAATTTCGGGGCCGCTTCTGGATAGGATTGACATTCACGTGGAGGTACCTTCGATAAGCTACAAGGAGCTTTCGGGGAGCCCGAAAGGGCCGGGGTCGGAGGAGTTCAGGGAGCAGGTGGAGAAGGCGCGGAAAGCGCAGGCGGAAAGGCTGCGGGGAGACGGGATTCTTACCAACTCGCAGATGAGTTCGAAGCTGGTGAGGCGACACTGCAAACTTTCGACCGAATGCAGCGAGCTACTGAGGCAGGCGATGAGGGAGCTTGGGTTGTCTGCGCGGGCGCACGATAAGATTCTCAAAGTCTCGCGGACGATTGGGGATATGGATGGAGCCGAAGAGATCCGGATCGAGCATCTTTCTGAGGCGATTCAATACCGGGCGCTGGATAGGGAGTTTTGGAGGTAGGAGTTCTCTTAGGGGGTCTGAATGCGGGGAGGACGGCGAGGTGACCGTGGACGCATGTAAGGTGTTGGCGTGTAAGGACTTAGTCGGGCTGGGGGTGGTCTGTCAAGGGTTATTCACCCAAAGGGTGAATAACCCTTGACAGACCCTCCCCTTCAATGTATAATTTACTGAGGCAGATGTGAAATTCCGCTTTGAAAGCAAGAAGCTCGAGAAGCTGTACTACGAAAACCCGCGGGAAGCAAGATATCCAAGCGCTGTCAAGAAGGCCTTTTTCAAACGCATGGCATGTATCGAAAGTGCGGCGGACATGCGCGATCTCCGCGCGCTCAAGAGCATTAGGCTGGAGAAGCTCAAACGACAGCGCCACCTCTACTCCATGCGGCTAGGCGAGCAATGGCGTTTGCTCCTGCGGTTTGAGAAAGAGGCTGGCGAGACGGTGGTTATTGTCACCGAAGTAAGCAAGCATTACGGAGGATAACCATGAAACGGACGCGAACGGCCGCTGTTCCAGTTGCGCCCGGGGAAATTTTGCAGGAAGAGCTCCAGGCTCGTGGATGGACGCAATCGGACTTGGCTCAAATACTGGGGCGGCCCGCGCAGGTCATCAGCGAAATTGTGACAGGCAGAAAGTCCGTCACCGCCGAGACGGCTGTAGCTTTGGGAAAGGCGCTGGGAACGTCCGCAGAGTTCTGGCTTAACCTGCAGACCGCATATTCGTTGCACCAGGCAATGGCGGGTACAGGGAGCGAAGCGGTTGCTCAAAGGGCTCGCATATACCGCGTTGTCCCCGTGAGCGCACTCGTGAGACGTGGCTGGCTACCTAAAACGAAGGACGCACGAGAGCTAGAACGCGCGGTCTTGAAGTTCCTCGGTGTCGCGTCCTTAGACCAATCTCCGTCGGTCGTGGCGAGTTTCCGCCGTTCTGGAAGGGCGATCGGGGATAGCCCGGGGTTGGTTGCGTGGATCCGTAGAGCCGAGACGTTGGCGGAGAAAGAAGAGGCTGGCTGCTTCGAGCCACGGAAGCTGCGGGCAGCAGCTCCTGAGCTACCGAGGCTTTCGGCCATGGAAAACTGGCAGGATCGGGTAGCAGATAAGCTGGCGGATCTTGGCATACGGTATGTTACTGTTGAGCACGTGCCCAGGACCTATGTCGATGGCGCTACGTTATGGCTCAGCGGGGGGTCACCAGTTGTCGCCTTGTCTCTACGGTATGTGCGGATTGACTACTTCTGGTTCACGCTCATGCACGAACTCGCTCACGTTCTTATGAGTTCACAGACAAAACGCTCTTATCTGGACACAAGTTGGTCAAAGCCAGCACCGGGAGCATCTTCAGAGGCCCAGTCGCAAGAGGAAGCCGCGGCAAACCGAATGGCCCAGGATTGGATTATCCCAACTGATTCGTTCCGAAGGCTTAGGAGGATCAAGAGCTCCGGCGGTGGGTTTAGCGGCGCTGTGATCCGCCGGTTCGCCTCGGGGCTAGGAATTCACCCTGGTCTCGTGGTTGGGAGGCTGCAGTTCGAACGTCTGCTTCCGTATACTCACTTCCGCGGACTTCTCGGGGGAGTGTCAAAGAAGTTCTCTAGCTGATGCCGGCTGTCCGGGGAAGGGAAATTGAATTTCGGGCCTTGCGCTTCTGACTACAGGTGGTCTCGATTACACTCCGCGGGCGCACGATAAGATTCTGAAAGTTTCGCGGACGATTGGGGATATGGATGGAGCCGAAGAGATCCGGATCGAGCATCTTTCTGAGGCGATTCAATACAGGGCGCTGGACAGGGAGTTTTGGAGGTAGGATCGCGGCCGCCAAGCGGTTGCAGTCCCGAACGCGGTCAGGTCGGCTGGCGGATTATTCAGCCAGACATCGAGAAACTGAGGCAGGAGTTCTTGTGCAAGACGGGAGGGAAGGAGGAGTGATGTGTGGAAGTGTAAGGCGACGTGGTTCGCGGTGATTGTGCTGGGGGTTGGAGTTGTGACGTTCGGATGCGGAGGTGGAGAAGAACGTGAAGGGGCCGAGGCCCGGCGTGCTTGGGAGGGAAAAAGCCATGAGGACTTTGCGGCGGTCAGCGATGGCGTGATGTCATTATTGAAACGGTGGCGCCACACACGTCCCGGCCAGGGTGACGATTATGACGCGTACGATATTTCACTTGTCATAGACCTGGACAGACTATTGCTGCATATGGAAGACGGTGGTGGGCCGATCGAAGACAGCATGGTGTCACTTCCGAATGGGTACGAGTGGGAAGCATTCCGGGTTACGCCTGATGGGCACAGGAGACTTGGTCGCTTGGTCCGTCTGAAGTTAAGAGCAAAGAGATTCCAAAGTAATCTTTGTCAGGAAGTCTTCCACGTGCAAGCGTTGCTAGGGAAAGAGGACGGATTCTCGATCGAAATCAGGTCTAAAGGTGCGGGAATGGGTACAGGGCGAGCAATAATTGACACTTACGAGTTCAAAGATGTGACGGGCGGCAAGGACGCGATAACGGAATCGTTGTTGGAGGTCCGTTGAGCATTTTCTCGCGGTGTCGTGGGTGAGGGAAGCGAAGGAGGA